>JAITRL010000122.1 GCA_031288415.1 Deltaproteobacteria bacterium | reverse complement strand
TCCGCCATGCCTTCCGCCATGCCTTCCGCCATGCCTTCCGCCATGCCTTCCGCCATGCCTTCCGCCATGCCTTCCGTTTTGCCTGCGTAGTGGAATGAAGCGAAATCCATCTCGAGCTTTTCCCGGGCCAGGGCCTGCTCGTAAAGAATCCTATCCTCGCTCAAATGGCTGAGAGTCTCCGAGGCATGCTGCGAAGACGGGCTTTTTCCGGTCATGGCTATCAGCTCCTTCTTGCTCCTGACGTTAAAAAAAAGCAGCCGGTAGACCAGACCGCGCCGGTCACCCCGTCCCTAGGTTCGACAGGAGCGGCTTTGTGTGCCTTAAGGACTTCCAGAACGATCAGTTCATTGGGACGCCGGAAGAGATCCTTGGCGTTGCCGTCCCGTGAGAGCCGCGATCTGGTCTAAAGCGAGGTTCAGCTTAAGGGCGTTGCCGGCCGCCTCGAGGCGGTTTTCCTCTCAGCCTTTCGCTATGCCTTCCGCTTTGCCCGCGTAACGGAATGCAGCAAAATCCCTCTTGAGCTTTTCCCCGGGCCAGGGCCTGCCCGTAAAGAACCCTATCCTCGCTCAAGTGAATGAGTGTCTCCGAGGCCTGCCCTGGAGACTGGCTTTTCGGACATGGCCATCAGCTCCGACATGTCTCCGACGGCAAAAAGACTCGGTCTGCCAGTCGCGCCTCCGGCAAAGGTCAGGCCGGGCGGACTGGCGCCGGAGCCCGGGGCGGAAGCCCGCCCCGGGCATTTAGGCTGGGAGCCGCGGCAAGGCGCGAGGCGCGGCTGCCGGAGCTCGCGGTTCATCGTCCGGGCGGCTTCAACCCTTAAGGGAATCGACCAGCCGCGACGCCTCCTCCACGGGTAGCCCCGTGAGAGCCGCGATCTGGTCTATAGCGAGGTTCAGCTTAAGGGCGTTGCTGACCAACTCGAGGCGGGATTCCTCCCTGCCTTTCGCCATGCCTTTCGCCATGCCTTCCTCCCTGCCTTTCGCCATGCCTTTCGCCATGCCTTCCGCCATGCCTTCCGTTTTGCCTGCGTAGTGGAATGAAGCGAAATCCCTCTCGAGCTTGTCCCGGGCCAGGGCCTGCTCGTAAAGATTCCTATCCTCGCTCAAGTGAATGAGAATCTCCGCGGCATGCTGCAGAGACGGGCTTTTTTCGGACATGGCCATCAGCTCCTTCTTGCTCCTGACGTAAAAAAAAAGCAGCCAGTAGACCGCGCCGGTCACCCCGTCCTTAGGCTCGACAGGAGCGGCTTTGCGTGCCTTAAGGACTTCCAGAACGATCAGTTCGTTGGAACGCCGGAAGAGATCCTTGCCGTTGCCGCGGCGGAGCCGGAAATCGTGCCGGAACTCGTTCCCCGAGAAAATATTGAAGCCGGCGATGACGATGCTGACGGCCTGCACGGCGGTTTGAAATGTTTTGCCGGCCTTCATCCCGTCGGCGTTAATTCTGCTGTTATAGAACTGCATCCGCTCCCAGAGGAAGGGGCGCATCCTGCGCTGCGCCTCGATGTCAAACGCGGTCCTGTCGTTGGTTTCGGCCCTGATGTCCAAGATGCCGCGTTTGCCGCCGGGGTATTCCGGCTCCAGGAAAGGATTCGTCACTGTAAGGCCGTCGAAGCTGTCAAGGCTCCGGCCCGTGAAGGAAGCCAGCAGATCCTTGAGCAGTTCGGCATTCTCTCCGAAAATTTTCCTGAAGGGGAGATCGTTCAGCGGAGAGAGCAGTCCAGGGGACGTTTTTGGCGTCAATTCGAAAAAACCTCAGGCTTGACGGGAAAACGGACGAGGCGCCCTGAAGGCGCGGAGGCCGGAGAAGCCGCAGGTCAGGAAAGGCGGACCTGGGCGGCGTGGCGGCAACCGGCGCGCCTTGGGGGTATCCCGCAAAGCGCTTGGGGCGGCCTTCAAGCCGAATAAAACTTAGCAAAAGAGCAGGGGGCTGTCAAGCCATATTTTGCACTAACGGTGTGCTGAAATACCAACCTTTGTGTCGATATGCCTAGATCATCTGGAACTCCCCCCGGACAGTGAAAGGCATAACGGGATAAAATATAAATTTTTCTATATATTAATCTATATAATTTAATAATTATTATATTAAGAGATAGCTTGATACCCTCGGTATTTTTTAACGCCAAAGGCTATGAAAATGTTTTTCAGCGGCCGACTGAAGCTGCCTCTCGACGATCACGGCGGCCTTCGGTTTGCGTTCGGGCCAGGACTTCCGGAGTCGCGCATTTTCCCGGATTTCTGGAAGCTCTTGTTCAGGCCGGAGCCTTAGGCCTCAGGCGCCCGGCAAGGCTTGAGGGCCGCAGGCGAAGCGTTGAGACTCCGGCCGGTCCGGTCCGTCGGGGAAGTCCCGCGAAAAGCCTGAGATCAGGGGTCGCCCGTGAGCCGGGAGGCGGCGGCGGGGCCGGGAGCCCGTTATTTTTCAGGATCGGCGGCCGCCTGCCCCCGTGCCCGGGGCGGCCCGGAGGCGCGGGTCCGGCGGCGAGGCCAGGGTCATGACGCCCCGGCTTGCCGCGCCTGCCCCTTCGCCGGGCGCCGGCGCCCGGCGCGCCTGAGGCCGGCCTTGCCGCAAGGCGGCGGCCGTCGCATGCCCTGTTTCCGGTTTCGGCGGTGAAGGGCGCGCGCGCCGCCGGGAGGGGCAGGCCGCTGGCCTGAGCGGCAGACGCGGGATCCGAGAGGGCAATCAGGCGGCCGGGAGGAAACGGCCCGGCGCGGGCTTCCGGCCGGAAGGCGGCGGACAGGCCGCGGGTCACTTGGCGATCCTGCATCCGTCAAGCCCGATCCCGTTTTCGGGTTACCTTCGCCTGTCGGCCTCCCTCCGCGACCCGCAGACGACGGTGACGGGGCGCCTCCTTGGCAGGCTGTGCAGGGCGGCGGTTTCCTCCCCGGGTAAATTGGCCCATGCCCCGGGAGCCGCGGCCGTATGACGGAAGTGCGGCCTCAGCCCTGGAGACGTAAGGGGCTTGACGATCGCGGCGATCGTGCCGGTCGCTTTGATCCTGCCGCCGGCGCTTCCGCCGCAGGCGGGAGGCTTATCGCCTTCCCCGGCGCCTGGCTTGTCAGCGGCCCCGGCGGAGACCGGGCCGGAGGATGCGGTGACCGGCCGCGGCTCGAAGACAGGGTCCTTGTCCCGGTCCGCCGGGCTCAGGAGTCCGCCGCGCGGGTCCGGCGCCGGGCGGGCCTCGCCGAGCCTGCGGCCGTAAAACGCGCGGGCGCCGAACAAGAGCGCGATCTTGAGGGGCGGCATGGGAAAACGCAAGGCGCCGCCCGGTTTATTTCTTCGTTTTCCATGGCGGGATACCCGGCGACGTCTTCCTCCGGCGGAGCCGCCTGCGGCCGGCGGCGATCCGCGCGTGATCGGGCCGCCTCAGGCGGTTCCGCTCCGATGTCAGCGCGCCGTCTCATGGCCGCGGCATTCCCCGGAGAGGAGCCGCCAAGCCGCGGAAGGGCGCGTGTTCGTTTTCCAGCGCCACTGCCCGGCCCGTTGACGGATCCTGCGGCTTCAAGGGCGGCTCGGGGGAGGGAGGGGCCCGCCAGGCCTTCCCGCCGCCCGAAGCGGCCGGCGGGCCCGCGCCGGCATCCGTTCCTTCAGCCCCCCTAAAAAGGGCTTGCGCCGCGGGCTTTCCCGTCGCCGGGGGCGGCCGGCCGCGGACGACGGGCTTTCATGGCTTCTCCCTTTATCCGCGCAGGGCCGGAGACTCCCGCAGTTCGGGGGATGAGTCGGCCCGCTCTCAGGCAAGGCCAGTCTCCGGCTTGGCCGGGCCAGGGCGGCGAATCGGCCTGCCGGTTCGCCGCGCGTGTCGGGGCATAAGTGCCGGCAGCCCGCGCGGGCGGCCTCTCCGAGGGAAGGCAGCCCGCGGCGGCCGGGAGGGGACAGGAAATCATGCCGGAAGCGGGGGCGGCGTTCCGTGCCTTTCTTGACCCGCCTCTTCGCTCCCCATATGCGGCATCCCTTAGCCCCGCCAGCCCGCCTCCAGCCCTTGAACGGCCGCGTTCCGCCTGAGCCGGCATCACGGCGGACATAGCCGGTGCGCGTTCGGGAGACCGGGCGGCCTCCTGCCCGTTCCGCAGGATGCTATCACTCTTTCAACGGCGGCGCCGCCGGAGCGGAAAGGGCGCGAAGCGTTCACGCCCGCCGCGCGCCGGCCGCTTTCGCCCCTGACTTCATCGGAAGCCCTCGCGGCGGCTCTGGCCGCGCGGCAGGAAATGCCGGGCCGGGGCATTTCGCCAGGCCGCAGGGGCCACCGGGTCTGGCGTCACGGGAGAGTGTGCGGGATCAGCCCCATGAGCCTGTGGGTCTCGCGTGTCTGCGCCTCGTCGTCGCCGGGGGAGCGCTCGTGGTCGTACCCGAGGAGATGAAGCAGGCCGTGAATCAGGTAGAAGTACAGCAGCTCACCTTCCGGAATGCCCTGTTCCCCCGCCTGGCGCGCCACGGTCTCGAAGGACACGGCCAGATCCCCCAGGTAGCCTTGCATGGCCTTGGGCAGAGCGTGCTCAGGGAAGGGCATGGCCCCTTCCGCGCCCTTAGGGCCCGCCTCGGCGCCGCAGGCTTCGGGGCCCTGCCCAGGCCTGAAGGGGAAGGCCAGGACGTTGGTGGGGGCGTCTTTTCCCCGGAAGCCGAGGTTGAGTTCCCTGAGCTCCGCGTCCCCGGCTATCAGCACGCTCAGGGAGGCCCCGCCGCGGCCCAGCGCCTTGAGGACCGTCCCCAGGCGCCTCTTGAGCCTTAAGGGGCTCAGCGTTCCGCCGGGAAGGCGGCTGTCCAGGAATACCGTCAAGGTTCAAGGGTTCCGGGCGGCTTTCCCGCCGAAGCGAGGGGGATTCAGGCCGGGGCGGGGGGCTTCAGGCGGCGGCCCCGGCGGCCTGGGAGGTTCAGTGCGTGACCCGCTTGGCCGCTGCCGTGTCCGCCGCGAGGCTGCCGTAGATTTCCTTGCTGCGGATGGCCTGGGTCTTGGCGGCGGCCTTGTTGATCACGGGGTAGGTGATCCTGTGGTGGTAGATGCCCACTAGGATGTTGGTGAAGATCCGCATGGTCTCGGTGAGGTCGCGCAGGACCAGCTCGCTCGAGTCCAACTGGCCGTCGTCGAAGATGCGGTTGATGAGGGCGCGCACGAGTTCCTGGATCTTGGCCGGGGTGGGCTCGGTGAGCGACCGGGTGGCGGCCTCGCAGATGTCGGCGAGCATGACCAGGCCCGCCTCCTTGCTGGCGGGCTTGGGGCCCGGGTAGCGGAAGTCGCCGGGGTTCACGGGAGGCGAGTTGGGGCTGCGGCCCTCGACGGCCTTATGGAGGAAGAACGACATGAGGCTGGTCCCGTGGTGCTGCTCCACGATGTCGACCACCTCGGGCGGGAGCATGTTGGCGCGCGCGATCTCCACCCCGTCCTTCACGTGGCCGATGAGTATCAGCACGCTCATGGTGGGCGTCAGCGAGTCGTGGCGGTTCTCGCCGGACTGGTTCTCGATGAAGTACAGGGGTTTCCTGATCTTCCCGATGTCATGGTAGTAGGCCCCGACCCGGGCGAGGTGGGGGTTGGCTCCGATGGCCTCGGCCGCGGCCTCCACCATGCTGCCCACGATGACGGAGTGGTGGTAGGTGCCGGGGGCGGCGAGCATCAGCTCGCGCAGGAGCGGGCGGTTGAGGTTGCCCAGCTCCATGAGCTTGAGGTTGGTGGTGAATCCCATGAGGAGTTCCACCGCCGGCACGAGGCCGGAGGCCAGGATGCCCGACAGGATTCCCGAGACCGCCCCGGCCAGGAGGTCGTAGGACACCGCGGCGCGCCCGTCCATGAGAGAGAGGCCCAGGATGGTGAGAATGTTGGTGAGGGCGCACATGAGTGAGGCGGACAGGAACTTGCCCCGCTCGGAGAGGTGCCTGAGGCGCAGGACTGTCACCAGGGACCCGTTGGCCAGGTAGACGAAGGCGCCGAAGGTGTCCATGGGGGACAGCACCGCCCCCAGGATCGCCCCCAGGAAGGCCACCGGCACGGTCCTGCGGTTGCCCAGGAAGATCACAGCGAGCATGGCGGCGGCGGGGAAGGGCATGGCCAGGAACAGGGTATGCGGGTGCGCCAGGCCGAACCCCTTCTCGAAGCCGGAGCCCAGCCGCACCGAGGCCCATGCCATGAAGATGCAGCCCAGCAGCAGGAAGGCCATGAGCAGGGCCTCACGGAAGCCCGACGTCCTCCGGCGCTCCATGCCGGCCACCGCCTGGGTGACGGTGAGGAAGACCAGGAGGATCACCAGGAGCCCGGCCGAGCGCTTGATCCAGTAACCCTTGTCCCTGTCGGCCGCGAGCGCGTCCAGAATGAACTTGGTCCGCGGCGTGATGATGTCTCCCTCCCTGACTATGAGCTCCCCTTTCCGCACCCGGTAGACTACCGGCTGGGCAGTGAGGGCGGCATCGGTCTGCCGGAAGGAGTAGGTTGCCTGATCCAGGGTCACGTTGGGCCTGAGCACGCTCGTCACAAGATCGATGATGAGGCCGGGGAAGGTCCCGGTGTCCGCCGCCTGCATGCGCGCCCGGGGTATCAGGTACGCCCTCGCCCTGGACATGGTCAGGAAGGACTCGAAGCTCACCATGGCCGGCTGGGCTCCGGAACGCGTGAGGGTCACCTGTTTGCCCAGGAAGGAAGGGGAATCGGGCCTCTCCTCGACCAGGCCCTGGCCCAGGAGTTCCACGGCGAGCATGGTGACGCTCCGCTCGAGCTGTTCCGAGAAGCCTGCCCTGGCGGTCCTCCGCAGAAGGGAACCCGGGCCTGCCGTGTCGTCCTGGAGCATGGCCGGGGTGTCCGGGTAGTAGTCGAGCGGCCCCGCGCGGCCCTGCCGGGGCCCGGGCGCCGCGCTTCCGGGCCTGGAGGCCCGGTTCCTCCGGGGCTCGGGGGGGGCGGCGGCCGTCCGCTGCCGGCCCGCTCCGCCTGCCGGGGGGGGCCCGGCGGCGGGCGTTTCATGGGCGGCCCCCGTCTGCCGGTCTGGAGCGTTGACGGCCTGGGGACGGGCCTCCGTCCCGGCCTGCAGATCAGGCTCTCCGCCGGCCTGGGGCCCGCTCACGGCGCCTGCCGGCTGAGCTGGCGCGGCATCGGCCTGAGGTTGGGGCCCGGAGCCTGCCTTGACCTCCGCGGCCGCTGGCGCGGCAGCCGCAGACGCGGCTTCAGGCCCAGGCGCGCTTTCGGCTCCGCCGGAGGAGTAGGGATCCGGCTCGCCCGCCGCCGGGGGGTGCTTTCCGGAGGGGGCTGCGGCAACCTCGGCAGCGGCGCCGGAGGGGGCGTTGTCCATGAGGGAGGCGGAGGCCCCGGCCGCCGGGGGAGCGCCCGGCAAGGCCTGGGTCTCGGCTAGGGGTTGCGGGTCCGGGGAGGGCCGGCCGGCCCCCTCTTGGACGCCAAGGGCTCCGGCCGAGGCATCGGCAGGAGGGGCCGCGGCGCGATCCTGGCGTGAGGCGCCTGACGAGGCCCTGGAGCCGTTAGCGACCAGGCCGTCTTTGGTTCCGGAGCGGGAACCGCCCGCGCCGGCTCCGGCGCGGACATCGGCTCTGGCCCTGGCATCGGTTCCGGCCCCGGTATCGGCCCGGGCGCCTCCCGCGCCGGAATCTTGCAGGGCCGCTTTGTGCGCGCGGCGGTTCTCAAGCTCGCGGCCAGAGAGGAAGACCTTGTAGAAATCGTCCTCGAACTCCTCGGGCAGCGGCTCAGGGGTCTCGAGGGCCAGGCGCCTCCCTTCCCGGAAGATCCGGCGGATGTCATCCATGACAGTGGCGGGGATCTGGTCATCCTGGAAGAAGACGGGCACCACCGCCGCCTCGGCGCGGATTCTCTCGAGTTCGGTGGCCGCCGGGTCCTCCACCTCGAGGCGGCGGTCGCTCCAGACAGAAGCGGCGGCGCGGCCGCCTATCTCGTTTTCGCCGGAGCGGGGCTGGCCCAGGCAGTAGACGGTGGCCGCGGCGACGACCGCGATGAGCGTCGCCCGCACGGCGAAGGCGGGGGTGAAGAAAGCGCCCATCGCGCCGAAGACGAAGGAGGCGGCCTTGGCGCGGCGGGCGCCGCGGACGTGGGCGGCCCTGGTGGGGCCGACGGGGCGGGGGACGGGGACAAGGGGGCTCGAGGGTGTGCGTGGTGTGGTCGTCATAGTCCGGACTTTGGCGCGGGCGCGCCCCGGCCTTTGGGGGGCTGGCCCTGCGGACGGGCATTGCTGCGGTAGGCCTCGATGATGTCGCGCACCAGCCGGTGCCTGACCGAGTCCCTGCCGGTGAAAAAGCAGAACATGATGCCCTCCGTGCCGGGCAGGATCTCCATGGCCTCCAGAAGCCCGGCGGGCAAGCCGCCTGGCAGGTCGCTCTGGCCGGGATCTCCCGTCACCGCGGCCCGGCTCATGGGCCCCAGGCGGGTGAGGAACATCTTCATCTGCTCGCGGGTGGCGTTCTGGGCCTCGTCCAGGATAACGAAGGCCCTGGTCAGGGTGCGGCCGCGCATGAAGGCCAGGGGCGCCATCTCGAGCTCTCCGGTGCTCTTGAGGCTGGCTATTTTCTTGAAGGGCATGAGCTCGGCGAGAGCCTCGTAAAGGGGCCTGAGGTAGGGGTCAACCTTGTCGGCGAGATCGCCGGGCAGGAAGCCCAGCCGCTCGCCCGCCTCCACTGCCGGGCGCGTGAGCACGATCCTGGAGACGTCGCCGGACAGGAGGGCCTCCACCGCGGCGCAGACGGCGAGGAAGGTCTTGCCCGTGCCGGCCGGTCCCAGGCCGAAGACCAGGGGATGGGAGCGCATGGCCTCCAGGAACCTCTTCTGGGCCATGGTCCTGGGGGCGGCGGGGAGGGATGAGGCGGCGGATCCCGCGTAGAAGTCCTCCAGATCCACCTCGGGGTTGTTCTTGAGGAGATGCGCGAGGCATTCCGTCTCCCAGGTGTCGGGCACGGCGCTGCGGGAGGGGATGACCGAGAGCCCGGCTATGGCCTTGCGGCCCAGCTCCAGGAGGGCCGGGTCCTGGGCGGGCAGTATGATCTCCTTTCCGCGCTGGCTCGCCTGGAAGCCCAGGATCTCGGTGAGGATCCTGAGGTTCTGGGATCGCGGGCCCAGGCTGTCCCTCGCGAACGGCACCACGGCCCCCTGCGCGGCGGGGCCGGCAGGCGCGGCCGCCTTGGCTCGGGCGCCCGCGCGCGCGGGGCGCCTGCCTGCCGTTTCCTGGGGTGCGGGGGCGGCGCCTTTGCCGGCGTGGCCGCCGGCCGTTTCCCGGGAGGCGGGGGCGGCGCCTTTGGCGGCGTGGCCGCCGGCCGTTTCCTGGGAGGCGTGGCCGCCGCAGGCATCGGCCGCCGGGTCCTTGGCGTTTTCGGTGTCCTGGGATGTCATGGGGCGTCTTGTAAAGAGGGCGCAAGCGGGAGCCCTTCAGGCGGCCGGCGGAGGAACCGGGGTTCTCGGGCGCGATGGCTGATGGGGCTGCAGGGGCCGTGAGAGGGCGGGTGCCTCCAGGGGAGGGGCCAGGCTTCAGGAAGCCTGGCGCCTGCCGGGAGCGAGGCCCAGGGAGCCGCCCTGGGCGGGAAAAGGGGCCGGGAACCGAAAAACGCGGCACGGGGCGGAACAGGCGCAGGCGCGCAGGCGGAGCCCCCTGAAGCCGGGCAGGGCGAGGCGGAAACCGCAGGCATCAGGGGGGGATCGGTTAGGATTTTGGCCTGTGAATCCGAAAGGCTAGAGCAAAACCCCGTACAATGCAACACTAAAATCAGAAGCTGCGGCAAGGGCGGCGGACGTTGAAAGGACGGGCGCCGGAGGCCCAGGGAATGACGGCGGCATGGCCTTCCCGGCGCCTCAGGCGCCGGGAAGGAAGAGGCCTCGGGCGGGCCTGGGCCTCGCCTCGGGCGGACGGGCGGGTAGGCCTGGGGGGTCGGGGCCTCGGGGACGACGGCGGGGGGGCCGGAAGCCGCGGAAGGTTCCGGGGCCGCCTGGCCCTTAGGCGATGGCCGTGCCCACGAGCGAGTAGATGAGGAGGCTGGCCACGTCGCTGGCGGAGGTGACCACAGGCCCGGAGGCCAGGGCGGGGTCGACGTTGGCGGCCCGGAAGAGCATCGGGGTCGTCACCCCTATGAAGGCGGCCACCACCATGGCCGCGGCGATGGAGGCCCCCACGGCCGTGCCGAGCCGCGCGGCATGATGGATGGAGCCGGAGACCAGCGCGATGGAGACTCCCAGGGACAAGGCCAGAAGGGAGGAAACCTTCTGCTCCTTGACGATGTTGCGCATGATCCCTCCCCCCGCGATGCGGCCGGTGGCAAGGCCCCTGACGGTGATGGTGGCGCACTGGCTTCCCACCGCGCCGGAGAGGCCCATCACCATAGGCACGAAGGCCACGAGGGTCATTGTCTCCTGGAAGGACTTCTCGAAGTAGGCGAGGATAAAGCTCGTGAGAAAGCCCCCGCCCAGGTTGAAGAGGAGCCAGGGGAGCCTCAAGGTGGCGGTGCGGGTGGCTCCCGCCCCCGCGAGCTCCTCTTCGGAGGAGCCGGCCATGCGGTAGATGTCCTGGTCCGCCTCCTCGTGGACGACGTCTATGATGTCGTCCACCGTGACCTTGCCCAGGAGGCGGTTCTGGCTGTCCACGACGGGGGCGGCCTTCACGTCGTACTTCTTGAACTTCTGAGCCGCCGTCTCCTGGTCTTCGTCCACGTGGAGCACCAGGGCGGAAGGCCTGGAGATAAGCTCGCTCATGAGGGTCCCCGGCCGGGCCAGGAGCAGGGCCCGCAGGCTCACCTCCCCCTGGAGGGCCCCCTGCTCGTCCACCACGAAGACGCTCTCGATGTCCCCCACCTCGTCCCCTTCCTCGCGGATCCTGTCGGTGGCGGCCTCGACCGTGTCGGAAGAGCGGACCCGCACGAGTTCGGTCTGCATGATGCCGCCGGCAGTGTCGTCCCCGTACATCAGGAGGCGGCGCACTTCCGCCTGGTCCTCGGAGTCAAGCCCGGAGAGCACCTCCTTCGCCGCCTCGTCCGGGAGTTCGCCCACGATGTCCGCCGCGTCGTCGGTTTCCATCTCGTCGACGAGCAGGGTGAGCTTGTCCAGGGGCAGGGTGCGGGCCACCTCGTCGCGGGTGCTCTCCGAGAGCTCCACCAGCACATCCGCCGCCTGCTGGATGTCCAGGTGGCTCATCACCTTGATGGTGTCCTCCATGCTCAAGGGGGCGATGGCCTCGGCCACGTCCGCAGGATGGAGGGAGCTCAAAAAGCCCGCGAGCTCGTCTTCGCGCCCTTCCTCGAGCAGGGGTTTTATGGCCAGCTGCGGGTTGGCGGTCATGTTCCGGACTCCTGCTGCGGCATGGCGCGCGGGGGCGCCTGGGGGGGGCCCCTTGCCGGGCCGCGGGCTGAGGGCAGGCCCGTTTTCGGCGAAGGCAGCGGAAAAGGCCATGGTAATGGCGGAAGCGGGAAGGCGGGCCGCGGTTCAGAGGGAAAGCGGCGGCAGCGGCCTTGGTTTTGAGGGAAAGCGGCAGGGCAGGCCTGCGGGTCAGGGAGGAGGGGGCCTGCCAGGCCGCCCTGCTTGGCGGGGGCCGGGCGGCGGAAGACGGCCGGAACGCGCCCGGGCTTCAATATGCGCCGGCGGCGGGCTGGTCCGCGCTCCGCCGGGGAGATCGGCGGGCCCGCCTGCGGAAGGCGCCCGGAGCGCGAGGGGGAGGGACCCGGGTGCCGCCTGGAAAACGCCGCCCGGCCGCGATAAGGCCTTTTCAGCGAAAGCCTTGCCATTAGGTGGGGCCGCGCGGCTTCGGGGAGGCTTCGGGGCCGGGTTCAGCCCGTCGCGCCGCGCCGCTTAAGTCAGGTCTTCGCGGATCGCCTTTGCGGCGGCGTTCGCGGAGATGCCCGATTCGGCGTTTTCAGGCTGCGCCGATTTTTCTTTCCTGAGGCGCGCCGCCCCCTTCGCGGCGGGGCATGCCTCGGAAAAGAAGCGCGAGCCGCCTGAAAAACGGGGCGCGCGGAGGCGGGCCGGGGGCTTGGCGCCGAGATGAAGGCTTAGGCGGCTCAATGCCCGCGCGGCGGCCGCTTTTCCCTCCCGCGCGCGAAATGGAAACCCTGGCTTCAGGCTCCCGGATTTCCGGGCGTTCAGGCTCCGGCAAGGCGCCTGCCCGGGCCTTGTCCGGCGTTCAGGTGGGTTTTCCCGGCATGTTGGGGTTATCCGCGCGGGAGGCGCCGGCGGCCGGGGCGCGCGTGAGCTGAACGGCAAGGAAGCGATTGGCGCGGCAGGCGCTACTGAACAAGCCGGGAAGGGGTCTTAGGCAAACCCGGCCGGTCCACGGGGAAAGCCCGGCCGGCGCGGCGAACATGACTGAAATGGCCCTGGCTGAAGCGGGAACGGAACCTAATGAGCCGCTGTCGGCGCGTCGGTTAAAACTGAACCGTCGGGAATGCCTGCCGGGGAAAACCATGTGACGGCCCGATGAGGAGAAACGGCTGGCGCGAAAGCTCGCGGGCGCCCGGCGGCGCGGCAAGGAAACCTGTATTTTATGAAACAAGGAAGCTTAAGAAAATTCGTATCTTATGAAACAAGGAAGCTCAAGAAAATCCGTATTTCATGAAACAAGGAAGCTCAAGAAAATCCGCATGTTATGAAACAAGGAAGCTCAAGGAAACATGTAACTCATGAAACAAGGAAGCTTAAGGAAACATGTAACTCATGAAACAAGGAAGCTCAAGGAAACATGTAACTTGTGAAACAAGGAAGCCCAAGAAAGCGCCTTGACAAGGCAAGGAAGCTTGAGGAAAGCTTTTTGACGCGGCAGGAAAAGGTTTTGACGCTTATAATCCCGGCTGAACGGGAATGCGGGCAGGGTATCCTGAACGGCGCTCCGGGAAGCATAACGGAGGCGGTTGCGGCGGCGCCCCCCCGCCGCAGGGGCCCGGCCTCAGGTGCGCGGGGGCGGGAAGTTCAGCTCCAGCGGCCCTTCAGGTCCCAGCGGCCCCAGGTGCGAGCCGTTCCAGTCGGCCACCACCGCCGCACCGTCCCCGGCGGCCAGGGTGATGCCTGCCTTGCTGTCGAAGCTTCGTTCCTCACCGGCCTTGAAGTACACGTGGATAACGGGGCCGTTGTCGACGCTCACCTGGGCCCAGGTGGGCCGCACGGCCTTGAGGCGCAGCGTGCCGCCTGCGGGGGCGGGGGGGGCCGGGGGCCCGGCCGCGGCCGCCGGCGGTTCGGCCTGGGTTTCGGGTGCCCCTGCGGCTGGGGCGGGGAGCAGGGCGGGGCCGGCGGCCGCTGAGGCGGCCTCAGGGGCCGCGGCTCCGGAGCCTGCGGCTCCGGCTGGCGGATCCGGCGCGGCCTGTGAGTCACGGGAGCCCTCCGCAGGCCTTTGCGGCGCCGCGGAAGACAGGGGGGCGGCAGCGGGCTCCAGGGCCGCGGCTCCTCCGTCGGGGGCAACGGCAGGCCCCGCGCCGCTTTCCGGGGCTGCCGCGCTTGCGGGCGTCTCCTCCTGCCAGGGGGTCAGGAAGGGCAGGTAGTCGGCCGCGAAGTTGTGCGCGGTCCTGTTGAAGGCGATGAGGGCCGCCGCCGCCGCCACCGCCGCCAGGAGCACCGCCATGGCGGCCCCGAAGGATATCCCGTCGTCCGAGTCCAGGTCGATGGGATCGTACTTGGAGGCGAGGTGCATTTTGCTGTCGGCGGCGTCGTGGGGCCCCGAGAGGCGCCGGTACTCGGCTATGAGCTCGGAGGGATCGATACCTATGGTCTGGGCGTAGGACCTGAGAAACCCTCTGGCGTAGACAGGGGCAAGGCCAGTGAAGGTCCCGTTCTCCAGGTTGGCCAGCTGGTCCATGGTGATCTTGGTGGAAGAGGCGATCTCGCTGCGCGAGATCCCAAGCCTTTCCCGCTCAGAGAGCAGGAAGGCCCCCATTTCCCCGAAACCGGAGAAGGAAAGCGGGCGCCTGCCGTCGCGGGGGGCGGCCATGTCCTGGGCATGCTCGTCGGTGTGATGTCTGAAGAAGGTCAAGGTCCGGTCATCCGGTTGGATGTGAGGCTCCCGATCAGGGCGTGAGCGGGGCAAGGGTTGCGGGGAAAGCCCGCTCGCCGGGGAAGCCGCGGATGGGAAATGCCGCGAAAGGACGCGGGCCCGGCTGGCCGAGGGGCCCGCCGCTGTAGCGCCAAAGGCGGGATCGGGCCGCGATCCGGAAGTTTGGCGGAGCGCCCGGCCGGTGTCAAGTGAAATCGCGGGGAAGCGAGGAAGGCCGCGGTACGGCAAAGAGCTGCCGGGCTCCGCCGGCCTGCGGGGCGAGGGCCGTCGGAAGAGCGGCGGGGCGCCGCGCGGGCGAGGCGCCCCGGAAGCCGCGCCTGGGCCGGAGGCTCCTCAGAGGGTGATCCTGACGACGGAGTTTTTCCTGAGTTCCTGGATCCAGGACTCGTACTTGCGGCGCATCTTGATCTGCTCGAGCTGGCGGCGGGCGCCCGCCCGCTGCTCCGCGGTGAAAGCCTGGGCTTCGGGCTCGCCTTTTTTGGAGCCGCGGCGCCTGCGGGCCTGCGCGGAGTCCTCGGAGGGGGCCGAGGGCCGAGCGGGGGAGCCCTGGAGCACGGTGATGAGCAGCACCGCATCCCCGCCGTTCAAGGGCTCGCTCACCTTGCCGGGCACGAGCTTGCGGGCCAGGGCCTGGAGCTCGGGCTGGAGGTCGCGCACGACGAGGTTGCCCGGGTCCCCCCCGTTGTCGGCGCCGGGCCCCTGGCTGTATTTCTTGGCCGCGTCGGCGAACGGGAGCCCGGCCTCGATCTCCGCCTTGATCTGCGCGGCCTTGGCCATCACGCTGGCGGTCCGGGAGGGGCTGGACTGTAGGAAGATGATGCGCACCCCGTCGAAGTCCGAGACCCCGGTGGAGGAGAATACCGGCTCGGTCCCCTCGGGGGTCTTGCCGTTGAGGAAATCCGTCACCTCCGACTCGGTCACCACGATGCGGTTCATGATGGAGTAGCTCAGGACCTTATTTTTGAGGATCTCCAGCCTGAGCTGCGCCCGGAAGGCGGGCAGGTTGGTGCCGGAGGCCTGGAGGGCCCTCCGGAGCTGGTCCTGGTTTATCTTGTTCTCGTTCATGATGGACGTGACGGCCTCGCTCACCTCGGCGTCGGTCACCACGAGCCCGATCTTCTGTGCAGCCTGGTTGACGAGCTCCTCGTCCACCATGAGATCCAGGACTTGGCGCGCGAGGTCGCCCGCGCCGGACAGGGCCGCCTTCTGGGGGGGCGACAGGGAGTTGATCCTGGCCTGGAGTTCCGACAAGGTGATCACGTTGCGGTTGACCTGCGCCACGATACGGTCGACGGTTGTGGCGGCGGAGGCATCGGGCGCGACGGGCGCGGCGAGGGCGGCGGCTAAGGCCAGGAGGGCCGCGGCGGCGAGGGCGGCGGCCGGAGGGGCGCAGCGGGAGGCGGCGCGGCGGCCGCCGGGGGGGGCTGTTTGCGAAAGCATCCGGTATGCACCTCAGAGCGTGAAGCCTTAAGGGTTGGGGAAGAATCGGGGACAGGGGCGGGGGAGGCCCGGGCCGACGGGGCAGCCTCGGGGGACCCGCCGGCCGCGCCTGCGCGGAGGCGATTTATCTTAACCTCATGGGCATTGGAGGTCAAGGCCGCGGCGTTCCCTTGCCGGCGCTGGAGCCGGCACGGGGAGCGCAAGCCCGGCAAGGGCCCGCAGCGGGCTGAGGCAGCGTGGCGCGCGCCCTGGCAGGCCCGGGGAGAGGAAGGCTGCCGGGAACGCCTTGCCCGGCGGCCCGCCGAAATCCGCGGCCGGGAGGCCGCAGGGCCTTGGGGCGGGCGGCGGAGTCTGCGGCCCTGCGGGGGACGGCCGGAAAAAACGGCAGGGAGGGGGTTGGCTGCGGTTTTGCTTAAGGGCCAGGCGGTCAAAGGTCCAGGCGTGGAGGCCCGGCCAGGCCTTCCCGGGGCCGGTGACCGGGCGGCGCAAGCCCGCCTCAGGTTGATCTCCCCCCTTTTTGAGGCTAGAATTCCAAACGGATTTCACCAGCCGGGGCCATTTGCCCCGTCCCACCCCACAGGCCCAGGAAACATGAAGACTTTACCCGAACCGCTACGCCCGTGGGGCCGCAGCGGCGGTCTCGCCGTCGCTATCCCGGCCCTCATCCTTACGGCCGCCCTGGGCCTTGCGGGGGCCCCCGCCCTTCGGGCCCAGGAGGCCCGGGACCCCCAGGGGGCCCCGGAGGCTTTGGAGCCCGGGATCTCAGGCCCCTCCGAGCCCTCCGAGCGCGAGAAGCTTGACCTCACCACCATCGCCACCCTCTCCGTCGGCCTTATTATCCAGTCCTACGGGTATATCGGCGTCTACGGCGACCTTCTCAGCTCCGGGGCCTACGACTCCAACCAGGTCATCAACATGCTGGGCGACACGGTGAAGTACCTCTCCAACGCCCACCGGGAGCTGGTCCGTTACCAGGACCCCGCCTTCAACGTTACCCAGGGCGACCGCCAGTACCTGGCCGAAGTGGCGGAGATAGTGACGCTTCTCATCGGGGAGGCCGAGAGCCTGCGCGCCTACGCCCAGTCCAGGGCCGACGATGACCTCTCGAAGTTCCGCAGGGCCAGGGACACCGTCCTGAGCCGTATCCAGCGCCTTATCCGGCCGTGACGGCGCCCTTGTTGCCTGCAGCGCCCGCGCCGGCCCGGTTCATTATGTACCCTCCCTGCCTCTCTGGCTTCTCGCTTCCCCGCACCGGAGGAGAAATGAGCCTTTTCCGGGCCTCAGCGCCCTTTACGCCTTTTCCCGGCCCGGCCAGGCGCGCCTTAAGGGCAGGCGCGCCTGCCGCCTCCCTGACTCTGGCCCTGGCCTTCGCCCTTGCGGCCTTCCTTTTCCCCGCCGCCTCTCCCCTTATGGCCCAGGAGGCCGCTTCCCCGCCCCCTTCCGCCGCCCCGGCCATAGAGGATACGCCGGCCGCCCGCGAGATGGTGCACCTGGGGGCCCTGGGGGCCTACAGCGCCGGCTTCGTGCTGGAGGCTTACGGCTACATAGGGCTTCTGGCGGACGTGCTCCACCACGGGGTTTACGAGCCGGAGATAGTCAAGTCCATGCTGGGGGAGACGAGGGTCTTCCTCCAGAAGGCCCTGGAGAAGCTCACCGTCTACCGCAACGGCACCGTCACCGTGCAGCCTGAGGACCTGGTCTTCATCAACGGCATCGCGGAGATCATTACCCTCCTCATCGCCGAGGCTGACGGGCTGGCGGCTTACTGCGAAGGGTTCTCCAAGTCGGACTTCGAGCGCTTCAGCGAGTCCCGGACCAGGGCCTGGGCGCTCATCAAGCAGCACCTGGGCCTCAAGTAGCCCTTGTCCCGGCCCTACCGCGGCGGGCCCCCCCGGTCGCCCGATCGGGGCCGTTCTTGCCTGCTCCAAGGCCGCGGAAAGCCTTATGGCCTTCCGCAGCCCCTTGGCTCCCGCGGCCTCG
>JAITRL010000080.1 GCA_031288415.1 Deltaproteobacteria bacterium | reverse complement strand
ACAGGAACAGGCAACGCTTTGATTACAACGACGGTCGGAGCGACAACAGCCGCCAATCAGGCAGGCGCCAATACCGTCTTCCAGGCCGCAAAGCTCAGCGTGACGTCATCTGACGACGGTAACGCTTACGTAACGTTAGGCGCAGGCGACGGAACCGGCACGGCGCGCGGCGGGAACACGCTGTTCAACGTAGGCGACCTCACGATACATTCCACAAAGGGGACCGGCGAAGCCTATGTAGAGCTGACGGCTGGCGATACCGGGACCGGGCAAGGGGGCGACGTTCTGGCGAAGGTAACCGGCGATCTTACGGTCACCGGCGCGGACGATGCGAACTCAACCCCGTCTGCGACAACAGAAGGACAGGCCTTTTTACGGGGCATTGCAGGAGACAATAGCACCCCTGATGACCCAGGTGCCAGCAACTTGTCGGTTGACGGCAAACTCACTGTCGCCAGCGGCAACGCCGGGACAACCAACAACGGAGGCGACGCCGGAGTCGTGTTTGACGTGGCCAGTGTCGCTGGCCAGTTAAAGGTCACCACCGGCTCCAACAACTCTACCCGTATCGCCGGCGACTCCAAGTTTTACGCGTCCAAATCTCTAGCCGCATCGGATATTCTGCTCGAGCGGAAAGACGCGACTGATAGCGCCGTCGATCTAGATTTTTACGCCAAGGATCTTGACGTCACCTCACAGAATACCCAGTTCACGGCAATAAACACTAAAGCCACCCCCATCGCCACGTCTCTCGCGGGCATCACTGACGCTTCAACCGGTTTCGGCCCGTATCTCGAAAAGGTGTCGCTGGGCAAGAACAAGCGGTTCACCCTGAAAAACGAGGACGGCGAGCTCCGCGTCGGCGAAATCAAAGTCGACAAGGAAGGCCAGCTGGCAGTCGATGATCCGGACAACCTGTTCCTGGGAACGCTAACCGCCACAGACGCCAAGCTTACCCTGGTCGCCCCGACAGGCTGGGACGGGTCCGATTCCCTGATAAAGGCGCAAAAAGCCAGCTTTACGGACGGCACCATCGTCCTCGACGGAGACCTGAGCGGCGTGGCGAACGGCACGACGGCCCCTCTGGTCGACGCCGCCATGACTTCGGCAGATTATCCTGACGACGTCTACGTGGACCCGTATGCGACCGGCCTGACCGTGCTGTACAACATCGTGCCGGAGTTCAGCATGACCGGCATCAAGTTCGTCATGTACGGCGCGTCGGCCCACCCGGCCATGAAGGCCCTTTCCGAGGGGCAGGTCGCTTCCCAGGCCTTCGTCAACAGGGGCGCCGACTTCGTGGCAGGCGAGGGCGTCAGCAGCGCGGTGTTCGCCGCCGCCGATGCAGGCTTCTCCTTCTTCTCTGCCGTTTCCTACGGCCATGAGCGTTACGAGACCGGCTCGCACGTGGAAGTGGGCGGCGTGTCCATCCTTCTCGGCGGGGCCTACGGCACCGACGTGTCCGCAGGCCGCCTGACCTTCGGCGCCTTCTTCGAGCTCGGCGACGGCACTTACGACAGCTACAACGACTTCGCCGGCTTCGGGACCGTGAACGGCAGCGGCGACACCAAGTACGTCGGCGGCGGCCTCCTCGGCCGGCTCGACTTCTCCGGGTCAGCCACCGGCCACACCTACCTTGAGGCTTCGGGCCGCGTCGGCAGGGTTTCCGCCGACTTCCAGAGCCCCGACCTCCCCTTGACGCACAGCTACAGCCTCAGCGCCACCTACTACGGGTTCCACGTCGGGGTGGGGCGCGTGTTCAACATCACGGACACCACCACGTTCGACCTTTACGGCAAGTGGCTCTTCACCCATCAGGGCGGCAAGAACGCTTCCATCGCCGGCAACCCGGTGCACTTCGACGACATCAGCTCCCACCGCCTCCGCGCCGGCTTCAGGCTCAGCACCGAGGTCAACGAGTGGTTCAAGCCGTACTTCGGGGCGGCCTACGAGCACGAGCTCGACGGCAAGGCCGAGGCTTCCGTCCGCGGATACGCCATCGACGTTCCCGAGCTCAAGGGCGGGTCCGGCATCGGCGAGATCGGCGTCAGCTTCGCCGCGGTCGAACGCCTCACCGTCGACCTGAGCGTGCAGGGCTACGTGGGCCAGCGGCAGGGCGTCTCCGGAGGCCTGCGCCTCACCTACAACTTCTCAGCCCGTTTAAGGCGACATGACCTGGACCGGCCCGGCCCGCCCCCCTCTCTGACGGGCCGGGCCCCCGTAAAACGCCCGCGGGCTTCCCGCGGGCGTTTTACTGTAAACCCCTGGAGTGCGGGGGCGTAGCAGGCCCCGATGCCGCCGCTTTTGAGTTCGCCTTTTACGGCATGGGACTCATGGGAGCCTGTTCCCTAAGGAACTGCCGCATCTCTCGCCGGCGCCGCTCCACGCTCCGGTTTCCCGGGCTCCCTGAGCGGAAGAATCCTCCAGGTCAACCCGTGCCGAACGGGCAAGGGTGACCGGCCTTTGCTGCCTATTTCAGGCTCAGCCCGGCCCGCTTCGCATCTTTTGCCCGTTCTGGCCTTCCGGACGTTCCGGACGTTCCGGAGGTTCCGGCCCTCCGGCCCCCGAACCCGTTCGCCTGATTTCCGTCCGGGAAACGCCACTCCGCCCGGCCTGTTCGTTTTCCTAATAGTTTTCCTGCCGCCTGGCCTTCAGCGTCATCCGAAGAGGCGTCTTATGGCGAAAACAGCCAAATTCACCCGCGAGGATCTGGAAAGGGCCGCGAGGTTCAGGGACAGCCCCAAGGACCGGCGGGAATACCGCGCCGGCCTGCTGGTGCTTCTCTCGGCGCGTCACGGCCTCACCCGCGCCCGGCTTGCCGACGTCTTCGGCATTGACGTCAAGACGGTCTTCAAAGACATGAAGATGGTGCGGGAGCCCTTGCCCGCGGCGCCGAAAAACACCTGGGGCGGCCGCCGCAACTGCCTGATGAGCCTGGAGGAAGAGGCGACGTTTCTCAGGGAGCATCGCCTGCTGGCCGCGGCCGGACATGGCGTCAACCTGCCGGAGCTCCATGCCGCCTACAATGAGAAGGTAGGCAAGGCGACATCGCGATCCACGCTTTACCGTCTCTTGAAGCGGCATAACTGCCAGATGCCTAAGGCCGCGTCGCCTTTTCCCGCGGAGAGCCACGAATTCCGGGAGTAGTCCGGGACAGGCCTCAGGCGGCGGACCGAGGCCTGCAGGATGATCTGCCGCCGCAGGCGCGGAACCGAGGCTATGTTCGGCACGCTCTCCCGCCGCTTCGGCATCAAGCGGCCGCTGGTCAGGCGCCCTGAAGCCGGCGGGCTAAAAGTCATGACGGCCGGCATGTGCCTGAACATCGCCGGAGCCGCGTCCTATTTTTGGGAAAGACAAGTCAGACATGGGATTTGACGGGTTGCGGAGGGCGTTCGTGGAAGTCTGCCGGATGTTTGGCCAAAATGGGGTGAACGCCGGGCGGTTGAGAAACTACTTGAGATTCGTTCTCGAATGACTTCAACACGTCTCTGTTTTTGGCTGAGGCAGGCCTGCCGGGGCTGCCTCCGCCTCCGGGTTTGAGGAGGGGATTTTTTACGGGAATCAGGGGTCCCGGAGGCCCGGCTCAATCAGGTTCACGGAGGCCCGGCCCGCGTTTCGGCGGCGCCTGACCGGTCCGGGGATTAAGGCTTCGCTGAGATCTCCTCGATGGCCAGGGACTGCCGGATCTCGTCCGGGGACGCGGTGGCGGTGCCTACCTTGCCTACCACGACCCCTGCGGCCAGTGAGGCGAGGGCGGCGCCTTCGGCCAGATCGGCGCCGGCGGCGAGGGCGGCGGCCATGGCGGCCACCACGGTGTCGCCCGCCCCGCTCACGTCGAAGACCGCCCTGGCCCGGGTAGGGAGATGAAGGGTCTCTCCGGAGGCGAGCAGAAGGGTCATGCCGTCCTCGCTCCGGGTCACGAGGACGTTTTCCAGGCCATGGCGGCGCATGAGCTCGCGGCCGCCTTCCGCGAGGGCGTCGGAGTCCGAGCGGTCGATGTCGCGGCCCAAGGCCAGCGAGAGCTCGGCGCGGTTGGGGGTGACCAGGGTGGCCCCCCGGTAGCGCCCGTAGTCTGAGCCTTTGGGGTCCACGATGGAAGGGATGCCCGCCTCCCTGGCCCCGTCCAGGAGGGCGGACAGGACCTTGGGCGTCAGAAGGCCCTTGCCGTAATCGGATACGGTGAGGGCCCCGGCCAGCGGCAGGGCCTTGAGCGCCCCCTCCAGGTAGGAGTCCTCG
Source organism: Deltaproteobacteria bacterium (assembly GCA_031288415.1). Lineage (GTDB taxonomy): Bacteria > Desulfobacterota > Desulfarculia > Adiutricales > Adiutricaceae > JAIRZX01. The sequence continues at coordinate 5,928 of JAITRL010000080.1, read as the reverse complement.
ACTGCCGGAGCGACGGGGGCGACCGATTCCTCATCGTAGCGAACCACCTGCTGGATGCCCGCTATGACCCTGGTCTTCACGGTGGTGGGGCGCGAAGGGTCGGTCAGGAGCCCGGGGGACCCTTCCGAGAGGGCCCCGGCCAGAAGGCGCCTGAGGGTCTCTGCCTTGCCGTCCGCGCCCACCACGCCGGCAGCCAGGGCTTTGGCCCCCAGCGCGTGAAGGTTCATGATCACGTTACCGAGGCCGCCGGGGGTCCAGGTTTTCCTGCGTACCTGCACCACTGGCACGGGGGCCTCCGGGGAGAGGCGGCTGGCCTCCCCGTAGACGAAGCGGTCGAGCATCACGTCCCCTGCGGCGAGGACCGAGGCCTGGGTGAGCTTGTTCAGGATGGCCAGGGAGCGTCTGATGGGCATGGGGGCCGGACCTCAACGGGAATGCGGGGCGGATTAAGGCGGCTCAGCCGCCTGCCGCAGGGTTTCAGGCGCGGAAAGCCGCGGGAACGGCGGCGGGGAGACAAGGGGTCGGGCGGGCGGCCCGAAGGAGCGCGGCCGCGGGAGAGCATTCAGGCGGCGTAAAGAAGCCCGGAGCCAGAGGCCGGAAGGAAGCTGCGGCGGCCGTCCGGGGAGCTTAAGGGCCGCACAGGCTCTCCGGGGCGGCCTGGGTTGTCCACAGGAAGGCAACGGCACTTCCGGGGCGGCCCTGGGTGCCCTCAGGAAGGCTACTCACACCCAGGGCGGCTTGGGTTCCTTCCGAAAGGTCTGCGGCGCTCAGGGCTGTCCAGGTGCCTTCAGGAAGGCCTGCGACGCTTTCAGGGCGGCCTGGTGGGGCGCGTCCCCTCAGGAAGGCCTGCGGCCTCTGGGGCGGCCCGGGTGCCTTCAGGAAGGCCTGCGGCGCTCCGGGGCGGGCCGGGTGCCCTCAAGAAGGCTGCGGCACTCCCGGGCGGGCCGGTGCCGGGCGGAAGGCCTGCGGCCCTGACACGGGAGGGCCTGAGGGACAGGGCCCCTGAGGGCGCCCGCCAGGCCTCGGTTTAGTAAAGAACCCCTGAAGGCCCGAAAGGATTCGCAAGGTCCGAGAAGGAGAAGGCGTCGCCGCCCAGGATCCGCGCTCCCCCCTCCAGGAGGGAGAGGGTGAGGGGGGGGGAGGCGGCCGGCCTGTACATGGCCTCGCCCCCGGAGCCGTCCAGGATCTTGAAGAAGAACCTGGGGCCGGCCGGCCCGGAGGCCGGGGCGACCGACTCGTCAAGGTAGTCCATGAACTCCCGGAGCCTGGAGACCTGGACCGCGACGACGACTGATTTGACCTTGGAGTCAAGCTTGTCCTCCAGGACCCAGACGTCGTCGACGGTTATCTTGGCCGCGCCGTAACGCGAGTCCTCGCTTTGCGGCTCCGAGTGACCCTCCACCACCACGAGCCGGGTCTCGCCCAAGATGTCCTTGACCTTCTGGTAGGCGCTGGACCAGACGAGCAGCTCGATCTTCGAGGTCATGTCCTCCAGGGTGGCGAAGGCGAAGTCGTTGCCGCGGCGGTCCTTTTTCACCTTTACGGAGGAGAGGGTGCCGCAGACCCGCACCTTCTCCTTGCGCTTGCCCGCCAGGACCTGGGAGACGCGCCGCGCGCGCAGGGCGCGCGCGGCGTGCTCGTAACGGGACTGCGGGTGGCCCGTCACGTAGAAGCCCAGGAACTCCTTTTCCGCGGACAGCCTCACCGCCTCGGGGAGGGGAGGGGCCTCTACCCAGGCGGGTCCGGAGCTTGCCCCGGCGGGGGCACCGAAGAGGGAGTTCTGCCTGAAGCGGGATTCCGCCGCCAGGGCCTTTTCCGCCGCCTCCTTCATGGCGTTCTCCAGGGAGGCGAGCATGGTCCCCCGGTCCGCGCCTCCCGCGGTGTCCAGGGCCCCGCTCTTGATGAGGGCCTCGACGTAGCGGCGGTTGATTTTCTTCCCGTGGAGCCGGGCGCAGAAGTCGAACAGGTCGGAGTAGGGCCGCTTTTCCCGCTCCTCGCAGATGGCCTCGATGGCCCCCTGGCCCAGGTCCTTGATGGCCCCCAGCCCGAAGAGGATTTTCCCGTCCTTGACCGTGAACTTCTCCCCGGAGGAGTTCACGTCCGGGGGGAGCACCTCGAGCCCGGAGGCGCGGCAGTCGTCCATGAGCTCGGCTATCTTGTCGCGGTCGTTCTGTTCGGAGGTCATGAGGGCGGCCATGAACTCCACCGGGTGGTGGGCCTTGAGGTACGCCGTCTGGAAGCTCACCACGGCGTAAGCGGCCGAGTGGCTCTTGTTGAAGCCGTATTCCGCGAACTTCTCCAGGGCGTCGAAGATGGAGTTGGCGGAGGCGGCGTCGACGCCGTTGGCCACGCAGCGCGCGATGAAGTCCGGCCGGATCCTGTTCATCTCCTCGGGCTTCTTCTTGCCCATGGCGCGGCGGATCACGTCGGCCTCCCCCAGGGAGAAGCCCGCGAGGAGCTGGCAGATGAGCATCACCTGCTCCTGGTAGATGATGACGCCCGCGGTGTCCTCCAGGAGCGGCACGAGCCGCGGGTGCAGGTACTCGGGGGCCGCCATGCCGCGCTTCACGCGGATGAACTGCTCGGCCTGGCCGCCCTTGAGGGGGCCGGGGCGGTAGAGAGCGAGAAGGTGGATGATGTCGTCAAGCCGCTTGGGCCTGAGGTTCATGATGTAGGGGCGGAAGCCGGACTTCTCCATCTGGAAGACGCCGTTGAGGTTGCCGCTGCGGAACAGCTCGTACGTCTTGGGGTCCGAGGTGTCCAGGGCGTCCATGTCCAGATTGATGCCCTTCTCGCTCAGGAGCCTCAGGCAGTGCTTGATGAGGGTGAGGGTCTGGAGCCCGAGGAAGTCGAACTTGATGAGGCCCATCTGCTCGACCCCGTTGTACTCGAACTGCGTGGCGACGGAGACGTTCTTGGTCTGCTTCTGCTCGATGGTCATGAGCGGCAGGTGCTCCATGAGCGGGCGGTCCCCTATGACCACGCCCGAGGCGTGGAGGGAGACGTGCCGGAAGAGCTTCTCCAGGTTGCGCGCGTGATGGAAGAGCTCCCTGACGTCCTCGCGCGAGGCGTGGAGCTCGGCGAGCCTGGGCACGCGCTCCAGGGCGAGATCAAGGGTTATGTTGAGATCGTCGTCGGGGACGAGCTTGGCCAGCGAGTCGGCCTGGGACAAGGGCATGCCCAGGGCGCGGGCGCAGTCGCGGATGACCGCCCTGGCCTTCATCTGACCTAAGGTGGCAATCTGGGAGACGTACTCGGACCCGCCGTAAGTGGCCGTCACGTACTCGAGCACCTCGGCGCGGCCTTCCGTGCAGAAGTCCGTGTCGATGTCGGGCATGCTCACGCGCTCCGGGTTCAGGAAGCGCTCGAACAGCAGATCGAAGCGCAGGGGGTCTATGCTGGTTATGCCCAGGGCGAAGCTCACGAGCGATCCCGCGGCGGAGCCGCGGCCCGGCCCAACGGGGATGCCCCGCGAGCGGGCCCAGGACGTGAAGTCCTGGACGATGACGAAGTACCCCGCGAAGCCCATGCGGGAGATGACCCCCAGCTCCATCTCCAGCCGCTCGGCGTACCTGGCCTTGTCCGCGTCGGAGAAGGGCTCGCCGCGCGCCTCCCTCTTGGCGAAGAACCCCGAGAGCCCCTCGCGGGCGAGCCCCTCGAGCCGCGCCTCGGCAGTGGTCCCCTCCGGGAGGCGGAGGTTGGGGAAATGGTACGTCCTCTCCGGGAACTCGAGGCTGCAGCGCTCCGCTATCGCGAGGGTGTTGTCGCAGGCCTCCGGGCAGTAGGCGAACAGCTCGCGCATCTCCTCGGCCGACCGGAACCAGTACGTGTTGAAAGGCATGCGCATGCGCTTCTCCGTCTGGACGGTCGTCTTGGTCTGGATGCACAGGAGCACGTCGTGGGACGTGTAGTGCTCCTCGCGCAGGTAGTGGCAGTCGTTGGTGGCCACGACCGGCAGGCCCATCTCCTTGCCGAAGTCGATGAGCGCCCGGTTCACGATGTCCTGCTCCGGTATCCGGTTCTCCTGAAGCTCCAGGTAGAACCGGTCCGGGAAGATCCCGGCGTAACGCTCTATGGCCCTGCGGGCCCCGGCGTAGTCGCGGGCCGTGATCAGCCTGGGGATCTCCCCCTGGAGGCACCCGGAGAGGGCTATCAGCCCTTCCCCGTACCGCTCGAGCAGCTCGTGGTCCACCCTCGGCTTGTAGTAGAAGCCCTCGAGGTTGGCCAGGGAGATCATCCGGCAAAGGTTCCGGTAGCCCTCCAGGTTCATGGCGAGGAGCACCAGGTGGCAGCGGGGGTCGTCCTTTTCCTTGGTCTTCCTGCCGAGGACCGTCAGGTAGGCCTCGACCCCGACTATCGGCTTGATCCCCGCCTTCTTGGCCGCGTTATAGAAGGCCAGGGCCCCGAACATCTGGCCGTGGTCAGTGAGGGCCACCGCGGGCATTCCCATGGACGCGGCCGTGCCGACCAGCTCGGGGACCCTGATGGCCCCGTCCAGGAGGCTGTAGGCGGAATGGACGTGGAGGTGTACGAAGTTTTGGCTCATGCTGTCCTCACGGCGCCTAAGCGGCGCGGCGGAAACGGGCGGGCTGGGCGGGGAAGGGCGAGGCGGCGGCCGCGCGCCGGAAACGGGAGCCGGTCCCGTTGCGCCTGAAACAAGGGACCGGTCCGGTGCGGAGCGAAAAAGGCGCGGGCCCCGACGCGGCTGAAATAATGAACCGGTCCGATGCGGCGCAAAAAGGCGCAGGCCCCGACGCGGCTGAAATAATGAAACGGTCCGATGCGGCGCAAAAAGGCGCAGGCCGCAATGCGCCTGAAATAATGAACCGGTCCGATGCGGCGGGAAAGCGTTCGCTTTCCCGCTTTTGCGGGTGCGCGTTCCGCTGCCGTTCGTTCGCGGGGCGAGCGGCGGCCCCGCGGAAAACGTGCTTGGCGGGCCGCAGGTTCATGGGTTGGCCGAGCGTTCAGCGGCAGGCCGGTTGAAGCGGGGGGCAGGCTAGCGGAGGAAGCGAAAAATGATAGGGTTAAATAAAATCAGCTTTTGAGTTCGCTCATTATTTCCGCACCAACTATAGAAAACGGAGACGGAAATGACAAGGCTCGGGAAAGCCACGCGCCGCATGGATCGCCGCCTTAAGGCACGGCCCGGGGCGGCCCTCCGGAGAAGGCGGCGAGAGTGTTTTCCTCAGTTTTCCCGCTGGAGCCCGATCCCGGCGAACTTCCGGAAGCAGTTCGCGCTTTCGCCGCGGGGTTTTAGGGACGGCGGCTCCTTCCGTCGGCAAAGCCGCGGCCTTTCCCAGGCAGGAGCAGGGCCCGTCTTGGCGGGGGCGCGGCATGTCCGGAAGAGACCGGCCTTCTTCCGGAAAGCGCGCTGCCTGCCTCCCTGCGGCACTGCCGGGCCCTCCTGTACGTAAGGGCGCGGCGTCTAGCCCGAAAAAGCGCGGTGCCGCAGTCCCGGCCTAGCCTTCCTCGCTTTCGCCGGCTTTGCGGCCGTTCCGGGTTCCGGGGCTTTCCCGGCCGGCCCGGTCGTCAGGGGCGCCTGCGGCGACAGGGATAATGGTCACGTTTCTCAGGGCGCCTGAGCCTTCAGTGAGGGCCCTTACGCCCGCCAAGGGCTCCACGGCCTCGCGCACCAGGTGGCGCTCCGCAGCGGAGAGCTGGGGGATGGACTGGCTGCGGCGGAGGGTCATGGCCTCGCCCGCCATGACGTAGGTCTTCTGGAGGAGTCCCAGGTGCCTTCTGGCGCGGTAGTCCTCCGCGTCGACGACCACGCGCCGCGCCTCGTCCCCCGAGTCCGGTACGGCCTTTGCGAGCATGAGGCCGAGCAGGAGCTCGAGGGCGTCCAGGCCCACGCCCCGGCGTCCGATGACGATGGCGCTGTCCGGGCAGCGCACGGTCAGGAGCGAGCAGGCGGGCAGGCGGGCGCAG
>JAITRL010000077.1 GCA_031288415.1 Deltaproteobacteria bacterium | reverse complement strand
TGGGGGCCGCGGTCGGGGTGGGCGAGGCGGCCCTGGCCAGGGCCGAGCTTCTGGTGGCGGCGGAAGTGGACCTCATGGCGGTGGACAGCGCCCACGGGCCTTCCCGCAACGTGCTCGAGGTGGTGACGGCCCTGAAAAAACGCTATCCGGCGGTGGAGGTGATCGCCGGCAACGTCGCCACCGCCCAGGGCGTGAGGGCCCTGGCCGACGCGGGAGCCGACGCCGTCAAAGTCGGCGTGGGGCCCGGCTCCATCTGCACCACCCGCGTGGTGGCGGGGGTGGGCGTGCCCCAGATGACGGCAGTCATGGACTGCGCCGGGGAGGCCGCGCTCCGGGGCCTTCCCCTGATAGCCGACGGCGGCATCCAGTACTCCGGCGACATCGTGAAAGCCTTGGCCGGCGGGGCCTCCTCGGTCATGCTGGGATCGGTCCTGGCCGGCACCGACGAGTCTCCCGGCGAGAAGACCCTCTTCCAGGGGCGCGCCTACAAGGTCTACCGCGGCATGGGCTCCATCGAGGCCATGCGGGAGGGCTCGGCGGACCGCTACAGCCAGTCCGGGGACGCCTCCAAGCTCATCCCGGAGGGCATCGTGGGCAGGGTCCCCGACCGGGGCCCCCTGTCCGACACCCTCTTCCAGCTGGCCGGGGGGCTCAAGGCCGGCATGGGCTACGTGGGCGCCGGGAACCTGGCCGAGCTCCGCGAGAAGGCGAGGTTCATCCGCATCACCCGCGCGGGTCTCAGGGAGAGCCACGTCCACGACGTGGCCATCACCTCGGAGCCCGCCAACTACAGGCTGGAGACGTTCTGAAGCCGCCGCCGCGCCCGTCCCCGGCCCTGGGGCGAAGCCTTCGGCGGGGGGAGCCAGGCCGGGCGGGGGCGAAGGCTTCGGCGGGGTGAGCCCGGCCGGGCAGGGGCGAAGGCTTCGGCGGGGAGAGCCCGGCCGGGCGGGGGCGAAGGCCCTCCGTATGCCGCGAAGCCTTTCGGCCCTCCGGCCGCAGCCCGCAAGGCGCGGGTTCAAGGCCGCGGCCCCGCTTCGCTCCTGCGGCGCCCTCCTGACAGGCCAGGTTCCGCCTGAAGCCTTTCTTGCCGCGCCCGGCAAAATAACCTGCCCCGCCCGGACCGTTTTCAGGGCGGCCTGGGCGAAGGCGGCGGCGGATGGCTCCAGCGGCCCCGAAAATCGCCTTGCCCCTCCGTTCTGACTCCGGTTTTGCGTGCGGTTTTGCTTGCGGTTCCGCCTCCGGTTTAGCCTCCGGCCGGGCGGCCTGAGGCGGAAAGCCCGGGACGGGGCCGCGGAAGCAAGGGCTCCGGCTTACGCCCTTAGAAAGACCCCGACTACATGGTCTTCGCCTCCCTGTCTTTCATCTTCATTCTCCTTCCCGTTTTCCTGGCCGCGGACTGCGCCGCCCGCCGCCTGAAATCGGCGGCCCTGCGCAACGCAGGCCTCCTTTTCGTCAGCCTGGCGTTCTACACGTGGGGCGAGGCGGTGAACGTCGCCCTGCTCCTGGCCCTCGGAGCCATCAACCACGCCGCCGGGCGGCGCCTCCCCCTGGCGAGGCGCCCGCGCCTTGTACTGGGGGCTTTCGTGGCCCTGAACCTGGCCATCCTGTTCGTCTTCAAGTATTCCTTCTGGGTTTTCCCGCATTTCGCGGGCCTCCTCTTCCTGAAGACGCCCGCCCTGCCGCTCGGGATCAGCTTCTTCACTTTCCACGCCGTAAGCTACCTGGTCGACGTATATCGGAAAGACGTGCGGCCGGCGGAAAACGCGCTTCAGTTCCTGACTTATTTCTGCATGTTTCCCCATCTGGTGGCGGGCCCGATCGTGCGCTTCGCCCAAATCAGGGAAGACCTGAACGCGCGCGGCCCGGACAGGGATCTCTTCAGCTTCGGGATGTACCGCTTCCTGCTCGGGCTTAACAAGAAGGTCATCGTCGCCAACTCCGTCGCTATCCTGGCCGACTCCGCCTTCAGCATGTCCAAGTCCGCCAACCTGCACTTTCTCGACGCCTGGCTGGGGATCTCCGCCTACGCCGCGCAGATTTACTTCGACTTCTCAGGCTACTCCGACATGGCGATAGGCCTGGCAGCCCTGGCCGGCTTTCGCTTCCGCGAAAACTTCCTGCGCCCGTACTCCAGCTCCAGCGTCAGGGAATTCTGGCGGCGCTGGCACGTCTCCCTTTCCTCGTGGATGCGCGACTACCTGTACATACCGCTGGGCGGCGGCCGGGGAGGGGGCTTCGCCACGTGCCGGAACCTCCTGGCCGTCTTCTTCCTCTGCGGGCTCTGGCACGGCGCGGACTTGACCTTCGTTCTCTGGGGGCTGTGGCACGGCCTGTTCCTCTCGCTGGAGCGGATCCCTGCCCTCCGGCCCTTGGCCAGGGCGCCCAGGCCCCTTTCCAGGCTCTATGTCATGGCCGTCGTCCTGGTCGGGTGGGTCCTCTTCCGCGCGGAAAACACCGCCGCCGCCTGGGCCTACCTGAAGGACATGTTCAGCTTTGACCTGGCCCCGGCCGTCTTGACGGCCTACACGCCGGCCTGCCTCTCCCTGGCCGTCGGCGCGGCCCTGTGCCTCGCCCCGGACAGGCTGCTTCCCGCCCCCGACAGCCGCAGGCCTGAGGCCGTGAGCGCCGCCGCCTGCTGGCTGCAGGCGCTTCTGGCGATCCTGTCCGTCTCCATACTCCTGGGAGGGGCCCGCAACCCCTTCATTTACTTCAACTTTTAGGCGAAGGCATGTTCAAGCGCCTCCTCGACGTCATTCTGGTCTCCGTCCTGTTCGCGGCCCCCCTGGCGGCCTTCGCCCTTCCCGGCTCCGGGGTCATGGTGACCGAGCGCAGGCTCATGGCCCCGTTTCCGGAGGCCCCCGGGCTGAGGCAGAGGGAAGTCAGGAAATTCTTCCGGGGCGTCGACGCCTTCTTTTCGGACCGCTTCCCCCTGAGGCCGCGCCTCCTGGGGCTGTCGGCGGCCCTGTACGGCGCCATGGACGCCAGCCCCAACAGCGACGCCTGCTTCCGCGGGAAGGAGGACTGGCTCTTCACCGGCAACTCCTACGGGAGGTTCGTGGACAAGTTCCAGGGCGCGGTGACCTTCAGCGATGAGGGCCTCAAGGAGCAGACTGAGACTTTCGCGAGGTTCCGTAACGCGGCCCAGGCGGCCGGGGCCGAGTTTTTCCTGATAGTCAGCCCGGAGAAGATCAGCGTCTACCCCGAGATGCTGCCGCTGTATATCATTCCCGCGCCCGAGAGGTACGTCGCCCCCCTGCTTTCCGCCCTGGCCGAGGCGGGCGTGGCGGCGGTGGATCCGACTGACCGGCTCAAGGCGGAAAAAAGCCCTTCCAGGGCCCTTTACTACCGGACCGACACCCACTGGAACCTGGCGGGCGGCCACGTGGCGTTTGAGGCCTTCAGGGAGAAGGCAGGGCTCCCCCCGCTGCCGCCGTTCTCCCTGGTCAGCCTGCCGCCGATCCGGGGAGATCTGGTGGATGTCGCGGGGTACACCTCCTTCCCCCTCCGCGAGGGGGACAATTTCGCGCCGCGCTGGGACCCTCCCCTTCCCGTGACGGATGAAGGCGGCGGCCTCTTCACGAACCCCGCCGCCCCCAGCGGCAAGACCGTATGGGTCTTCGGGGATTCGGCGAACTACTCCATGCGGCCGTATTTCACGGCGATGTTCAGGAAGGTCAGGTTTTTCCGGGCGGAAGAACTGGAAACGGTGATGGCCGCCCGCCTCCACGGCCCCGACATGGTCGTCATGATCAAGGTCGAGAGGACCTTGGGCTAGGCCTCCGGCCCTATCCGAGCGCCGGCCGGCCGGAGCCTCACCGGCGGCACCCGCGGCCGGCCGGCCCCGGGCGCTCACGCGCGGCCTGAGGTATCCGGGCGGGATCGGGCGCCGCGCGAGGCCGCCGGCGCCGCGCCCCCTGACGGCAAAAACCCTTCCCTCATGCCCCGCGTTCCGGGATGAGTTTTCGGCGGCCGGCCCGCGCTCCGGCAGGGCACGCCGCAGGCAGGCCCCCGCCCGGCCTCCAACCCCCGGATCTTGAGCCTCTGTCCGCCCCGCAGGCTAATGGCATCGGGCCTCAAGGCGGGCGAGGCGCCCAGGAAGCTCGGGCGGCTCAGTGGACTTAAGGGGAGTCGAGGGAGCGCAAGAGCCGAGCTGCCTTCAAGCGGCCTCGCTTCCCGGCCCCGGCCCCCCCGCCAGGCGCTCGAGTCCCACCGCGAAGATCTCGACGCTTCCCTTGCGGACAGCCTTGGGCCTCATGACGACGGCCCGCGCGAACAGCGGCTGCACCTTCCCCTTGACGAAGGCCTGGGCATCGGCCCCCTCGAAAAGCTTAGCCACGAAAAAGCCGCCCGCCCTGAGAAGGGCGGAGGCCAGCCGCAGGGCTCCCGCGGCGAGCTCGAGGCTCCGGGCGGCATCGGCGTCCCTGCGGCCGGTGGTGGGAGGGGCCAGATCCGAGACGACTCCGTCGAAGGGGCCCTCGGAGGCGAGCTCCTCGGGCGCGAGCGTGAGCACGTCGCGCGCAAGAAAGGAGAGGTTGGGGCGCGAGGCCCCTGAGAGCGGCTTGAGATCAACCCCCAGGACCTTGCCGCGCGGCGCGACCTTGTCCGCCGCGTACAGGCTCCACGAGCCCGGGGAGGCCCCCAGGTCCAGAATGCGCATGCCTTTCTTGAGCAGCCGGTGCTTAAGGTCAATCTCCTCGAGCTTGTATACTGAACGGGCCGGGTAGCCCTCGGACCGGGCCTTGCGCGACCAATGGTCATCCAGCCTGTCCCTGTCCTTCACCGTCATGGGCGCCCTCCCTCGCCGCCTCCCTTTTCCGCCCCGGCCGGAAAATTCCAAGCCGGGCAGGAGGCGGGCCTCGCGGCCGGCGTGAAAGCGGCCGTAACCCGAGCGTTCGCGACTGGCCCCGCCTGACCGCATCCGGGAGCGTCGCCGGGCGGCCTTTTCGGCGGCCGGCTCTCCCGGGGCTGAAAACCCCTCTTGCGACTCGGCAAAATGACGGGAAAACGCCGCGGCAAATCCTGAAGCCGGGACTTCCGTCCAAGGCGGGCGGCCCACGGCCGCCAAGCCGCAAGAACGGTTTCCGGAGACCTTGCCCCCGGCGCCCGGCGAATTCGCCCTCTGCTTCCCTTTGCTCCCTGCGGCGCCCCGGACTGCCCTGCGGCCCGGCTTCCCGCGCGCAGGGCCCGCTTTGCCTTTCGTTGACGCGCCCAGGCAACGGTTTTGCATCGGCGCGCGTGCGCCAACGGATCCGCAAGCCCCCAAGGCCTTCACGCCGCGCAGACTTTGAGCCTGATCCGCTTAAGGGGCGCCCCGGCCAGACAAGGGCCGCCGCCCGCCGCAGGGGGAAAGGGAGCGCCGCGGCTGGGCCGCTTCCCCGCTCTCCGGCCGAACTCAACAAACCCCTCCGTCCAGGATTCCCGTATGGAGGTGATTGTAAAAAAAATATCCCTAGAACTTGCGTTCAAGGGACTTTATTTGTACAATATCTGCTTGGGTTGACCTTCCGGGAAGGGAGGGGCCCTTATAGGAGATTTTCTCCTGAACGCCCTGGCATCTGTGCTGGGAAGCCTTCTGGCAGCCATCTTCATTAACCGGAATTCCCGTGCAAATTCTTACCAGTCAATGGGTTAGGCTATTTCGCATGTGGATTGTCTGCTCAAGTGCTTGATATTAGGTGGATTTTAAAAAATAGTTGACAACCTCATGGACATGTAGTACTCTCTTTCTGGTAAGAAACAATTCTTACCAGAAGCAAATTGAGTGGGTACTGTGTGGCCAAGCCATTTATACATTATCAAGAAAAAAATGGAAACCAATATGCATCTATTTACGTACCTAGATGGGAAAATGGTCATAAAGTTAATGATATTACTAATTTAGGAAGAGTAATCAACAAAGAAGATGGTATATTTAAGAGTAGAGCACGTGGAATTTTTAAATATAATTTAGTTAACGGTTATAGTGATGTTTTAGATGATAATTATGATGTAATAAAAGATTTTAAAAGCACTTTAATATTTGGAGATGTATATATAGCATATAATATATTAAATTCATTAGGTTATATAGAACTTATTAAGAAAATTTTTGGTGAATTTGCTGAAACAACGATTGCTTTAGTCCTACATCGGCTGCTAACCGATAGGCCAAATGTAGATGCAAATTTTTGGTATAATGGCACTTTTATAAAGATTTTATGTCCTAATGCTAAACTTGATTCGAGAAGAATTAGTGAATACCTTGCTAAAATAGGAAGTCAAAAATTCCATGATACTTTTTTTACGCAATATCTAAATAATTTATATACTAAAGATAAGTCTTGTAGTATATTAATCGATAGCACAGGTCTTCAAAATGATATCAAAATTCAATATACTCAAATTAGTAATCATAATGGGCAAATAAATAATGAAGCACGATTAATATATGTTATAGATAGAAAAACTAAAATGCCAATTTATTATCGTTTAATTGCTGGAAATATTATCGATGTTAGTACTTTAAAAAAGATATTAGACGATTTAAAATTATATGATATAGATGTTAATTTTGCAATTTTGGATGCTGGATACTATTCAGAGGATAATATAAAACAGTTATTTGCAAATAAAATTAATTTTATCACTAGATTAATAGGCAATAGACTGATTTATAAAGAATTAGTTGCTTCAAATTATGATAAAATAATACATATAAAGAATAAAAATATACATGCAGGCCGTTTAATACATGTATTAAAACAAAAATTTAATTTATTTGGTCATACAATGTATGCTTATATCTCTATTGACCATAAAAGAATGTATGAAGAAGTCTTAAGGCTCGGTTTAAACTCTGTAAATGCTAAAAATACGTCAATAGAAGAGCTTGAGACCGAACGCAAAACTGCGGGATTATTTATAATAATATCATCTATAGATATAGATATAAATGAAATCCTTCCTTTTTATTATCAAAGGCAGACTATAGAACAAATTTTTGATGTCTCAAAAAATCATGTTAGCCTTTTACCAGTACGTTGCCATAACTTAGAAACATTCAATGGTCATCTTTTAATTTCTTTTATAGCAACTATCACATATTTAGTAATTAATAATAAGTTTAATCATATTCAATATAATGCTTTAAATATTTTTTCAATTTTCCATTACTTGTTTTGTGATATTAAGGGCGATACAATATCCATACATGAACTTAATAAAGACATGAAAGAAATAATGAAAATGCTTAATATATCCGTTTCTGATTTGCCTTCAAAAATGCCAGACAAACAAAATTGATGGTGGGTTGAGTCTGGTAAGAAATATCTCGGGAATTACGTTTTAATGAGATGCCCCTGCAGGGTGATTAGGAGTCCTGCAGGGGCCTTTATTCATTTCATAAAACGGAGGGTTCCCCCGCCGGGCCGGGCGGAGTTAACGGCTCCTCCCGGCCCACTAAATATATCCATGCCGGAGGAAAAAACAAGAGGCGCCAAGTTCTGGCCTGAAGGTTACCCTTCGCTTTCTCGTTCAGTTCAGGTATGAGGGGCCTGGCAGACGAAAACCGCCCCCCGTGAGGCCTTCCCGGGCTTCCCTGAGCGTTGAGGGGCTTTTCCGCGACTTTCCGGCCGGAACCAAGGCGAGGCGGCCCAAGGCCGCCAATCTGCAGGAACTATTTCCGGCGACCCAAGCACCCCGGCGCCCGGCGAATTCGCCCCT
>JAITRL010000010.1 GCA_031288415.1 Deltaproteobacteria bacterium | reverse complement strand
CGCCCTCCGCGGCGCCGCCGTCAGACAAGGCCGCCGCCGCGGCGGCGGCCGTCTCTGAGAGCTCCATGAGGCGCGCGAGTTTTTCCAGGAACTCGCCCGCGCCCCCTGCCGGCGCCGGCGTGTCCCCGGCGCCGCCCTCCGGGGCGGGGAAGCCGTCCTTCGCCTTGCCCTGGAAGCCGAGGTCGCTCAGGACCTTAAGCTCCCCGTTGAGGCTCTCCATGTCGGCCTGGATCAGGTCGGCTATGTCCATGATCTGGAGGGAGGCCTTCTCGGTGATCTCCACCACCTCCTCGAGCTGCCCCTTGGCATCCTCGAGATCCGCGCCGGTGCGCTGGATGCCTCCGGAGTCCTCCATGGGGAGCTCGTTCACGGAAACGGAGAGATGGCGGGCCAGCTGGCCCACGCGGTCGAAAAGCTCCTGGGAGATCTCCTGGAAAAAGCCGGAGACGTCCCCTCCGGAAAGGCCTGCGGCCGATCCGTGCGCGGCGGGAAGGGCCGAGGCAGCGGGCGGCTGAGGGAGCTGGCCGGCGGCGGGGCTCACGACGCCCATGGCGGTGTTCGCGCGGACAAGCTCCGGGATCACCCTGATCTCGTAGACGGCCTCGGGGGTGACTATCCTGAACTCGCCTACTCCGACCTCGAAACCGATGACAGGGGGGCTCGCGCTCATGAACCTCAACGCCTCGCAAACGCCTCGCGGCGGCCCCCCGCGCGGCGGGGGGCCCAAGGGGCCGCGGGGCCTGCCTGGCCCCCGAAGCCCGGGTTTTCAGTCCAGGACCCTCACGAGCCTCCGGAACCTCAGCACGTAAACCTCCCTGCCGGGCCAAGGGCGCGCCGAGGAGACGTCCGCCGCCAGGCGCACCGGGGCGCTCTCGCCCGGGGCGGGCCACAGGGACCCGTCCGCGAGAAGCCTGAAGCCCGGCACGTCCAGGGCGAGGAAACAGGCCCCGTCCGGGCCCGCCTCCCTGGCCAGGAAGCTCGCCCGGCGCTTCGGGCGGCTGAGGACGTGCCCCCAGTGGCCGGCGCGGGAACCGCCCCGGTCCAGGAAGACCGGGTGGAGCCCCGGCTCCAGAAAGGCCGCCAGATCCATACTTTTGGCATCCAGGGCGCCGCGGGAGAGGCGTGGGGGGCGCGGGAATCGGCGCCATCGCGTTATTGCCTGCATGAGGGACCTTCCGTGGCGGCTCCCCGGCCGCAGGGGCCGGCGGGCCCCTCTCCCCGGGGCGCCGCGGCCCCCGAAATGAACAGCCTTGAGCCTGTCGCGCCCGCGCCCGGAGGCTTTTATTCTAACAAAGGCCCCGGCGCCCGTCAACGACAGGCGACTCCTGGATTCCGGGGCGGGCCTCAGCCGGGCCGGGAGGGCCGGCGAGGCTCGCCTTTAGGGCGCCGCCCGGCTCAGACGCGCCGCAGGCCTCCGGAGCCGGGCCGCCTGCGGAGGGCCCTCGGAAGGCGACCGGCCGCACTCGCCCTTTCAACTCTTTTCGGCAGACCGGGCCCCGTCCTTGAAAACTGGGCGCCGCCTGCCGCAGACCTTCCGTCTCTTCCTGCCTGAACCGCCGCCCTGTCCGGGCGTTTATCCGTACCGCCGCCCGCGTGCCCCCGCGCTTTTTCAGGCCGCCGCGCCCCCGCGCTTTTTCGGGCCGCCGGCAGCCCTCCCCCTGCGCTTTGCCAGGGGCCGCCGCCCTTCACCCCCTCCCTCCCCGAGCTTAAGCCGCCGCGAAAAGACCGGCGGGCGCTATAATCTTCCTAACCCCCCCGCGCCGCCCTCAAAGGCGCGCCCCGCCGCGCCCTGTAGGCGCGACCGGTCACGCCCTTATCCCGGCGCGGGGGCTTTAGGGAGAACCCATGCTCCTTACGACCGTAATCATGACCAGGAACGAGCTCCGGAACATCGAAGGCGCGGTCAGGAGCTGCGCCGGGCTGCCGGGGGAGATCCTGGTGGTGGACCACATGAGCGGGGACGGGACACCTGACGCCGCCCGATCCTTAGGCTGCCGGGTGCTCAGCGAGGCGCTCCCGGACATCTCCCAGGCCCGGAACCTGGCCGTCTCCGAGGCCGCAGGCGACTGGTTGCTCTTTCTGGATGCGGACGAGCGGCTGACGCCGAAGCTGATCTCGCTGATTTCACGGCACATTGAAAAGTCCCCGGGCCGCTGCGCCTCCTTCACCAGGGAAAACGTGGCCTTCGGGAGGCGCATGCGCTTCGGGCCGCTGTGGCCGGACAGGGTCGTAAGGCTCTTCCCCAAAGGCTCCGTCAGCTGGGAGGGCCTGGTCCACGAGAGGCCGGTCACTGAGGCCCCCGCGACCGCCCTCAAGGGATCAGTCACGCACTTCACCTACCCTGACTACAGGGCCTACCTGGACAAGCAGGCCCTCTACGCCAGGCTCTGGGCCGAGAACGCCCGCCGCGCGGGAAGGCGCGCCACCGCCTGGAAGGCCTTTTCGCGGGCCTTTTTCGCCTTCCTCAAGATGGCCTTCCTGAAGCTGGGGCTCCTGGACGGGCCGGCCGGCTGGTGCCTGTGCTGGTACTACTCGGGGGCCTACACCATGGCCAAGTACCTCCTCCTGGCGGACAGCGGGGCCGCGGCCGCGGCAAAGGCTGAAGACGAGGCCGCGGAGCCGGAAAAGCCTGCGGGGCAGGTGAAGGCCGGTAAAGCCTGGGTTGCCGAAAATTCCGCCGAAGCCGGGGAGGCCGGGGATGCCACGCCCCGGAAAGCCGGCTAGGCAGGCAAGCGTAGGGGAGGCTTTCCGGGGCAGCGGCGCTTCAAAGGCCCCCCGCCGCGCCGGGCCCGGCCCTTGGGCCCCCGAAAGGGCCTCCGGGGCCGGAAGAACCGGGGCCGCAGGCCGCCATGCCCTGTCGCCTCACGCAACGCCCGGCCGCCGAAGCCTTCACGGCTCGCCAGGCCTAGCCGTCAGCGCCGTTCCGGAGCCGACCAGGGCGCTTGCAAAGCCGTCTCTGCTCCGCCGAGAGGCCGTCTCACGGCTTCCTCATTACCCGTCCGGCGGCGCGGCCGGGCCCTATGGGGGCCGCATAGGCCGGCTCTAGGCCGATTTTCCTGTTGACAACCGAAGCCCCTCTGCTGTATAAGACATCTTGCGGCGCGGGGCCCCGGCCCCCGATCTGCGGGAATAACTCAGTGGTAGAGTGCAACCTTGCCAAGGTTGAAGTCGCGGGTTCAAATCCCGTTTCCCGCTCCATCTGAAATTCAGCGTATTGCTCCCAATACCGATCCGGCCGAACTCCCGAGGGTTCGGCCGGTTTTTTTCCGGAAGCCGCAGGCCCCGTTGCGGCGGCTTCCGGAAGAGATAGCCTGTCTGCCCTGTTTAGGCCGCGAGCCGCTTGCGCCAGGCAGGCGGGATCGCGCCAGAGAGCCGCCCGCATGGGCCGCCGGGCGAAAGCGGCGCTCCTCGAAGGGGCTGCCTCCGGCATGGAGCACGGACATGCCATAGGCCGCATCCCGGCTCGGTCCGGCTTGACTGCGGCGGAGGCTCAGGCGCGGCGGTCGCCGAACGGGCGGCCTCCAAAGGCGTTCCGGCAGGCGGGCCCCGTCAGAATGCGACGGCAAAAGGCCGCCCCAGCGGGAGTAAAGCGGCATAGAAGCCCGCCAGTGCCTGCCGCGCCGGCCGGCGCGGCGCCCGCGGCGCGTCGAACGCGGGCGCCGCATGACCTGACGTCACAGGCGCTTTGCGGAAAGGGGACGGCGAAATATTGGCCTCGAGGGCCATCAGCCACCGAAGGCCTTACCTTAAAGGCATTGCGGCCGCACGCCTGACTGCGGCCAGCGTCCGCGGCATTATACGGCGCAGGTTCTCCGCGCCGCCAGTATTCGCCGCAGGCTGGCGCGCCTGAGACAGGATTGCGCGCACTCAGCCATCGGTTCTCAGCCGGCCGCTCCCGTACGGGCAGAGGCAAGGCTTTGACCGCCGGAAAAGCGTTCCGGCCCCGGCCCCGTCCCCGGCTACCTCCGCGGGGCCGGACAGCCGCGCTTCTCACGCATGCCGCGTGAGGCTTTCCCGCTCCCATCGATCATGGACCCTCACCAGCCGAAGATAATGGCCCTGGCGGAAATTTTTTCGGAGGCCGCGAAAAAGCCTGCGCGCAAGGCCAGGCCCGCGCCGAAGCCGAGGCGTGAAACGAAGACGCTTGAACTTCCCGAGCCGCCGTCCGAGGCCAGGATGAACCTGTACCTCCAGTGCCTGGCCGCCACGGGCGACTGGCAGCAGGCCTGCAAGGAGGCGAAGGTCACCATGCTGGGCGTCAGGGAGTGGCGGGCGGCGTTCCCCGAGTTCGACATGCGCTGCATGAAGGTGGAGGAGGCCCTGGCGGACGTCGCCGACGCCGAGCTTTACCGGAGAGGCATCGGCTGGAAGGAGATGGTCTTCGTCAAGGGCGAGGCGCACTGGGTGTTCAGGTATTCCGACAAGTGCCTCATGTTTTACCTGGCCGCCCGCAGGCCGGAGGTTTACGGCGACGTCCGCAGGGCCGGCAAGGCTTCCGGGAAAGCCCCGGCGTCCCTGGAGCACGTGCCGCTGCTCAAGGTCGACCGGAGGCAGACGGCGGATCTCAGGAGACAGTTCGACGGCCTGATGGCGATGCGGGAGAAGGATTCGGAAGAATGCTCGGGACGGAAGCTCAACTGATCGAAGGGGCGGGAAAGGAGGCCCTGATAAGGTGCCTTCTGAGGTCCTATGCCGCCTCGGTCTTCGGGAACTTCGTGAGATACCTCCATGACGGGTATCTCATGGGCTGGTTCCACGAGGAGATCTGCGCCGAGCTCGAGCAGTTCCTGAACGACGTGAGGGAGGGCAAGTCGCCCCGGCTGATGGTGATGACGGCCCCTCGCCACGGCAAGTCGGAACTCGTTTCCCGGCACTTTCCGGCGTACGTCCTGGGCAAGTGCCCGGACATGTCCATCATCGCCGCCTCGTACAACGCGGGCCTGGCGTCCAAGATGGGCCGCGACGTCCAGAGGATCATGTGCTCGCCGGGCTACGCGGAGCTTTTCCCCGAAACGCGGCTGCCGCGCAAGGGGGGCAGGGCGGAAGACGGCGGGTCCGTGCGGAGGAACGACTATTTCGAGATCGTCGGCAGGAAGGGCAGCTACCGCTCGACAGGCATTATCGGGACCATCACCGGGATGGGCTGCGAGGTGCTTATCATCGACGATCCTCTCCGCAGCCGCCAGGATGCCGACAGTCCCACCATGAGGGACAAGGTCTGGGACGAGTACGCCTCCACCCTCTATACCCGGCTGGCCCCCGGAGGCGGGATACTGCTCATTCAGACCCGCTGGCACGAGGATGACCTGGCCGGCCGCCTGCTGGAAAACCAGAAGACGGGCGCGGGCGACAAGTGGAAGGTGCTGAGTTACCCGGCGATCGCCGAGGCCGACGAGCCCGACGCGTCGCCCGGCGCGGAGCCGGGCACGTTCCGCAGGCGCGCGGGCGAGGCCCTGCATCCCGAAAGGTATTCCCTTGAAGCCCTGGAGGAGATCAGGCAGAACATCGGCTCTTACTAGTTCGCGGCCCTGTACCAGCAGAGGCCCGCGCCGGAGTCCGGGGCGGTGTTCAAGAGGGAATGGCTCAGGTTCTGGACCCGCGACGCTCTGCCGGAGAAATGGGACAAGATCATCCTGTCCTGGGACATGGCCTACAAGGAGAAGCCCGGCTCAGACTACGTGGTCGGCCAGGCGCGGACATCGAGCTGGTGAGGCCCACCGTCCAGAGGTTCGTGGACGCCTGCTTCGATCTTAACGGCCTGCCGGGGGAGCGGCCCGAGGTGGTCTTCGGGGACGACCGCCAGCTCGCCAGGGACAGGGCCGACAGGGATGCCGTGCTCAAGCAGGCCGGCATGGTTTCCGGCTATTCCGAAGATTACCTGATGGACAACTACGGGTTCCGGCCCGGCGAGATCGAGATGCCCCCGAAGGTTTCTGACTTCCGGCCCCCGGACGAGGTCATTGAGGTGGATCGGGAAGGGGAATCAGGGGAGGACCAGGGCGACAGGAGCCGGGC
>JAITRL010000359.1 GCA_031288415.1 Deltaproteobacteria bacterium | reverse complement strand
TTTTTCGGGGGAGGGGAAAGCCCCCGCCGTAAGGCGCGGCAGTTCATGCGCCTGCGCGGAAGAGCCGCCGGAAACCATGTGTTTTCGCGGGATCAGGCCGCGGCGTCAGACGCCCCGCGAGGCTTAAGGCTTTTACGGGGAATGGGGGGTTTGGGGGGACCCGAGAGCCGTCGAGCGCGTTTTCCGGGGCATGGCCGGATTGTACCGGATTTTACGGGTCCGGAGAACTTCGGCGGTCTCCGGGACCGCAAGGCCCCGCGAAAAGGCCGCCCCCGCCCGCGGGGGCCCTGGGCAGGCGCTGCGGGGCGGGGGCGGAGGAACGGCCCTTTGCGGGCGGAGGGACAAGCCCTCCAAGGCGGGGAATATCCCCTTCAGGGAGGGCAGGCGGAAAAAGCCCTTTTCCGGGCGGAGGGGCCGGCTTCCGGAAGCGGAAGGGCGGCCCTTGCGGGCGGAAGGCGGCGCGGGGCGAACCGTCGGGGGCCCTATTCCCCGGCCAGGCGGGCGTAGATTCCCCTGGCGGCATTCACGGCCTCGGGGGAGTTCTCGAAGACGGCCTTGCCCTCGCGGTCGGCGTCGATGATGGATTCCGCGAAGGGCATGAAGCCCAAAACCTCGAGCCCGTCCACGTTTTCCGCGATGAACTTCTCGTCGGAGGGCCCGCGGGTCTTGTTGCCCACCACGCAGATGCGGCGGATGCGCAAGTCCCCGCCCAGCCTCTTTATGACCCGCGCGGTCTCCAGCGACCGCTGGCCCGGCTCGCAGACGACGATCAGGGCGTCCACTCCGGTGGCCACGGCGCGGCCCAGGTGCTCGAGGCCGGCCTCCATGTCCAGGATCACGACCTCGTCCCGGGCGAGCACCAGGTTCATGACGATGCTCTTGAGCATCACCGATTCAGGGCAGATGCAGCCGCCGCCGCCCTTTTTCACGCCGCCGAGGGTCATGAACCTGATGCCGTTGGCCTCCTTGGCCAGGGCGTCTGGGAGATCATCCACCTTGGGGTTGATGCTGAAGAAGGTCCCGTAGGAGCCGGGCTCGGACCCGGTCCGCTCGGCCACGAGCTCCTTCATCTCCGAGATGGGCGTAAGGCCCTTGATGTCCTTGAACCCCAGGGCTCCGGCGAGGTTGGCGTCGGGATCGGCGTCTATGGCCAGGACCTTGTTGCCGTGCTCCTTGAATATGTACGCGAGGGCGGAGGAGAGGGTGGTTTTCCCGACCCCCCCCTTCCCCGAGATGGCGAGTTTCATTGCGGCTCCTTGTCCGGGGGGCCGCCGAGGACGGGCACAGGCCCCGGCGGAGTCCCCTGTAATGGAAGGTAAGTGCCCGGCCCCGCCAGGTCAAGGGCGGGGCCGGGGAGAAGCGCCGGAAATGAGCCGGGAGGCGGGAGAGGCGCGGTTCATGGAAGTGAGGCCGCGGACCGGGGCCAGGAAAAGTTCAGGAAGGGCCGGCCAAGGGCGCCAGGAGCGGCCAAGGGCCGGTAACTTGACTCAAGTGAAGGGCGTGTGCGCCAGGCCTCCAGGCAAAAGTCAGCGGAGGGGGCCGCCTAAGGCCCCCGGGCCCGGCAAAAGCCTGGCAGGGGACGGCCAAGTGCCCTCAGGCGCCGCCTTCGGGGCGGGGGCTTACGTAAGTTGGCTACTTGAGCCCTTTGGCCGCTCCCATCAGGCGGTAGACCAGGCCGGAGCCCAGCCAGGAGATGTCCTCCGGGCTCAGGCAGCTCCCTACGGAGCGGTCAAAGAGGACCTGGCCGCGGGCCTCGAACTCCTCGTCCGCGTGGTAGACCATCACCAGGATTTCCACGTGGGGGAACACCCGGAAGAGGGCGGCCTCGTCCCCGTAGCCCTGCATGATTTTCCCGCCCGAGGCCTCGGCGACGCGGGCGAGGATGCCGGGCCTGGACCCGAAAACCTGCGCGAGGGGGATCTCCGCCCGCCTCCGGAAGGCGTCGAAGTAGAAGGCCCCTCCGGGGATTTCCCGGTAGGCCGCGAGCTCGCCGGTAAGGCCCGCGTTTTTCGCGCCCAGCAGATAGTGGTAGATGAGCACCTGATCCGTGAGGGGGAGCTCCTCGGAATCGCGGGGAGGGGCCCAGCCCGCGGCCCACCCCGGGATCGCCAGCCTCGCCTTGTGGAAGACGTACTGGAGATCCATGTATTGCAGGTAAAGCTCCGCCCCGGCGGCGCGCCCCACCTCGGCGGGGTCCCTTTCCGAGAGTTCCTTCACGGCCAGGGCGATGGCGTTTTTATAGTCGTCTATGCGCATGGGGGTCAGTCCTTCAGGGTGGGCGCCCCTCAGGCCGGGCGAAAGGCCGCTGTTGAGGCGCGGGGCCGATTTTAGCACAGCCGCGGCCGCCTCGGGAAATCCGGGCCTGAGGCGGCTCTTGAGCGCGGCCGGGCCGGGCCAGGCCGCGGTCCGCCGCCTCCGGTTTCTTCCCGGAGCCGCCCGAGCGGCAGGAAAACTCAGGCGGCGCCGTGAGGCTGACCCTTCGGGGGCGTTCCTGGGCGCGCGGAAGGCTGCCTCCGGAGGCCCGGAAGGCGTCTTCTTAAGGCCCGCCCCGAAGGGGGGGCCTGCGGCAAGGGAATTCCCGGCCCCGGCCGCCTGCCTTGCCGGCGGGGAAGCGGCGGCGTAAGGCGCGGCGGCGGGGGAAATGGCCGGCCGGCGCCTTCTCGGCTCTGGCAGCAAAGGAGCCGAGGCGATGTGGCGAGCGCAAATTGCGCCAGGGCTTGGATCTGTGCTAAAGTCCGGTCACTTTCCTGGATGATCGGACCGTCCGCTTTACGGGCATGAGGCCTAGAGGATGAGGCTAACAGGGAGAACGCAGTTGCAAAAAAAGGTTACACGCCTGGCCTGGGCCGCGCTCGCGGCCCTTCTGCTCGCGGCGGGGCTCGCCGCGGCCCGGCCGGCCCCGGCCAGGGCCGACGAGGCCATGCTCTGGCGGGCCGTTTCCCCCGAGGGGAGGGAGCTGTACCTGCTGGGGTCCGTCCACATGGCACGGACCTCCTTTTATCCCCTGAAGCCCGTCATCAACGAGGCCTTCGACCGCTCCGGCACCCTGGTCCTGGAGCTGGACCCGGAATCCGAGGATATCCAGGGCACCCTCACGATCATGCTGGACAAGGGCACCTATGACCCGCCGGACAACCTGATGCTGCACCTGGACCCGGAGCTCAGGGTTCTTTTGGAAGCCCAGGCGGAAAACCTCCCCGGCGGCGTGGAGTGCCCCTTCAAGCCCTGGCTCGCCGCGGTGACGCTCAGCGTCACGATCCTTGAGCGCCTGGGCTACATCGTCAAGGAGGGGGTGGACAGGCACTTCCTGGCCAAGGCAAGGGAGCGGGGCATGCCGTTCGTGGAGCTGGAGACCGCCGAGGAGCAGCTCGGCGTCTTCGCGGACATGTCCGAGCAGGAGTCCATGCTGTTCCTGAAGGCCACGCTGCTCGAGCTCAAGGACGTGGAGACATTCATGGATGAGCTGGTCGGCGCCTGGATCGCCGGGGACGAGGCCAAGTTCGAGGAGGCCTTCTTCTCCACCTACGTCGCCTGGCCGGATCTCGCGCCCCTGCTGGACAGGGTCGTATTCGACCGCAACCAGACCATGTACCGGCGGCTCCTGCCCCACCTGAACGGCGCCGGGCCCCCCGTCTTCGCGGTGATCGGAAGCGGCCACCTGGTGGGCTCCCGGGGCATACCCGCCCTGTTCGCCGGGGCGGGCTGGCGGCTGGAGAAGTTCTGAGGCCTTATCGCCTGCCTGCGCGGCTGGCCGGGGCGAGGGTTCCAGGCAGGCTTCCTGAAGGGCCGCCTACGGCCCAAAGAAGCGGCCGCGGGCCGGTTCCGGCTTCCGTTGCGGGGCGGGGCAGGGCAGGTTCCCCCCGGACTGCCCCGGCGCCTTGCCTCCGGCGCGCTTTCGGGCCGCCCGCCTTCTTCCGGCGCCCTGCCTGACGTTCCCGCAGGCCCGGATCCCTTAGCCCGCGCGCGGCCCCAAGCCGGCGCTTCCCCGCTCAGCCTTCGCGCGGCCCCAAGCAGGCGCTTCCCTCCGGTGTCGCCCAAGGCCGCCTGCGGGGCTTCCCTCCGGAACGCCCCCGGCCTCCCGCGAGGGCGTCCCCCGAGCCTGCCGGCGGGACTTGACCCCGGCTCGCCCCTAAACCGGCGCCAAGGCTTTACCCCGCAGCGGCTCTTTCGCGGGTCTTGCCCGCCAGGGCTTATTCCGGACCTTGCCATGAAGTTACCCACGGTTTTCCCCGGCCTTCCGCGGCTTTTGGCCCTGCTGGCCCTCGCCTGCCTGCTCGCGGTGCCCTCCGCCCCCCTCGCCGCCGCTCCCGCCCGGGGGAAACGCGCCCAGGAGGCGCTGCTGGGAAAGTTCGCGGCCCGCTACAAGGGCCTTACGGCCTTCAAGGCCTCCTATCGCAGGTCCACCTCCACCCCGGCTACCGATCCCGTCTTCAAGAGCCAGGCCGTGCAGACCGCCGAAGGCGTGCTCTACTGGAAAAAGCCTTTGGGGCTGCGGCTGGCCCAGGAGAAGCCGTCCGCGGAGGAGCTCGTGACCGACGGGGCCACCGCCTGGTGGTACCTCCCGGCGGAGAAGACGGTCCGGGTCTACGAGGGCTTTGACCTGGCCGAAGGCTTCCGGCCGCTCACGGCCTTTTTCGACGGGGCCGACGAGCTCAAAAAGCATTTCCTGATCACCGCCGCCCAGGAGGACCCCTCCAGGCCCGGAGCCACGGGCTTCGTGCTCGCCCCCAAAGAGAAAGAGGCCGGCGAAGACGGCGCCGCCGCCGGGACCATCACCGTCTGGTGCGGCGAGGAGGCGGTCCTGGAGGGCTTCCGCCTGAGTTCCGGGACCGGCGAGAAGACGGACTTCTACCTGGACTCCCCCGAGATCAACCCCGAGCTGCCTGAGGACTTCTTCAGGTTCAAGCCCCCCAGGGGCACCGCGGTCGTCAGGGAAGAGGCCGAGGGCGGAAATTGAGGAAGGCCCCCGGGCCTTCCCCTGACCCGGCGAGGGAGGGAGCCCTCCTGAAGCCATAAGCGCGGGCCGCCTGCCCGGCGGCCCGGCCGCCGCCTTCCGGGCGGGAGGGCGCGGCCCGGTTTACAACGGTCCCCCAGGCGGAGCCGGAGCCTGCGGCGGAGGACAGGGAGGCCACATGAGCCAAGGAAACGGCGGCGGCCCGGAGGCCGTCCAGGCCCTGAAGCGGAGGATACGCGAGCTCGCCGAGGCGCGGGATGCCGTCATCATCTCCCATTACTACTGCGTCCCTGACGTCCACGACGTGGCGGACTTCGTGGGGGACAGCCTGGGCCTCTCCCAGGAGGCCCGCAGGAGCCCCCGGAAGGTCGTGGTCTTCTGCGGGGTGCACTTCATGGCGGAGACGGCGAGCATCCTCTGTCCCGACAAGACGGTGCTCCTCGCGAACCTTGACGCCGGCTGCCCCATGGCGGACATGATCACCCCCGAGGCGCTCTCCAAGCGCAGGGAAGAGCTCCCCGGGGTGCCGGTGCTCACCTACGTGAACTCCAGCGCCGCCGTGAAGGCCCACTCGGACATCTGCTGCACCTCCGCCAACGTGACCGCTGTCATGCGGTCCCTGGAGGGTGACCGGGTCCTCATGACCCCGGACCGGAACCTGGCCATGCGCACCCAGACCCTGGTCCCGGACAAGGAGATCCTGCTCTGGCCGGGCTTCTGCCCAACGCACCACCGCGTGAACCTGGCCGAGGTGAAAAAGCTCAAGGAGGAGCACCCGGAGGCCCTGGTCCTGGCCCATCCCGAGTGCCAGCCAAAGATCCTCGCCGAGGCCCACGTGGTGGGCTCCACCAGCGGCATCATCAAGGCCTGCCTGGAAAGCGACCGCCGGGAGTTCGTGATCCTGACCGAGCAGGGGGTGATCTACCCCCTGAGAAAGCAGCGCCCGGACAAGGTCTTCCTGGAGCCGGCGACCCCCATGGTCTGCCCCAACATGAAGAAGAACACCCTGGAGGACGTGCTCAAGGCTCTGGAGACCCTGACCCCGGTCATCAAGGTGCCTGAGGAGATCCGCATCCCCGCCCTCCGCGCCGTGGAGCGCATGATGGCCGTGCCGCGGGACTAGCCCTCGCCGCCGCCCGCCCGCCGGCGGGAAGGCTTCCGCCCCCTGGGGCGGCGGGAGGAGCGGCTCGCCGCGCGGGCGCCTTTCGGCCGGCCTCCCGCGCCGCCGGAGGGCTGACCCATGCCCTGCCTGCCAGGAAACCGTCAAGGCCCGGCAGCCCTCGCGCGAGGGCTGCCGGGCCTTGGGGTTATCAGGCGGCGGCTTAAGGCTTTCGGGCCTGGCGGGCCCGGAAATCAGGAGCCGTTCAGGATCTGGTCGAGGTCAATCACATCGGTGACGGCTGCCTCCGCGAGAGTCTTCATCTTGTTGAAGTGCTCGCAGGCGCACTGGCATATGAACATCGCCACGGCGGCGCCGGAGCCTTCCCCGAGCCACATGCCGAGGTCCAGGAGCGGGCTGAGCCCGAGGTATCCGAGCAGGGCACCGTGGGCTTTTTCGCGGGACTTGTGCCCCGCTATCATGTAGCTCTTGACGCCGGGGGCGAGCTTCTCCGCGAGGACCGCCGCCGCCGCGGCGATGAAGCCGTCGATGATGAGCCCGGCCCTCCGGATGGCGCCGCCGATGTAGACGCCCGCCATGGCGCCGATCTCGAGGCCGCCCACCTTGGCCAGCACGTCCAGGGGGTCGGAGGGGTCGGGCTTGTTGATCTCAAGGGACCTGGCTATCACTTCCGCCTTGTGGCGGACCTGCCTGTCGTCCAGGCCCGCCCCGCGGCCGGCGGCCTCCTCGGGGGTGAGCCCCGCCAGGGCGGCGGCGATGCAGGAGCTGGGGGTGGTGTTGCCGATGCCCATCTCGCCCGCGGCCACGAGGTCCAACTGGGGCTCGGCGAGGACGGTCTCGATGCCCGTGACCACGCTGGCCACCGCCTCGTCGCGGGTCATGGCCGGGCCCTTGGCGAGGTTTTTGGTGCCTCTGGCGATCTTGGCGGCCACGATTTTGGGATGGGCGGGCAGATCGTGGTCCACGCCCACGTCCAGGAGCACCACCTTGGCCCCCACGTTCTGGGACAGGACGGTGATGCAGCCCCCGCCCTGCGAGAAGTTGACGATCTGCTGGTAGGTCACGTCCTTGGAGTAGACGCTCACGCCCTCCTCCACCACGCCGTGGTCGCCCGCGCAGACCACCATGAGCTTGTTCTCGTGGCCGGGGCGCAGGCGGTTCTGGATGGAGGAGAGCTGGATGGCGAGGTCCTCCAGGCGCCCGAGGGTCCCCCGCGGCTTGGCGAGCCACTGCTCGCGCTCCGCGGCGAGAGCGGCCAGGGCCTTGTTGGGGGGATAGACGCTGCGGATATATTCGTTGAGTCTTTCGCTTTCGTTCATCATTCTGGTGTGCTCTGCCTTGCTGTTTTGCCGTGCGGCCCCCCGCGGCCTCCGGATGGCGGGTTCCGGGGAGCCCGGGGCCCCTGCGGGCGCGCGGCCGTCGCGCCAGCAGGGGCCCCGGGCCTCCCGCCCGGGCGGGCCGGGCGGGAGGCCGTGCCGGAAGGGCTAGATGCCCTTGTCGGCGATGAGGGCCGCGAGATCGCTCACGCGGCAGGAGTATCCCCACTCGTTGTCGTACCAGGCCAGGACCTTCACGAGGTTCCCGCCCAGGACCTGCACGAAGGGCCCGTCAATTATGGAGGACAGGGGGCAGCCCTTGTAGTCCATGGACACCAGGCCCTCCTCGTCGTAGCCCAGGATGCCCTTGAGCGGCCCTTCGGCCGCCTCCTTGAAGGCCGCCCGGACCTCCTCGGTGGTGGTGTTCTTCGTGAGCTGGGCCGTGAAGTCCACCACGGAGACGGTAGGGGTGGGGACCCGCAGGGAGAGCCCGTCGAACTTGCCCGCGAGCTCGGGGATCACCAGGGCGAGGGCCTTGGCCGCCCCGGTCGTCGTGGGGATCATGTTGAGGGCCGCGGCCCTGGCCCGCCGCAGGTCCTTGTGGGGGAGGTCGAGGATCCTCTGGTCGTTGGTGTAGGAGTGGATGGTGTTCATGAGGCCCTTCTCCACGCCGAACTTTCCGTGTACCACCTTCACGGCGGGGGCCAGCCCGTTGGTGGTGCATGAGGCGTTGGAGATGATCGAGTGCTTGGCGGGGTCGTACTTGTCCTGGTTGACGCCCAGCACCACGGTCACGTCCTCGCCCTTGGCCGGGGCGCTGATGATGACCTTCTTGGCGCCGCCCCCGTCGATGTGGGCGCGGGCCTTGGGGGCCTCCGTGAAGACGCCGGTCGACTCGATGACCAGATCGGCGCCGTGGTCCTTCCAGGGGATATCCTTGGGGTCCTTATGGGCGTAGTTCTGGATCTCCAGGCCGTTGATGACGAAGTTCTGCCCCTTCACCTCCACCTTGCCGGGGAAGCGGCCGTAGTTGGAGTCGTACTTGAACAGGTGGGCATTGGTGTTGACGTCGTAGAGGTCGTTCACCGCCACCACCTGGAGCTTGTCCGGGTGGCGCTCGATGATCGCCTTCAACACCTGCCGGCCGATGCGGCCGAAGCCGTTGATGCCTACTTTGATGGTCATGAGGTTCCTCCGTTCACGTTTGATTCAACGCAGAGAGCCCCTTGCCGCCTCCGGCGCGGCCGCGCCGGAGGCAGCCAGGCGGTTCGATGAGGGGTTTAAAGGCAGGGCACGGGGAAATCATATGCCGGGTTGCCATCCGTGTCAAGGAACGGCCCCGGCGGGGGCCCGGGAGGGGCGCGGGGGCCTCCCGGCGGGGTTTGTCCCGGAGCCGGGGGGCGCGCGGCAGGGAGGGGGAACGCCGCGCCTGCCTGAAGGCGCGGGGCGGGCGCGCCCTGACGTTTTTTCAACGGGCATTTTGCATGAAAATCGGCATATTTGAGAGAACAATGCTATAATTCAACGATCAGGCGCAAGCCGTGCCCGCCCCCCGCGCCGCCGCCTTGCCCGCAACCCAGCCCAAAGGACACAGAGCCTCATGCCCAACGACAACAGCCAGGGAGCCGCCCCGCCGCCCCCGTTCTCCCCTCCGCCTCCGCCCCCGGACAGCCCCGTCTACAGGATGCTCAAGCGCCACACCCTCAGCGACCCCTACCCGGTCAATTCCCTGGGCCCGGGGGAGTCCTGGAGGATGTTCTCCATCCTCAGCGAGTTCGTGAGGGCGTTCACGGCCATGAGCGAGGCCGGGCCCTGCGTGAGCATGTTCGGGTCGGCGCGGACGGCCCCGGGGGATCCGGAGTACCAGATGGCCGAGAAGACCGCCTACCTCCTGGCCAAGAACGGCTTCGGGGTGGTCTCGGGGGGCGGCGGCGGCATCATGGAGGCGGCCAACAAGGGGGCGGCCGAGGCGGGCGGGGTCTCCATCGGCCTCAACATCGAGCTGCCCCACGAGCAGAACCCCAACCCGTACTCCAACATCAAGATGAACTTCCACTACTTCTTCATCCGGAAGGTGGTCTTCGTCAAATACAGCCAGGCTTACGTGGTCCTCCCCGGCGGCTTCGGGACCATGGATGAGCTCTTCGAGGCCTTGACCTTGATCCAGACCAGGCGCATCAGGTCTTTTCCGGCCTATCTCATGGGCTCGTATTACTGGAACGGCCTTCTCGACTGGATGAGGCGCTCCATGCTGGACAAGGAGTATATAGTCCAGGAGGACCTGGAGAAGTTCCTCGTGGTGGACGAGCCCGAGGAGGTGGTGAAGAATATCAAGAGGACGCTGGTGCTGTAGCCTTCATTGGCGGCCGGCCCCCGTTTCGGGGTCCCCCGGAGCGACGTCAGGCGCCGCCTTTTGGAAGCGGGGCCGCCGCCGCACCCGCAAGGGGGCGGGGACGAGGGCCTGCGCGGCGGCAGGCATCTGCCGGTTCACGGATTTCCCCGGAAGTCCCGGAAAGCGGGCTTAGGCCCTGGGCTTTCGGTTTCCCTGGCGGCCGGCCGTCAAAGGAGGCCTTCGAACGGGCATCGGAAGCTGACGGCGCCCATAGCCGGGGCACGGATCAGGAAAAGGCGTTCCGGGCCGGGCCAGGAGGCGGGGGGTCTGCGGGCGGCGAGGGGAGCGGCCGGGCAGAGGCGGGAACGCGGGGAATCTCAGGAAGGGTCGGGCTAGCGGGGCTGGGGCTTCATGAGGGGGAAGACCGTCGGAAATCCTCCGCAGGCAAGCCGGGCGGGCAGGCGCGGAAAAGGAAGCAGGGCGGGCGGGCGCGGAAAGGCAAGACGGGCGGGAAGGCGGGGAAAGGAAGAAGGCGGCCCCTGGAAGGCGGCCGGGGGAGCCGTTGCGGGGGCGGCGCCTGAAGAAGATAAAGACCGGCCGGGAAGGCCGGATGGACATAACCGACATGACCGTGAAAGCTTTTACGACAGACAAGCCTGAGCGGGCCGCTTGCGCCCCGGCCGGGCCAAGTCGCGGCCTGGGGCGGCCCTTATTCCGAGGCGCCTCCGGAGCGGGCCTGGCCCTGGCCTCCGCCCTTCTGGCGGCCCTTTTCCTGGCCGGCTGCCCCGCGCCCGGCAAGACAGGGGGGAGGGAAATCGCCCCCGTGCCCCCGCCGGAAAAGGGCTCGCCCCCCGTGGCGGGAAGGCCCCTGTCCGGCGTGCCCGCGCCCTGGGGCGATCTGGCGGGGTCGCTCTCGCGCCTGGGACTCCCGGAGGATCGGGTGCGGGGCTTCTTCAGGTCCGAGGGCCTGGCCTTCACTCCGAGACCCATGGAGACCAAGCTCAGGGAGCTCTTCGGGATCTTCTTCCGCTCGGATCTGACGAAACAGATCCAGGAGAGCCTCTACCAGCTGGGCTACGACATACGCATCGACGGGCGCAACGGCTCAGGCACCAGGGCCGCCATCCAGCGCTATCAGAAGGACCATGGCCTTGCGGCCGACGGGCGGGTGACCCAGGCCTTGGCCAAGGCTTTGGACGCCGCGGCGCGCTCAGGCAAGGTACGCCCGCTTTCGGAATACAGGCCGCCCCCGGCAGGGAAGCCCGACCGCACCAGCACCCACACGCAGTTCTCCAGCCCGTCCGCGGTCGCCTCGCTCCGGGCCCACTATCAGGCCGACAAGGCCATCTTCGACCGCATGGAGCGGGCCTACCAGGTGCCGGGGCCCCTGGTCGCCTCCATCATGTGGATAGAGACGGGCTACGGGAGCTATTTCGGGAAGGCCAAGGCCGCCGTGAGCCTGGCCTCCATGGCCGCTTCCGCCGACTACTCGCTGATCGCCCCGCGCCTGTCCGACATCGACCGGGACTCCGAGACGCGGGCGTACCTCTCCGAGACCGCCGCCAAGCGGGGGGCCTGGGCCCGGGACGAGCTCGCGGCCCTCCTCTCGTTCGCCTGGGCCAACGGCCATGATCCTATGGAGTTCCCCGGCTCCATCTACGGGGCGGTGGGATACGGGCAGTTCATGCCTTCCAACATCAGCAGGTACGCGGTGGACGGTGACGGTGACCAGCGTATAGACCTCTTCGAGAA
Source organism: Deltaproteobacteria bacterium (assembly GCA_031288415.1). Taxonomy (GTDB): domain Bacteria; phylum Desulfobacterota; class Desulfarculia; order Adiutricales; family Adiutricaceae; genus JAIRZX01. The sequence goes on along the minus strand of JAITRL010000359.1, from coordinate 3,948 downwards.
GACCGACGCCGTCTTCAGCATCGGCAACTATCTCAAGGAGCACGGCTGGTCCGGGGACATGTCCTCCGAGGACAAGAGGAGGGCGGTCATCCGGAAGTACAACAACAGCGGGACCTACATCAACACGGTCCTCTACGTGGCGGGGGCCCTGTAGCCGGAAGGGGCCTTGGGGGCAGGCCGAAGGGATAAAGTGCGCCTGAGTTCTTCCAGAATGATCAGCCAAATATTTAATCAATTAACTATAAAGTTTAATGCCAGTCGAAAGAATATGTTCAGTAAAGCCGCTTTTATCGTTATTTATGCTAACTATAATAGGTTGTATTTTTCTATAATATGGATTTTCTAATAAGAGATATAACCAAACTAAAATATCATACCAATTATCTGGCTTATCATCAAAGATAAAAGCTAAATCAAAATCACTTTCCTCCTTAGCTGTGCCATAAGCGTAAGAACCATATAGTACAATATATTTAGGTTTATAATGTTGTAAAAAAATTTTAGAGTAATCATCACATATAATTTTCACATCATCTAAATTCATAAATTTACCTCATTGTTGGGCTTGAAGGTGAGGGAGGAGGAGAATTTTCGGGAACAGGATCTAATTTATTTTTAATTAGATCTATAATCTCTATAGTTTGTTGTAAAACATATTTATACCTAGAAAGAGGGTATAATTTTATAGTTCCATCTATATCTTCTGGATATCTAGAAGTGGTAGACATAGGAGTCATTATTTGAATGAATTTAGTCTGTGAAGCACTTAGATTTCTCCCTATAAAGCTTAACTTTGCTAATACATTAAGAAGGTGTTCTTTAGGTGGAAATTTAGTCTCAAAAGCAATAGCCGCTTTTAAAGATGCTTCTAAAGACATATGACAATTAAATAAAAATTCTAAAATTTCTTCACCTTTTGCTAATGAAGAAAAATTTTCCATGCCATAAATAATAAATTTAGCACAATTTAAATATCACTACGATATGCCCAGCCAATAAGAAATTTTTTCTGCAACCATAAGCATCACCCGTATTCCAAAAAATAAATAAAAACGTAAATTATAATATATTTAAATAAAATAAAATTATATATAAAATTAAAAATAATTAATACAATCACTAAATTAAAAGAAAAGTTTTAGCTAATAGCTAAGGCTCCGCAGGTTTTGAGAAAAATTCAGGCATTTTCCTCGATGACCGAAGGAGGCGACACCTACTAATTTAGAATAAGAATTGAGAAAAGGCAAATAAGGATAAAAAAATACAAAAACAGGGTAAATTCCGCAATGGCGCGACTCACTTCCGGCTGGCTTGCAATTGCCGCGGCCATCGCCTATAAGGGGCGGCGAAGTCCCCTGGCCGCCAAAGGGTACGCTGCACAGGGGCTTCCGCAACGGCAGCCTGTTGCCCATGCATTCCGTCTGTTTGGTTTCCTCTCTCTGAGGCAGAGCTCCGGCAAGGGGGCCTGACTGTCTTCCGGGCCGTTCGGCAAGGGGCTTGCTCCCCGGCGGCGGATTGGCCGGCCCGCCGGATCGTGCGGCCCTGCAGCCGGGGTGGCGGGTCAACTGAAAAGCCGTCCCTGAGCGGATCTGAAGACGGGCCCGCGGCGGATTTCGCTTTGCGCAAGCCTGGACTCCCCTTCGGTCGGCCCGACCGATCTGGCGGGCGGCGCGCGGCAGGCATGCTGACAGTCCCCCCGGCTCCGGGCCCTTACGCCGCAATGTCCCGGCAGGCGCGGCCTGCGGGCCGGAAGAAGCCTCCGGAACGATTTTTTTCCAGGAGGAGTTTTCAGGCGTTTCGGGAGCGTCGCCGGAAAGGGCTCAAGCCGCCCGTGGCTTTTCATCCCGCCGTGCGGAACGGAGCCTGGCGCGGCATGGGGCAGGCCCGGCCCATGCCGCTCCCCGGCTCGGCGGAAGATAAAGGATAGTCAGGGGAGCATGCGAGGCACAGGAAGCGAAGGGACAGGACTGGAGGCGCTAGTGCGCAGGGCCGCTCGCTCAGGTCAGCCGGAGCGGGGCAGGGAGGAAAAGGGGGCTCCAGCGCGCTAAGGCGGGGGCACGGCAGGGAGCCCGGGGTTCAGGGGAAGCGCGGGAACGGCCCCGCCCGGCAGCCTCCGAAAATTCGGAAACCGTTGAGGGATAAGGCCAAATGACTTTCGACAGGACGGGCTGGGGCTGCGGGAAAGCGGATTGACGGTTTTTGGGCCGGAAAACCGAAAGAGGGGTGAAAATTTTTTTTGAAAAAAAATCACAAGTGTTTTGCAGAAGTTAAGGGTGCGCAGGGGCTGAATCGGGCCTGATCGGGCTGAAAAGGGGTTGACCGCCTCCGAAAAATGGGTATACTTCATTTCAGGCAGAAAAAAGGAAGCCGGAATCATGGAGTTGGTTCTCGGTTGCCTTGCCTAATGGGAATCTCGTTAAATTCGAGAGCGGGCCCGCCTCTGTAACCGGGGACCGAAGCAAGAAGGCGCGTGAGGCGTCTAAAGCCACTGGCCAGAAATGGCTGGGAAGGCGATTGCCAGGGTAGATCCGGAAGCCAGAAACCATTTCTGCCGCACATTCTTCCCCGCGGTCCGGGAATAAGGTTCAGGATAAGAAGGGCATCCCGAATCAGCTTTATGCGATTCGGGTTTTTTTTATGCTTTTCCCGAACCTCCCGCCGCGGAATCTCCCGTTGGGACAGGCCTCAGGGCGCAGGGCGGCCTCGGGGCCGGAGGAAAACGAAATTCAAAGGAGGTACCTTATTACGTAAACCAACGGCAATGGCTGACCGGCGCGAGGGAAGTGTCGTAGAAGCGACCGCGGACCCGCCGCTGTGTCCGGGTACGAAAACGGTAAGGTCCGGGGATAGCCCGCGGACGGGGAAACAGGTCAGAGCCTCCCCGCCCTCAGGCGAAAGAGGTAACTCCCCTGGCTGATGTCACTGAGGGTTTAGGGGCCCTTGGGAAGGCGCCGCAAGTAGGATGATCCGGGAGCCAGAAAACCTGGCCGGACAGCTCTTTGCGAAACAAGGCACGTGGTATTGCCTTACGTGAAGCCCTGGGTAATAGGGTAATCCCCTGGGCAGACGAACAGCTTCAGAAGCCCATGAAAACGCGGGCCGGGACGCCGCGAAACCTTCGCCCGGCTCTACCTCCCCGGTCGACCAGGCCAGCTGACGGGCCGGATCCTGCCGAGTACATGGAACCTGACACGCTGTTCAGGACAAGGGAAGACTTCGGGAAAACGGCTCTCTTCCTTGAGCCTTCCTGACTCCGTCAAGAATCTAAGGGCATTAAACTGCCTTTGGAAAAGAAAAAGGCCTCCCGATTTTGGAGTGAGCGGGAGGCCTTTTTCTATATCCGGCCCGTCGGCTTCAGCCGGCGGCGCCCGCGAAATTTTTTTCCTGCGGGAAATGTCCGGCGGCAGAGGCCTGCCTTCGCCGCCGAGGCAGAAAAGGCCCCCCGTTTTTTGGAGTGTCGGGGGGCCTTTTTTGCGTCGTGGGCCTGGGGGAAACTCGGGCCGGAAGGGCGTCAGCGCGAGGGGCGGGGAGGGCGGGAGCCAAGCCGCTTGACCTGCCGAAACGCAAGGATCACGCCCGGCGGGAAAGCGGCCGCCGTTTTCCGCCTTAGCGGCGGCGCGGGCTGACAGGCGCGCCTGCGCCCGCCGGCGTCTGGAGCCGGGCGGGAGATCCGCGGCGGGGGCAGGCTCGGCGTGATTGCGCGTGTCCGGCAAGGCTTTTCAAGCGGACGGCCGCCCCCGTTCGACCGGGAGGACTGGCGGAGGCCGCCAAGGCCGGCACGTCTTCCGGTGTTTTCCGGCCCTTGAGGCCAAGAGCCGCGCGGCCCGGGGGGATCGGCATCGAGCCCTGGCGGCACGGCCTGAGGGAGAGGCAGGGGCGGCGTCAAGGTTCTGGCGCGCCAGGGGCAGGGCAGGGCAGGGCAGGGCAGGGCAGGGCAGGGCAGGGCAG
>JAITRL010000357.1 GCA_031288415.1 Deltaproteobacteria bacterium | reverse complement strand
CGGGGCGCCGCTTTGCTGGTACCAGCCGTTCTGGGGCGGAGGAGAGCTGTACTGTTGGTACCCGCCGTTCTGGGGCTGTGCGCCGTTCTGGGGCTGGGCGCCGGTCCGGGGCGGCTTGGTGAAGTCCTGCATTGTTGCTCCTTATGACAAGTGGGCAGGAAAGGGCTGCCGACAGTCGCGCCAGCCCGTGGCACGGTTCCGGCGGAAGGTTCCGGGCGAGGGCCCGAAGCCTCAAAGCTGCAGACGCCGATATGGCAGACTTGCGAAAAAGCCCGTGAGAAAAGCGGGCAGGAAGGGTAAGGCCGCGGCCCCCGCAGGCCGGGACGGCGGGAGCCGTTCCTGGGCCCTGGCGGGCCGCGCAAGGGTCGGGCGAGGCCGACAGGGGCCTCCTGTCGGAATATAGACATTGGCCCCGCGAAAATCAAGACCCCCGGAAGGCAGCGGCCCGATCCCCTTCCCGCTCAGGGACGCCCGCAGCCCGGCCGGGGGCTTTCCTTCCCCCGCAAGCCCTCCGGAGATCCTGCCTCCCTCGCCCCTGCCGCCGCAAGGCGCTTCCGGGCGCCTGCCCTGCGGCCCCCCGGGGAAAGGCGGCCCGTATTGTCATCGGTCTCCTTAAGCGCTATCATTCCTGATCTGCCGGTGAAAGGACGGCCGCCGCCCATGACCAGATACCTCGCCCTGGATCCGGGCGACAAGACCGTGGGATGCGCCTTGAGCGACCGGGAGGGCATCGTGGCCCGGCCGCTTCCCCCCCTGGCCAGACGGCCGCACGCGCGCTTCCTCAGGGAGGTGGCGGCCCTGGTCTTAAGCCAGGAGGCCGAGGCGCTGGTGGTGGGCGTGCCGCTCTTCCGCGGCCGGAAGGGCCCCAGGGCCCAGGCCGCCCTGGCCCTGGCCCATGAGCTCAGAAAAACGGTCCGGGTGCCCGTCTTCACCCAAGACGAGTCCTACACCACCGCGGAGGCCCGCGAAATCATGGACGCCAACGGGACCAGATCCGAGCGCGCCAGGGCGGCTCGGGTGGATGGCATTGCGGCGGCTCTGATACTGGAGAGGCGCCTCGGCAGGGCCGGAAAGCGCGCGGCCCCTGCGGGCTCCCTGCCGGATGGCCCCCCTCCGGCGGGCGGCGAGCCTGCCGGCGGGGCTACGGACGGGGGCGGCATGGCCGCCAGGGCGCCGGGCTCCGCCGGTTGCGGCGGCGACGGCGACGCGGGGTGAGATAGGTGAAATTCAAAAGAAAGCCTGTCGCGGCCAAGGTCAAGTCCGGCCCCGGGGCCGCCGGGCGCCTGCTGGGCTTCCTTGGCCTGGCCGCCTGCGCGGCGCTAATATTCGCTTTCATCTGGCTTTTGGAATACGGGCACCGCTTCACGGCGCCCGAGAGTTCCAGCCGGGAGGTGCTGGTTTCCATACCTCAGGGCGCGGGCTATCCCCAGATAGCCCAAATCCTCCAAGACGCCGGCGTCATCCGGGACAAGGACGCCTTCCTCTGGGCGGTGCGGATAAGCTCCAAGCTCAAGAGGCCCGTGGCCGTCAAGGCCGGCGAGCAGGCCCTGGATCCCTCCCTTAACGCCTGGGAGACCCTCGCGCTCCTGGTCCGCGGGAACTTCAAGCGCTATCCCTTCACCGTGCCGGAAGGCTGGGCCATGGCGGACATCGCCCGCCAGGTGGAGCTGTCCGGCCTGGGGAGCTCTTCCGATTTCCTGGCCCTGTGCCGGGACCCCGAGCTTGTCCGCTCCCTGGGCATCGAGGCCCCCAGCCTCGAGGGCTACCTCTTCCCCGAGACCTACAGCTTCCCGCGGGGCACTCCCCTCAGGTCCGTCGTGAAAGCCATGACCGACCAGTTCTTCAAGGTCTGGGCCAAGTACTCCTCCCAGGCGGCGGCCAGGGGCCTTTCCATGAACGAGGCGGTGACCCTCGCCTCCATCGTGGAGAAGGAGACCGGCGACCCCGCCGAACGCCCCCTCATCTCCGCCGTCTTCCACAACCGGCTGGCCAAGAAGATGCGGCTCCAGACCGATCCCACGGTCATCTACGGCATTCCGGACTTCAACGGCAACATCACCCGGGCCCACCTCGAGACCCCGCATGCCTGGAACACCTACGTGATCCAGGGCCTCCCGCCCGGGCCCATCGCCAGCCCCGGCGAGGCGGCCATCCGGGCGGCCGTGAGCCCTGCCGCGGCGGACTACCTGTATTTCGTCTCGAAAAACGACGGCACCCACCACTTCTCGTCCACCCTTAAGGAGCACAACCGCATGGTGGCCCAATACCAGAGGCAGGGCCGCAGCTCGTAAAGTCCCGGGGAGGCCGCGGGCTTCAGCACGTCCGCCGCCAGGCCCTTTCCCCCCTCAAAACTTCAGCCCGCCCGAGGCGGGGCCTTGGCCCCGCCCCTGACGGCTCCCCCTTCCGGCCGGGAGGCTGCCCCAGGACATGCGGTCCTTCACCATCAAACGCAGCATCCTGGCCGAGACCGTGCCTTCCTTCGCGGTCAACCTCGCGGTCTTCACCTTTATCCTGCTCATGGCCAGGATCATGCAGCTGACGGATCTCGTGATCGCCAACGGCGTCTCCACCGGGGACATCGCCCTGGTGCTCATGCTGGTCATGCCCAAGATGCTGTCCATGTCCGTGCCCATGGCGGCCCTCCTGGCCCCCCTCACCACTTTCCTGAGGATGAGCGCTGACTCCGAGATCACGGTCCTCAAGGCCTCCGGGCTTTCCCTCTACCAGCTCCTGCCCCCCGTGATGCTCTTCGGGGCCGCGGCGGCCATCGTCACCGCCCTCTTCAACGTCTACCTCACGCCCTCGGCGAACCTGCGCTTCCGCTCCGAGCTTTTGTCCCTGGCCAAGGCCAGGGCGGACCTGGCCATCAAGGAGCAGGTCTTCGTCAGGGATTTCCCCGGCCTCACGATTTACGTGGGACAGCTTCCCGCCAGGGCCGACGAGATGGAGAACGTCTTCATCAGCGACCGGAGGCTCCCGGAGGAGAACACCGTCATCGTGGCCCGCAGGGGCCTGCTGGACATCGACCGCGAGGAGGGGCTGCTCCTGTTCCGCCTCGCGGAAGGAGTGATCGACCGCATGCTCCAGGGCAGGGGGAGCGTCGACAGCATCTTCTTCGAGACCTACGAGCTCAAGATCTCCCCCGGCCCGCAGTTCGCGTCCGAGGACGGCGGCTTCGCGGCAGGCCGCTCCGAGCTCCCGACCGGAATGCTCCTGGCCGAGGCCGAACTCCTGCGCGACCGGGGCGATCCAGGCTGGATCTATTACCCCATCGAGTACCACCGGAGGCTCGCCTTCCCGGTGGCGGCCTTCCTCATGGCCGTGATCGGCATGCCCTTGGGCGCGAGCTTCCGCACGCGCGGCCGCAACTTCGGGCTCGCCGTGGGGCTCTTCATCTTCATCGTGTACTATGCGGTCTTCTCCCTGGGCATGTCCCTGGCGGCCGCCGAGGCTGTCCCGCCGGGGCCGGCCGTGTGGAGCGCCAACGTCATCGCCTTCGCCCTGGCCGTGTCCCTCCTCAAGGGCATCAACCGCTCCGCGGCCATCGATCCCGGGGCCTCCTTCCGGAGGGCCTTCGCGCGGATCCGGGAACGTCCGGGAGCCGGGGCGTCTCGCGGCGGGAGCCTCCCCGGGCCGGGGGCCGCGGGCCCAGGCGCTTCCGGCCGCGGCCAGGCCGGGGAGAGGGAGGGAGCGCCGTGAGCGTCGTCTCCAGGTACCTCTCGGGCCTCTTCTTCAGGTTCCTGGGGCTCTGCCTCGCCGGCTTCCTCACCCTTTTCATGGTGGTGGACTTTATCGAGAAGATCTCGGACTTCGTGAGCCACGGGATCCCTTACGGCGACATCCTGCTGTATTTCGCGGCGCAGATCCCTTACATGGCCATACTGCTCATCCCGGTGGCGGCCCTGGCCTCGCTGCTCATCACCCTCGCGGTCCTGGGCCGCAACTCCGAGATCGTGGCCTTCAAAGGCTCTGGCCTCAGCCTCTGGAGGCTCTCCAGGCCGTTTGTCGCCTCCGGCCTGGCCCTGAGCGCCCTGGTCTTCATCCTGGAAAACCTCGTGACACCTGCGGCGGCGGAGGTCTCCAACCGCATCTGGGAGGGCCAGGTCCGCAACCGCCGCTCCGAGTCCATCCAGGCCGAGGTCCGGGACGTATGGGCGCGGGACCGCAGGATGTTCGAGCACTTCGGAACCTACGACGAGTCCAGGGGCGAGGCGACGGAAGCCTCCTTCATCATCTTCGACGAGGCCTTCAACCTGCAGACGCGGGTCGAGGCGGAACGGGCGGTCTTCTCCCCCGAGGGCCTCAGGCTCTTCGGCGCCAGGGTCAAGGACTACCGAGTCATGACCGGCGGGATGGCGCGGCGCTTCTCCTTCAGGAGCGAGAAGGAGCTGTTCCTGCCTGGATTTCCGGCGCCTCCGGCGGGCCTGGGCCACCAGGGCTCCTCAGACAGCGACGAGCTCTCCGTCGCCGCGCTGAGCGAGAGCATAGGCCTCCTCAAGGCCGAGGGCTTCTACCCGCTGCGGCAGATGGTGGACCTGCAGTTCAAGTTCTCCCGGCCGCTCATCACCCTCGTCATGATAATCATGGGCATCCCCCTGGGCTTCTGGCGCGAGAAGGGCGGAAGCGTGGCCCTGGGGCTGGTCCAGGGCATGGTCCTCTCCTTCCTTTACCTGGTGACCCAGGAACTCTCCCGGAGCCTGGGCTACGCCGGGCTGCTCCCGCCTTTCCTGGCGGCATGGCTCCCCAACTGCCTGTTCACGCTCCTGGGGATCTACCTCTTTTCATACGTGCGGCAGTAGGGGCGGCCTCCCCCGGCCGCGGCGACCCCGCCCGCGGCGGGCAAGGCGCGCGCGGCCGCCCGCCGAAACGCGAGGCCCGGGCCCCTCCGTCCGGAGACGCCCAGTCAAGTCCCGCCGGCCGCCCGGACAGGCTCCGGAGGCGCGACGTCATGTCCCGCCGCGATTTGAGGGCCGCCGGAAGCGCGGCGTGAAGGCGGAGACGCACCCGGGCGCCTCCGGCGGCTTTCAGGGCTTTCAGGGCTTTCAGGGCTTTCAGGAAAAAATCTTCCCTCGCAAGCCCCGCCCGATGATCATGGACGGCGCCCGATCAATTCAGCGGACTGTTCAAGCGGGAAAAGCCCCCTCTAAAACGGCATGAACCCAAGGCGAGGCCACGCGACGCGTTAAATCCTAAATTCCCGCAAGTATTGTGAACATACGATCTCGATAAATTCTGTTTTTTTAGGAAAATATCTATAAATTCAACAAAAAATATTTAACTAAGGGCATGGAAACGGCTTGCAAGTTTCTCTTGTAGGTGTATAATACATGATATACCAGGAGGGGTTGCTGCGGCCCCCAATTAAATTGCCGGGTCCCTCTTTCCGACAAAGGCATCATTGTCGCCAAGACCGGCAGGTACCCGTACGTGTTTCACGTCTTGGGGACTTGCCGTTACAGCAAAGGGCAGCCGACCAATAAGAGGAAGTCCATCGGCAAACTGGACAAAGATGCAGGACTTCTGATCCCGAATAACGCCTACTACGAATTCTATGGCGAGAGAGCCTCTCACGTTGATGTCAGGACACCGCGCGATGACGGCACGGTTTACGAAATCGGCGTGCCCTTCCTGTCGCGCGGAATCCTGTCTTCTCTAGGCGTCAGGGAGATACTTGAGAGTTCCTTGATCCCCTCCGGTTCAGCGCGCGTGTCCGGCATAGCGGCGTATATGCCTGCTGAAGGCAACGTGATGAGCCGCCTGGAGCGCCTTTCGAGCGGACCATGCCCTCGCTGTCCATGACAGGCCAGGAAGCGTCGCGGCTGTTCGAGTCAATCGGCTGCGTCGAGCGTATGAGGTTTTTCAAAAAGCGGGCGCCGCGCAGGACCCAGACGGAATATTTTGCTTACGGCGTGACATCGCGCTCAACCTACGCTAAAGGCATCCTTGACGATGAGACTGGATATGACCGTGACGGTGACCGTCTGCCGCGGATCAATATGGCGATGTATTTGGGGCGGCAGTCCATGCCTCCTGCGTTTTATGCCGCTTATCAGGGCGCGATAGTCGACAAGTCGCATCTCAAATTCATGATGGAGCATAACGAGGATTACGGCATTAAAGGGGTTTGCTTTGTCCTGGGCTGGGGTTTTGCGTCTGCGGCTAACATAGAGTTTATGCGTCAAAACGGGTACCCGCTCATGACGGCGTTTGAGAACCGCGCAAAGGCCGTTAAAGAGACGATATTGCGGCACCGTGCTTCAGTCCAGTCATCCTGCAACTGTCTCGACGGCTTCAAAATGTTTGGTCTTGCGGTAAGGGGAGAATATCATGGAGCGGCATCAACGCTGCACGTTCATTTCAACCCTGAGCTTGCCGCGGATCAAACCGACGGCCTCTGCAGGAAAACCGCTTCCGATGAGGAGACGTTGTCGCGGAAGAATGAACTGACAAAGGCGGAAATACGCGAATTCATCCGCTGCTTCAGCCTCCCTAAACGCGATAATTCCGGAGGGCCGCGCTGGACCAGGGATTTCGAAGCCATTGACGCTATAGCCAAAGATCTTGGATATGCCTGCATACTCACGAATACGACTTTAACATCAAAATAAATCATATCCATATATAAAAACAGAGACATAACAGAAAAAAAACCTTGATGAAATCAAAAACCATACTGACATGAAACGTCTCAGAACCCATAAGCAAAAAACGACAGAAGGCAAAATGTTCTGCGCATTTGTATCACTTATTGTTAGACTATATCTTAGAAATATTCTTTCAAAATGGATGGAAACCAATAGGTTAACCGCAAAGGATGTCATCGATGAGCTCTCCACAATCCGGGCCATCATGAGTCAAGGGGCCATGCGGCTTCTGAATCCGCTCACAAAGAAGCAACGGGAGATTCTTTCCCGGTTTGGCGTGACCATTGATGATCTCAATGAGTACATCAGGAGCGGTTGAAATAACGCGTATTTACGCGATTTCTTGCGGAATTCAGGTTAAGTCAAAGGTGAACAGGGTTTCTCAAGGGAATTCCCGGCGGTTTCAGCCCGCCTTCCGGGGCGGAACCGGCCGAGGCGGTCCGGTAATGCGCGGATCCCTGCCCATGTCACGCTCCTGCGTCCGAAACCGCTCCGCGCAAGGGCCGCCGGCCCCGGACCCCCTGGCCCCCTTATCCGCCTCTCGTCGGCCCGCGTTCATGCCTTCAACGCCCGGCAATGACGGGAAGCCGAAAGATCACGGGTCGCCCATGCTGAACGCGGAGCCGCGGCTCCCTGAAGCGCGCGGACCGGCTGCCTCTTCAAGCCCGGCGCTGGCCGCCGTTTTTTTGCTTTTCCCTTGGGGCAGGCCTGGCCGCCGCTTTCCCTGCCTCCGTTCCTGCGGCTCTCAGGGGGCGGCGGAGCCGCGATCCCGCGTGAACGGGAGGCGACGTTTTCGGAAAAACTTAAGCGCGGAAGCCAGGTTCAGGCCATTGGATTTCCCGTCCCGTCCGCAAGCCGCCGTGCCGGGCAGGCACGGCCCTTTACGGCCGGAGGCTTAAGCCGGCCCGGTCATAAGGAAGCCGGATTTCCTCTTTTCGGGAAACCGGCCTTCTCCGCGGCCGGAATGCCGCCGGGCTCTCATAAGGCGCCGCCGACCGAGCCGAAGCCATGTCCGGACAGGGGCTCGCGGGATCATCGCGCCCGCCGATCAGCGCGGGGAAGTTCCTGCCGGATCTTTCCCGCTCCGGCGGATCAGCCCGGCAAGGAGCCCGCCGGGGGCGCCGGCTTGGGGGAGCCCCCGGCGGGCTCGCCAGGCCTTCAGGCCGTGGCAGTGACGAGACAGCCCCCGTCGGCTTTCCCGGCGGCCCCGCTGAATGCGCGTCCAGACGATCGGCAGGGGGCTTTCCCATGCCATGGCCGCTTTCTCCGGCCTTCGGCCCGCCGGAAAAGCCGCCTGCGCCGCGTGAGGCCGTGAAATGCCGACGCCTTGCGGCCGGAAGCGGGGGCTTTCAGCGCCTTGCCGGAGCCGGGGAGGCAAACCGGATGATGCCTCAGCGGAAAGCCCCGAGAGGCGGCCGGTCCTGCGGGCGCGCGCGCCCGCCGGCGAACTCCCCGCCTGGCGAATTCCCGGAGGGGGTTACGGGGCAGGGCCATCGGCGCCGGCGGGCGCCGCCCCGCGGCGCCCGCCGGGCGGGCCTGCGCCGCCGCCAGGGCTGCATGCAGGCCAAACAGGACATGCGGTTTTCCGCGGCCCGTCGGACCTGAGCGGCCTGCCTCGGCCCGCCGCGGATTTCCGGCCCTGCCGCATTGCCGGGATCAGGCCCCGTTGCCGGGATCAGGCCCCGTTACAGGACATGCGCTCCCGTTAACGGCCACAGGCGGACCTACAGGCCTAACGCGGCCACGCCGTTTTTCTCGCGCGGAGGCATCGGCTTCTTTTTGGAGTCCGGGATCCACCTGCTCAGGATCCTGTCAAGCTCCTCCACGTCCATGGGTTTGGCCATGAAGTCGTCGAAACCGTTCTCCAGGAAATATTCCCGCATGCCTACCAGCGCGTTGGCGGTGAAGGCTATGACCGGCAGGGACGAGTACCGCCCCTCGTCGGCGGCGCGGATGGCCTGGGCCGTCTCGATGCCGTCCATGCCCGGCATCATGTGGTCCAGAAGCACCAGGTCATAGTTGCGCTTCTCCAGGGCCAGCACCGCCTCCCGGCCGCTGGAGGCGGTCGAGACCCGTGCCTGGTACGGGGCGATGAGCCCTTCCGCCACTATGAGGTTGCTGGGGAGATCATCCACCACCAATATGGAGGCCTCCGGCGCCGTGAAACTTACCCTGGCCGTCTCCCTCGCGGCCGCAGGGGCCGAGCCCAGCTCCCCCATGGGGGAAAGGTCGGCCACCCGCTGGAGCATCTCCGCCGTGAAAACCGATCCCTGCCCGTACACGCTCTCCGCGTGGATGTCGCCGCCCATGGCCCGTGCCAGGTTGCGGGCGATGGAGAGCCCCAGGCCGGTCCCCTCCACTCCGCTGTTGCTGTCATGGTCCACGCGCGAGTACTCCCGGAAAATCCGCTTCAGGTCCCCCGGCCTGATGCCCACGCCGCTGTCCTGCACCCGGAAGCTGAAAAGCGCCTGCGGCATGGCGGAGACGTCGCCATCGCGCAGGTCGCCGCCCCCAGGACCGGGGCCGGAGGCGCGCCGCTGGCGCCACGGCGCGGGAGGGGGAGCCGCAGGGAGGCGCTGGCCGCCCGCCGGGGAAGGGTCCGGAGAAAGGGCCTTGACCCTGACCTTGAGGCTCACCGTGCCTCGCGGGGTGTACTTGACGGCGTTGTTGAGCAGGTTAAGGAGGATCTGCTTGACGCGCCCCCCGTCCCCGTACAGCTCGGCAGGCAGATCGGGAGGGGCGTCGAGCTCGAACTTGAGGGGACGCTCGCCGATGCGCACCGCCGCCACCGCGGCGGCCTCGCTGAGCAGGGCCCCGGTCCAGTAGCGGCGGCACTTGAGGGTGACCTTCCCCTGCTCCACCTTGGAGATGTCCAGTATGTCGTCTATGACGGCGATGAGGCTGGCGCCGGCCATGGAGATGCCGTTGATGCGCTCGACCGCCCTGGGGCCGCCGTACTCGCGCTGGGCCAGCTCGGCCAGGCCCACCACCGCGGCCATGGGGGTGCGGATCTCGTGGCTCATGCGGGCCAGGAAGGAGGTCTTGGCCCGCATGGCGGCCGCCGCGCGCCTGGCCGCGCGGCGGCTCGAGAAGATGGAGGCGAGCCCGCAGACGCTGACCAGGAACACCGCTACAGTCTGAATGGACAGGAACAGGGTCATCCGGGAACTTGATTCCCTGATGAAACTGTCGTCCACGGCCACGCCCGCCACGGCCGCCACCGCCCCGTCAGGGCGCTTCACCGGGGCGTAAGAGACGGCCAGGCCGTCCCAGGCCGCCTCCCCTGACCCTACCCCGCTGACGTTGACCTTGCCTTCGAACCAGGCGGCGCCCGCCCCCGGCTCGGCCTCGGCCGCCACGGGCTCCACGTCGATCCCGATCCGCTTGGCCTCGTCGTTGGCGCCGTCGATTATGTACTGAATCCTGCCGTCGGGGACGATGCGGAAATACCGCACCCCCGCCGCGCCGAGCCGTTCGGCGAAGGCCTTGACGCGGGACTTGAGGTCCGCGTACTCGCGGAGCGAAGCGTCCTCGGGCCCGTTGAAGCGGGAAAGCTCGTCCGCGCTCACAAGGGCCGCCGCCGAGACGGCCTGGCGCTTGAGGCGCCTGACGAAGTCATCCTCCTGGGCCTTCATGTACCCGCGGATGACGATGAAGGTGTAGAAGGACAGGGCCAGCACCGCCCCCAGGGAGACGATGAACGCTATGAAAATCGTGTGGCCGTCCAGCCCCCTCCTGAATCGCCCGCCCTCTGCGGATTCCTCCCCCATCAGGCGTCCTTTCCCCCCGCGCCGGAGAGCGGGGGCCTGCGGGCTTCGCCCTCAGGGGAGCCGCCGGCTCCGCCCCCCGCCCCCCTGGAAATCCGCTCCGCCTCGCGGCGTACCCCCTCGGACCAGCAACGGGCGAGTATCTGAGGGACGGCCGCGTCCACGGCATCCATGTCCCTGGAGCCCAAGGCCGCCTCCAGGCGCAAGAGCTCCTCGAACAGGACGGGGGAGGCGCCCCGCCCGGCCGCGCCGGAGCGGCCGGGCGGGAGGGGCGAGAAAGCCGCGTCGGAGGCCGCCGGAGCGGCCCTTCCGTCCCCTGGGGCCGCCAAGGCCCGTAAGAGGCCTGAGGGCCCGTGAACCGCTGCGCCTTCGGAAGCGGCATGGTCCCCATGCTCCCCAGGAGAGGCTTCCGTCCCCGAGGGCTCGCCGAGGGAGGCGCTCTCCACGCCAAGGATCAGCCTGGACAGGCCCTCCCGGAAAGCGGGAAGGTTTCTGGCGAGGTAGGGGGCGTCCCCCGCGCGCCCGGCCCTTTCGAGGAGCATGGCCTCGAAGGAGAGGGCTTCGGCCCCTATGCCGGCCAGGCATGACTTGAGGGTGCGCGCGACGAAGACGAACTCCGAGTTTGTGAACGGCTGGGGCCCGGAGGGCTGAGGCGGGGATTCCCCGCCTCCCTGGCCGGGAAGCCCCCCGTCGCCGAACTGGGCGAACTGGGCTGGCGCCCCATCGGCGGCGGGGGGCGAGAGGCTTTCCACCGCCTCCTGCTTACGGGTTTCCGAGATGACGCGGAAGACGGGCCCGATGCCTCGGCCTGCCATGTCCGCCGGAGGCCCCAGCGGCTTGAGGGCCGGGTCATGGCAGGGTTCCTGGTAGAGCCTTTCGAGCACCCCCCTGGAGGCGGAGGAAAACACCTGCAGGTGAGAGAGGTAGCGCCTCTCGGAGCCGCCCGCCAGCGAGAGGCCGATCTCGCGGTCGACCCCTTCCAGAAAGACAGGGAACGGGTCTCCGGCGTGCCGGGCGCCGTCGGCGCGGGCGGAACCCCCTCCAGGGGCGCCTTCCTCGGCAGGGGCGGAGCCGCCCTCGGCGGAGGCTTTTTCAGCGGGGGAGGCCCCCTGGGCGGCGGCGCCTGAGGAAAGCCCGGAGGCGGCGGCATCGTTCGTATCAGCCGGCCGGCCGCCAGACGCCAAGTGAACGGCAGGGAAGGCGCCCGGAGAATTGACAGGCGCCCTGGCCCCCGGATGCGGCACGGAGGTCCAGCAGGCCCCGCTCCTCCCGACGCGTTTGAGCTCTTCCGACACGGAGACCGAACGGGCCCAGGCCTCCTCGTCGAAGCCCACTGGGCCCGCGAGCGGACGGTTCAGGGACGGGAGGTCCGGCAGGCCGCTCCTGTGGCGGCCAATGCCGCCGGGCCAGGCGGAACGGCGCCTCTCCTGCGGGCCATCGAGCCGGGAGAAGATCTTGGAGTCGGGGATCCACCTGTTCAGGGCCTCGTCCAGGTCCGCAGGATCCACCGGCTTGGCCAGGGCCCCGGAAAACCCGGCGGAGGTGAGCACATCCGCCTCGTCCTCGGCATGGGGTTGCGCGAGGGCGACCACTGGCAGACACTCGAAGCGGCCGCCCACGGCGCACCTCACGCGGCGGCAGACGCCCACCCCGCCCAGGCCGGGCATGACCTGATCGACCAGCACGAGATCGTAGTCCCTGGCGGCGATCCGCTCCAGGGCCTCCTCGCCGCTCAAGGCCACGTCCGGGGTGATGCGGTAGGGGGCCAGGAGGGCTGCGAGCTCCTGAACGCCCCTTTCGGTGCCGCAGGCGACGAGCACCTTGGCGTCTGGCGCGTAGAACCCGGCCTTGAAACTGCCCCCTGCGGAGGCGGATGAGGCCTCGAAGAGCTGGCCCACGGGCTTCCAGGAGGCGACCTTCTGGACGAGTTCCGCCCGGAAGACGGCCCCTGAGCCGGAGGCGCCGGGGCGCACGGTGAGGCTGCCGCCCAGGGCGCGGCAGATCTGCGCGGCCAGGGCGAGGCCCAGCCCGGCCCCGTCGGTGTGCCTGAGGGACCTGCCGCCAGGACCGCAGGCGAGGGCGGGGTCGACCGGCGGCCCGTCCCGGGAAGGGTTGAATCCGCCGAAAAGGCGATCGATGTCGCCTTCCTTGAGGCCCGCCCCCGGCACCTCGGCGGTCATCACGAGCCTGAGGTCGTAGCCCTCGGTCTCGCGTTCGACGGTGAAGCGCACGAACCCCCCCCGGGCGTTCCTGAAAGCCTGTCCCAGCAGGTTGAAGATCACGCGCCTGACCCGCCCCTGGTCGCCCACCAGGGTCTCCGGGAGATCCGGGCGGGCGTCCACGAGCAGCTTGAGGGGGGCCGCGCCCAGCCCGGCCCTGGCCACGGCGACGGTGCCGATGATGAGCCTGGCAGTGCCGTAAGGCTTGCCTTCCCGGACGGGCTCTCCCGCCTCCAGGCGCGAGAACTCGAGGATGTCGTTGACAACGGACAGAAGGCCGGCCCCGGCGGTCTTGATGCCTTCCAGGTGCTCCAGGGCCCTGAGCTTGCCGTAATCGCGCCTCGCCAGTTCAGAGAGCCCGATGATGGCGTTCATGGGGGTGCGGATCTCGTGGGACATGCCGGCCAGGAGCATGGACTTGCTGCAGTTGGCCGCGTCGGCGAGGGCGGCCTCGCGCCGCCAGCCCAGAAGGCTCGCGAACCCCGAGGCCAGAAAGACCAGGAGAGCGGCTATCTGGACCAGGGAGATGCTGCGCATGCCCGCGCCCCAGGCCTGGTCCCTGCCGCCCCATACGGCCTCGGCCGCGGCGACCGCCGTCACCGCGCCCGAGGAGTCGAAGACGGGGGCGTAGGCCGCGAAAAGGTCCGCGCGGGCGCTCAACCGCACAGGCTCGGCCCTGGGGAAAATCCCCTCGAAGGCCTCCGAGAGGCCCTTGCGCGAGGACACGTCGAAATCATCGCCCGGGCGCTGGGGCACGCCGGCCGGGCCCCCTGCCCCCGAGTCGGCCACCACCTTGGCCGAGCCATCCTGCAGGCGCACGTAGCACACCCGCATGCCCCCCGTCTGCAGGCCCGCGAGCAGGCTCTTTAGGCGCTGGTAGCCTTGGGCGGCCGCCTCCCCGGAACCCGCGAGGGCCGCGAACTCGTCCCCGGAGGCCAGGGCCGCCGCCTCGGCCGCGGCCGACTGGAGGTCGGAAGCGAAGGTCGTGAGGTCGGAGTCCAGGTAGGCCGTGACGAGGCTCCCGGTGTACAGGGAGACGACGAGCACCGCCGCGGCGGTGAACACCGCGAGGATCGACAGGGTATTGCGCTTCGCCAGCGCCTTCGCCCGGCCCCAGGAGTCCCGGAAGTTAAGGGAAAAGGCCGGCCGGGACTCGGCCCCCCCCCGCGCGGTCATCGGGCGCCTCCGGGAGCGCCAAGGAGGGCCCGGGCCGCGCCTGGCCTTGCCGCCGGAAAGAGGGCCCGCGGCCCCCCGGCCGCGGGAAGGCGCAGGGAACCGGTAAACGGTAAGCCTGAAGGTCCGCACATAAGACACATACCCTGTTGCCGCAGAGAAGCCCTCGGCGGCGAGCGTCGCGGCAGCGAAAGGCGGCCGCCGGGGAAGGCTGGGAAGCCCGCCTTCGATTTTTTCCTGCCAATGAGGTGAGTCGCGTGCCGGAAGCCCCGGAGAGGAACCCCGAAAGGAACGTTAAAACAGCGGAATAACAGGCAAGTACGGCGCTTCCGCTCCCTGGGCAGGGCGGAAGGCCATGTCGGACGTGAACGCGCCAGGAACAGCCATGGCGGCGCCTCTTTATGAACGGAAGAGTGAAGGAGGCCTGAAAAAGGGGAGGCGCCGGCTGGCGCGGCGAGGATCGAAGCGGAGTCTGGCCGGACAAGGCGCGGCTGGCCCGGAAAGGCGCGGGTGGCCTGAGTTTGCGGGCAACCGATGGGGATTGCGATCGGGCGGCGGGCGGAAAACCGGCACGCGCGGACCTTATCCGAAAAGGTCCGCGGCGAGAGACGGATAGGCGCCGTCAGCCCGAGGGAACAGACTGGCGCGTTTGTAATGGACTGGGGTGCGAGCTGAAGAATGTGCCGCCTGGCTTTCGGCCGGGACGGGACGGGGGGCAGGTCTTATTCTGAGGACAGGGCTTGGGAAGGTGCCGCCGGGGTCCGCTGGGCTCGGGCTGCCGGCGGGAACCGGCGACCGCTTGCGCGCTGACGCTGACGATGAGGCGACGCCGGAGGGGAAGGAGAAGAAGGACACGGAACAGGCGACGGGTTCCTGGCTGCCTGGATGGCCCCGGGGTCCGCAAGACCGCCGTTTTGGGCGGCATGGGAATTTAGGTTGTTTTAAGTATAATGCCGCCTGATACGGCTGTCAACCTGCATGTAAGTGACGTCTCGGTGTTTCTGAAAGGTAAAGTGTTGATTTTTCAGAATTTTAAAAAAATTTCAAATCTGAATTTTTTTAAAGTTTTAGCTGATTAGTGAAAGACAGGGCGAAATTAGCGCAAATTGTGACTGCTGTCGAGAGCATGGGCGATGATTTTGCGACATGCGCCCGGACAAGGAAAACCGGTTAAACGCTTCGGCCCGCCCCTGAGGCCGGCAGCCCGCCTAAGAAGCCCGCAGGCGGCGGCGCCTGCTGAAGCCTTGGGCAGGCGCGTCTCGACTAATGGCGCCGCTCCTGTAAGGAAGGCGCGGCAGGGCTCTTTCCCGCGGCGCCGAGCGCAGAGACGCGGCCGCCGGTTCCCGCCGCGGGAAGCGCTCCGGGGGGCCGTCCGCCGCGGGAGGCGGACAGCTCCGAAGGCCCTGCGGGGCACGGGACCGCCCGCCGCCGGAGGCGCAGGACCCGGGAAGCCGAAGCCCCGGAACCTTGGCCTGCCTGCCGCCGGCCCGTTCCATCCGCCGGTCCCTTCCCGGCCTCCCGCGGCTGTCAAGCGAACTCCCGCTGCCCTGTCTTTCCCGTTCGCTCTCACGGGCCCTCCCCCGCCGCTGCCGCGCACGCGCCCCCCGGCCGCCGCGGGCCGGCCGCCGGCCGTCGAGCCCCCATCGGCGGCCGACGGGAATCCTCGCTCCTTTGCCCTGGCCAGTACCGTCCGTTCCGTCGGCCTTCCCCTGAAACGCCACCTCTCCCCCGTTCCCGCCGGAGCCCCGCAAGCGCCTCCGGCGCGTTCCGGGGCTCCGGCGCGGGACAGTTCCCCGAACGGCCCGGAGGGCCGGAGAACCGACTCCGCCTGAGCCTTGCCGGCCGCCCGGCGCCGTCTCCCTGAGCCCCGGCGCGGCGCCGAAGCCTTGCCAGTATTGACTTGCAGGCAGGAAAAGCCTTATAGTCGATCGACAGTTCCCGTGAAATCCGCCGACCCGCGCCGTTCCCGCCACCCGCTGCGGAACCCCGGGCTCCGCTTTCCGCCCCCCCAGCGCGGGCCGCTCCGCCCGGCAGGGGGCGCTCACCCAACCGAAAAACCGGAGGCGCCGCGGGGCCGGCCGCATTCCCCGCGGCGGATTGAACACATGAAAACCTTTCTCTGCCTGACTCTCGCAGCCTGCGTCTCCGCCTTCGGGCTGGCCGCAGGCGCCTCGGCCTACACGATCTCCATCAACCAGTTCGTGGAGCACAAGGCGCTCGACGAGGCCGTGCGCGGCTTCAAGGAGCAGCTCGCCGAGCTGGGGCTGGAAGTCGCCTACAACGACCACGTCGCCCAGGCCGACATGCCCACGGTCCTCCAGATCGCGAACCAGATAAACGACGAGAAGCCCGACCTGGTGCTCGCCGTGGCCACCCCCTCCGCCCAGGTCACGGCCCAGCGCGTGAAGGACATCCCCATCCTCTTCACCGCGGTGACCGACCCTGTGGACGCCAAGCTGGTCGCCTCGACCGCCAAACCCGGCGGCAACGTCACGGGCACCACCGACATCAATCCCGTCGCGGCCCAGCTCGCCCTCATCAGGGAGGTGCAGCCCGGCGCCAAGAGAATCGGCGTCGTCTACAACGCCGGCGAGAGCAACTCCGTCGTGCAGGTGCAGCTCGCCCGCAAGTCCGCGGCCGACCTGGGCCTCGAGTTCGTGGAAGCCGTCACCCCGGACACCGCGGGCGTAATGGCGGCGGCGCAGAGCCTCGTGGGCAAGGTAGATGCCATCTACCTGCCCACCGACAACACCGTGATCGCCAGCGTCGAATCCGTGCTCAAAGTGAGCCTTGACGCCAAGATCCCCGTCTACCCGTCCGACGACGGCACGGCTTCCCAGGCCGGGCCCGCGATCCTCTCCATCAGCTACTACCAGCTCGGCCGCCAGACCGGCCGCATGGCCGCCAGGATCCTCACGGAAGGGGCCAAGCCGGCCGACATCCCGGTCGAGGAGCAGACCGAGTTCACCCTGATCGTCAACCCGGGCTATGCCGAGAAGTTCGGCATCCAGATACCCGAAGCCGTGCTCTCCAGGGCGCAAGTAACCGTCCAGTGAGCCTTTACGCCTTTTCAGGGGCCATAGAGCTCGGGCTCGCCTACGGGCTGATGGCCCTCGGGGTGTACCTCACCTTCAGAGTGCTGGACTTCCCTGACCTGACCGTGGACGGCAGCCTCACCCTGGGGGCTGCCGTCTCCGCGGTGTGCGTGACCAAAGGCCTGAACCCCTTCCTCTCGCTCCTGCCCGCCATGGCCGCCGGCTTCGCGGCCGGCACGGTGACGGGCTTCCTCACCACCAAGCTCAAGATCCTCCACCTGCTCGCCTCCATCCTCACCATGACCGCGCTCTACAGCGTGAACATCAGGGTGATGGGAGGAAGGCCCAACATAGCCCTCGTGGGCATGCCCACGGTATTCGATCCCATCAGGTCGCTCGACGTCTCCCCCTTCCTGGCCTCGAACATCCTTTTCGTGATCCTCGTCTCGGCGGTCATCCTGGCCCTCGTCTGGCTCATCCGCACAGAGTACGGCCAGGCCCTGCTCGCCACCGGCGCGAACCCGAAGATGATCACCAGCCTGGGCGTCAACACCAACTTCACCGTCATAACCGGGGTGGGCATCTCCAACTCCCTGGTGGCCCTATCGGGCGCCCTCATCGCCCAGAACCAGGGGATCGCCGACGTCGGCATGGGAGTGGGCACCATAGTCGCGGGCCTCGCCTCGATAGTCATCGGCGAGACGATCTTGGGCGGCCGCAGGATCGCCGTCGTGATCCTGTCCGTCGTCATGGGATCCGTCGTCTACCGCCTGGCGATCGCGGCCGCCCTTAGCTTCAAGCCCTGGGGGATCGCCTTCCAGCCTTCGGACCTCAAGCTCCTGACGGCCGCCCTGGTCGTGGCCGCCCTGGTCCTGCCGAGGTTCAGGGACTCGCTGCGCAGGAAAGGCGGGAAGGCGGCCCGTGATGCTTAAGGTCAGGGGGCTCTCCAAGTATTTCGCCCGCGGCACGGCCAACGAGCTGCGGGCCCTCTGCCGCCTGGACCTCGACGTGCGGCCGGGGGAGTTCGTCTCCGTGATCGGCTCCAACGGCGCGGGCAAGTCCACCCTGCTCGCCTGCATCGCCGGGGCCGCCATTCCCGACGAAGGCAGGATCGTGCTGGATGGCACGGACATCACGGGCTGGCCCGAGCATCGCCGGGCGGGCCGCATAGGCCGCGTCTTCCAGGATCCCCTGCTGGGCACCTGCGCCTCCATGACCATCGAGGAGAACATGGCCCTGGCCCAGCGCCGCGGGAGGCGCAGGACCCTGCGCGCGGGGATCACCCGGGCCGAACGGGCGCGCTTCCGCGAGGCCCTCGGGAGCCTGGATCTCGGGCTCGACAGGCGCCTGGGCGAGCCCTGCGGCTTCCTCTCCGGCGGCCAGAGGCAGTCCCTGACCCTGCTCATGGCCACTTTGGTGCGCCCGTCCCTGCTCCTCCTGGACGAGCACACTGCGGCCCTTGACCCGCGCACGGCGGGCCTGGTCATGCGCCTGACCTGCGACGTCATCGAGAGGGACAGGCTCACCGCGGTGATGATCACCCATAACATGCAGCAGGCCCTCAGCTACGGCCAAAGGCTCATCATGATGCACCGCGGGGAGGTCTGCCTGGACTTCAGCGCCGAGGAGAAGTCCCGCCTGACCGTCCAGGACCTGATCTACCATTTCCACGCCGCGAACCCCGCCGTGCAGGGGGCCGTCTCGGACCGCATGATCCTGAGCTGACGGGGCCCGCCTGAGGCGCCTGCCTTTACCGCCGCCCTCCCGCGCGCCCGGGCCCCCGGCCGTCTCCCGGCAGACGCCGGTTTTTTTTCGGCCGCGCGGCGCGCCGGAGCTCCCGCGCGCCCGTTCATGAGGCTTCTGACCCTTGCCCGCCAAGCCCCCCATCGGCGGCTCCCCCGCCAAGCCCGAGAAGCCGGCCGCGGAGACGGGCCGGAAAGCCGCCGCGCCGGGGCAGCCCGCCCGACCGGCGGCCTCCGCGCCCGCGGAAGCCGCCGCCGCCCCCGCCGGGCCGCAGGGCGCCTCAGGCCCCCGCTTCAAGGCGATCAGGTCCGACTACCTGGCGGGCTTCGCGGCGGGCGCGCCTATCCTCATGGGACTCTTGCCTTTCGGGCTCATCTTCGGGGCGGCGGCCAAAAACGCCGGCCTGAGCTGCCTCCAGGCCCAGGCCATGAGCCTGGGGATCTTCGCGGGGTCCGCGCAGCTCGTGTTCCTCAACCTCTGGAACGAGGGCGTCAACGCGCTCGCCCTTGTCCTGACCGTCTGGGCGGTGAACCTGAGGCTCGTCATTTACGGGGCGTCCCTCGCCCCCGGGCTGGGGCCTCCGGGCTCGCTCGCCTCCGGGCTCGCGCGCGGCTACTTCCTGACCGACGAGAGCTACTCCATCAGCATGGCGGCCTTCCTGAAGGAAGGCTTCTCCCGCAGCCCCGCGTGGTTCTTCCTGGGAGCGGCCGGCCCCACCTGGTCCGGCTGGCAGGCCATGACTGCCCTGGGCTACGCCGCAGGGTCCTTCCTCCCGGAGACGCTGCCCTTCGCCATGGCCATCCCCATGGTCTTCCTGGCCCTGCTGATCTCGGTCTTCAAGTCCACTTCCGGCGGCAGGCTGCCCAAAGCTTTGGCGGGCCTGACCGCCGGCGCCGGCGCGGTGATCTTCCGGGGCGCCCCCTTCAGCCTGGGCCTTATCCTGGCCATACTCGCCGGGGTGGCCGTCGGCGCGCTCGTCTCCCGCGCGGGAAGCGGGCGCGGGGAGGGAGGCTGAAATGTCCGGCTTCTGGCTGGCCCTCCTGCTCGCCGCGGGCGGCACGATGGCCCTCAGATCTTTCGCGCTCTCGCTGAAAAAGCCGCTCTCCCCGCCTCCCAAGGTCGCGGACGCCATGAACTACGTCCCGGTCTCCGTGCTGGCGGCCCTGGTCTTCCACGAGTTCTTCCTGGGAGGGGCGGCCCTCTTCCCGCGGCTGGCCGCGGCCCTGGCGGCGCTCGCGCTGGCCCTGGCTTTCGGCCGGGATCTCCTGACCATAGCCGGCGGGCTCCTGGTCTTCTGGCTCCTTGACGTGTTAGGCGCGGCGCCTTTCTGAGCGCTGAGAGGCGCGCAGGGGCGCTTCCTCCCGCCCGAGTCCATGGGCCTTTGCCGCCGTTGACGGGGCAAGGCGGCCAGGCCCGGAACGGGCATGTAAAGCGGCGTGTCCCGAACCGTCGCGCATCGGCCCGGAGAAAGCGCCGCCGCATGGACGGCCCCCGAAACAGGGGCCTGAACGCGGTTCCGAAGGTTATCGCCCTGCCGCCCGCCGGGCGGCGGCAGGGATCGCCAGAGGTACGCCTGAGGATCGCCTGAGAACCTTCGCGCGCTTGAGCTTAGGCGTTCCCTCAAGCGCCTCGGGGCGAAACCGCGTGACGGGATTTCCGTCGCGCGCGCCGGCGTCCGCGGCCGCAGGCGCGTCCGGGAACGCTCGCCGCGAGCGCTTGTCCCTCAAGCTCCTTAACCGCCGCCTGAAGGGCGGCGGAAGCTTAAGCTGAGGCTGTCCTCGAGCCTGAACTCCCGCGCGCGGGACAGCGGACCGCCTCGCCGCCCCTCCGCGGCTTTCCCCTTAAGGCCGCCCGACCCTTAAGCCGCTCCCGCGCGTTCGGAAGACGTGACGGCTGAAGCTCAATGAGGACTGAATTTTTCCGGCAGGCTCATGCAGCGGCGCCGGCCGGGGCCTCCGCAATTTTTCCCTGTCCGCTTTTCTGACGCCGCCGCCGGCGAAGCGGGGGATTTGCGGCGCCCCGGCCGCAAGGGGACAGGCCTCCGCCGTTATCCGCGCCTTGACGTCGCGGAGGCCGGCTTCAGGGAGGCTGGAGTTCTTCAGCGGCGCCTGACGCCTCCCCGGCGAAGCGGGAGGCCGCCTCAAGGCGGAGGGCCGGCCCCTCAAGGACAGGCAAGGCCTCCTCCGGGACTGAGGGCCCCTCAAGGACAGGCAAGGCCTCCTCCGGGACTGAGGGCCGCCAAAGCCCTGCGCCCTGACCTCCCTTCCCGAGGCCGGGGGCCGCCGTTTGGACAGCGGCGAAGCCTATTTCCGGCCGCCCCGAAAAGCTGGCCCGGCGTTTGCTTGGCAGTGCGCATAAGGCGCCCTTCCCGCGCGCCCCGGCCCCGCGAGGGGCAAGGAGCCCACATGACAACTGACCTCAACCACAACCTGTTCTCCAGCCAGTTCGGCATCATGCAGGGCACGCTGGGGCTGAGGCTGGCCCGCCATGACTTCACGGCGGCCAACCTCGCCAACAAGGATGTGCCCGGGTTCAGGGCCAGGCACCTGAACTTCGAGAGGGTGCTCGCGCAGAGGCTGCCCGGCAACGGCACTGAACTCGACGTCCGGCAGACCGACAGGCGCCACATCCCGTCCAGGGACCTCATGTCCGCCTTCGACAGGGCCAGCCAGGCCGTCAGGATGTCCCCCTACGGCTACGACGAGTACGATGACGACAAGCTGGACATCGACAAGGAGATGACCCTCCTGACGAAAAACCAGCTCATCTACAACACCACGGTGCAGATGCTCGCCAAAGAGTTCGACACCCTTAAGTACGCCATCGGCGAAGGCGGATCGAGGTAACCTCAGATGGACTTCCTGAACTCCATGGACATAAGCCAGTCCGGCCTCACCAGCCAGCGGCAGCGCATGAACATGGTGGCCATGAACCTGAGCCACATGAACACCACCCGCACTCCCGACGGCGGGCCGTACCGGCGCAAGGTGCCCATTTTCGAGACGGCGCCGTACTTCAGCGGCCCCAGGGGCGCGCGCCCGCGCCTGGACGGCCAGCTCAAGGACGTGCAGGTGCGGGAGATCATGGAGGACAGGCGGGACTTCAAGCTGGTCTTCGACCCCTCCCACCCGGAGGCCGACGAGTTCGGGTACGCCCTCTACCCCAACGTGAACGTCGTCCAGGAGATGGTGGACATGATATCGTCAAAGGGGAGCTACGAGGCCAACATCACGGCCGCCACCGCGGCCCAGAACATGGCCCTCAAGTCCCTCGACCTGTTGAGGTAGCCCTGCCGGGGCCGGCGCCCTGAGGAAGCCCTCTCGCGGCCCGCGCCCCTTCCGGCGCCGCCTGCCGCCGCCGCGCCCGCGGCGCAAGGAGAAGAACATGCTCGGATCAGTGAGGTCAGGCGGGACCCCCCTCCAGATGCTCCCCGCGAACTGCGCGCGCAAGGACAACCGCCCGGGTTTCGCGGATCACCTGAAGGCCACCTTCGTCAACACCAACAACATGCAGTTCCAGGCCAAGACCGCCATGGAGGAGCTGGCCACCGGACGGAACGGGAACATCCACGAGACCCTCATCTCCATGAGCAAGGCGGAGACTTCCTTCAAGATGCTCATGCAGGTGCGCAACAAGGTCCTCAACGCGTACCAGGAAGTCCAGAGGATGCAGTTCTAGGCGGCTCCCGCGCCCGCGCGGGGCGGCAGGCAGGCGCGCGCCCGCGGCGCCGGATGGGGCACGGCGCCCGCGCCCGCGCGGGCGCCGTGCCTTTCCTTGTCCCGTAGACAAGGCCGTCATCTTGAGGCGGCCCTGCCCGCGGCCGAAGCGCCCGCCCGCGCGGCGCCCCGGCCCGTCGGCCGGCGGAACCGCGGGCGCTCCGGCAGGCAGGCTGACAGGCCGATTGGCAGGCGGACAGGCTGATCGACGTTTTGCGGACAGGCCGGCCTGCCAAGCGGCAGGCCGGGACAGCCCCGCGGCCGGCAGACGGCGGCCCTGGACGTTCCGCAGGCGCCGCGCGGCAGGCCTCAAGGCCGACAGGATACAAGACGGCTCATCCGCGCCTTGCCGAAGGGCGCTCCGCTCGAGCCCCGCGCCGGCCGCGGGGCCGATCCGCCTGCCGCGGAGGTTCAGGCCGGATCTTCCACCATCACCGTCACGGGCCCGTCGTTGACGAGTTCCACCTCCATCATGGCCCGGAAGCGGCCCTTCTCCACCTTGAGGCTTTTGGCGCACTCGGAGGCGAAGAGCCCGTAGAGCTCCTCGGCCTTCCCGGGCTCCGCGGCGTTGGCCCAGCTGGGCCGCCTTCCGCGGCGGGTGTCGGCCATGAGCGTGAACTGGCTCACCACCAGGAGCCCCGCCCCGGTCTCCAGGGCCGACAGGTTCATGCGGCCTTCGGCGTCGTCGAAGAGCCTCAGGTTCACGACCTTGCCCGCGAGCTTGACGGCGTTGGCCTCGGTGTCCCCGGCGGCCACGCCCAGAAACACGCACAGCCCGCGGCCCACGGCGCCCACGGTCTCGCCGCCGACCCGCACGCTGGCCCTGGTCACCCTCTGAAGCAAAGCCTTCAAGACGACTTCCCCCTTGTCCGGGCCGCCCGCGCGGGAGCAGGCCAGGGCCCGGCGGCCCTCCCTAAAAGTTACGCGAGTCCCCGCAGGCCAGCCAGGAGGCGAGGGTGGCCCCGGCGCGATCTTTCGCGGACAGCACTGCGCCCCCGGAGAGGATGGCCTCGAACTCGGCCTTGAGGGCGGGATCCGCCAGCGACCAGTCGAGATCCGGGGCCAGCGGCGAGATGCCGGCCTCCGTCAGCGGGCTGTATTCCCCGGTGCAGAGGTACTCGATGGCGGTATCGCAGGGGAACAGGCACCCGTGCGCGAACCCCGGCGGGAGCCAGATCCACTCGAGCCAGTCCGCCTCTTGGTCGAACGGCATGTCGTAGAGGATTATCTTCCCCAGGGCGGGGGAACCGCGGCGGATGTCCAGGGCCATGTCGACGAGCCGCCCGCTCAGTGGCCTTACGAGCTTGCCCATACTGGGCGCCCACTGGAAGTGGAGCCCGCGGATGACCCCCCGGCGGGACCAGCTCTCGTTGGCCTGCAGCATCCTGGCCCCGGGGGCCCCCAGGGGGCCGGAGGCCAGCTCGTTGAAGTCGGAGGCCCGGAAATGCTCAGTGAAGTAGCCGCGGCCGTCCCTGAAGCGGGCGGCGCGGATCACCTTCACGTCGGGAATCTCCAGGGGGGTCACGGAGAGGATCTTCATGGGGGCGTTCTCCAGGGAGAGCGGCCGGCCGGCGCCGCCCGGTCTCCCGGGATCATTAAATTTAGCGGTAATGAAATCGGGGGACCGCCGGAATTCTCGGCTCGCGGGGGGCTCCATTCCCTATGGGAGCCGCGATCGGGGAATTCCGGCCCCTCGAGATCGCCGATCGCCGGAACCTGCGATCCCGATCGGCGCTTTTTTGCTGGGCGCGCGGCAACGGACGGACCCAGAGGATAGCCTATCCCGGCCTATTATGCCAGATCCGGCCCCTTGCCCCGGCGTCTCCCTGCGGCAGGGGGCTTCATCATGGTTAACGAGCCCTGAGGCCGGCCTCAGGCGCCGCATTCCTCATGGCCCGCCGCCGCCCTGCCCCTCAGCTATCCCGGGCCGGGCCCGGAGCCATTTCCCCGCCATCGCCCGCAGCCCTCCCAGGACATGCCGGGCGGATCTCCCAGCCAAGCCCGGCAGTCTTTCCCATCCGTGCCGGACAGACTTAGGCTTGCCGGCCCCGCGGCATTTCCTGGCCCGGCCCGGCCTCAAGCCCAAAAGCCCTTGACCGGCCCGGCGGTTCCCCTTGGACCTCAGGAGGCCTTTTCCGGGCCGGCCCGATCCCCCCCTTACATGCTGCCCCAAAGCCTTTCCGGCGGGCCCCGGGCGGCCTCCGCCGAGGCCGGGGGAACGCCTGCCGCAGGGCCTGGACCGCAGCCCTTGTCATTTTTTTGACTCTGTCGCCCGATATCCGGGCAGGGAGGGAGGATTTTTCCGCTTCGGTCTTGAAGGCCTCCGGAAAGGGGGCCCCTGCCCGCCGATCGCAAGAAAAACAGCGGGTTTGCGGCTACGGCAGGGAAAGCTGGCACGGAAGGTGCTTTATTGGGGCCAGGAAGAAAAAGGGCGCCTCCGACGGAACCGTAGGGAGGCAGCAGCCAAGGAGGAACGCCGATGCAGTCCAGCACGATATTAGTGATAGACAGCGACGGGGCCGAGGTCCCCCGCGTGAGCGCCGCCGCCAGGCCCTTCGGTTCCAGGATCATTTGGGCCGACTGCCTCGGGGAGGGGCTGCGCCTGATGGCCCTGGGCCGCCCCGATCTCATCATCGCCGCGGACGACCTGCCCGGCCTCGAAAACCCCGCGCGGCTCCTGGAGGACATGGAGAGGCTCAGGCTCGCCGCGCAGCTTGTGGTCCTCTCCAGGGACCCGGGCTTCGACAGGGCGATGGACCTCGTCGCCGGCGGCGTCTTCACGATCCTGCGGAAGCCCGCTGACCACGAGCGCCTGCGCTGCGTCATCGGCAAGGCCCTGGACGGCATCAGGCTTCTTAACGCCCTGGTCTCCAGGAGCAGCCTTGACAGCGAGCGGGAGCTCGCTATCTACAAGAGGCTCGCCGGGAGCCAGGAGCTGGGGGCCCTGGTCGACTCCATCCGCGCCGCCGGCGACTCGCTCCTGCCGGGGGCCGTGACCAGGGTCGAGCTCTCGAAGGAGCTCTCCGAGGCCCTCGCCAAGCCCGAAGGCGCCCCCGGAACATTATCGGGCGGGGGCGAGCCCGCGGAGATGTTCAGCTTCGACTCCGACGCGGCCGAGCCGCCGGCCGGGCGCTTGACACGCGACCTGATCTGCCGGGGGACCCTCCTGGGCCGGCTCGTCATGAGCTTCCCCGGCCTGAAGGGGGAGAGCCACGACATACCGCACGGGGCCCTTGAGGAACTCGTCTGGGCGGCCTCCCTCCACCTCTACAGGGCCAGGCAGTACCAGGAGGCCGTGCGGCTTGCCTCCCGCGACCCCCTGACCTCGCTCCTGAACCGCCGCGCCTTCATGGACAACCTCGACCGGGAGTTCGCCAAGGCCGGCCGCCACAACACCCCCCTGAGCCTGCTGATGATCGACATCGATCATTTCAAGAGCGTCAACGACACCTTCGGGCACCAGACCGGGGACGAGATCCTCAAATGGGTCGCCAGGACCCTGGAGAGGACCGTGCGCACAGGGGATATCGTCTGCCGCATCGGCGGCGAGGAGTTCGCGGCCCTCCTTCCCTGGACCGACCAGGAGCAGGCCCGGAACCTGGCAAAGCGGTTCAGGGAGGCCCTCTCCACCGCCCGCTGCCCCGTCAGGGGCTCCCTAGTAAGGCCCACGGTCAGCCAGGGGATCTCCACGTTGGATCATTTCCTGATCAATTCCCCCGAGGATTTGTTATACTGGTCCGACCAGGCCATGTACCTGGCCAAGAGGGATGGCCGCGACGCCGTGCGCCTCGCCTCGGACCTCCGCCCCGAAAGCAAGATCGAGGATCGCCGCTATGTCTTCCAGTGACGAGAGACGCAAGGGCCTCAGGGCCATGATGCCCACCCAGATGCTCTTCAACGTCCTTGACAACCCGGCCGAGTACATCAGGGGCCAGGACTCGACTGTCAAGCGCCTGGCCGCCCTGGACGCCGAGCCCATGCCCAAGCTCAAGAGCGAGTCGCAGATAATCCTCGCCCGCATCGACAGGAAACTGTCCCTGATCCTCAGCATCCTCGCCGAATCGAGCACCCGCAAGAACTACATGAACCAGGCCCTGGTCCAGGACGTCTCCGAGTTCGGGCTCTCCTTCGGCCATTACACGGACTTCCCCATCGGGACCTACCTGGAGATCGGCCTGGTCCTCCCCTACACCGAGGGCCGGCTGATGGACATCCTGGGAAGGGTGGTGCGGATCCTGCCGTCGGCCGAGCTCCCCCCCCAGCCCGTCCCCTCCTCCACGGGCGAAAGGTTCGTCTACGGCTTCGAGTTCACTGACATCCTGGGCTCGGACCAGAACGAGATTGTCCAGTGGATCTTCACCAAGCAGCGCGAGGAAATCAGGAGGCGCCGCGAGATCTTCTAGACATGCCCGCTCTTCCTGCCGTGCCCTCCGCCTGAATGCCCGCAGGCCGCCCATCTCCCGCCTTTAATTATCCCCTCTCCCCTTCCCCCTGCCTCTTTCCCCGCCTCCCCGCCCCGTCTTCCCTCCCGGCCCCGCCCTTGCGCCCCGCCCGGCTTAATCCTAAAGGCCACGCCGAACCGCGCGGGTTCACGCCACGGCCCCTGCCCGCCGTAAGGCCATAGCGCCCCCGGCCGCCCGGCCGGCCGCGCGAACGGAGTCAATCGCGGCAGGCATGCCCGCCGCGCCGGAGGCGGCATTATCGGCTACGCGCGGCGGCCCGGCCGGACATGGCGATCGCGGCAGGCTCCTGAGCGGCCGCCCGGCCCTGCCTGCCTGTCCGGGCTTATTGCCCCTTCCGCGCCGGTTGTTTGGAGGCAGGAAGCCTGCCCGCGCCCTCGGCCGCAGGAACATTCCTTACGCCGCCGAGGGGCCGGCGCGGCCTCCCGCAACCCTGAGCCCGGAACTGATCACGGACTCCCTGGATTTTCTCCCTGTCGAGCCGCGGGGAGCCCCGGCCGCGCCGCGCGGCCGCGGACAAGCCCGGCCTTTCGGGCGCCTGGCGCCGCTCCCGCCTCCCCCCGAGCCGCTGTCCGCGGCCCGCGTCAAAGGCGTCCCTTGCCGAAGGCGACATTTCCAGCCTCGGTGAGGAGGCAAGGAAAAAAACATGCCCGGCGGAGCTGGCCGGCCTGAAGGCGGCCGGGCCTGGCCAGGACTGCGGCCAGCGGTCTACGGGCCTCCCGCCCTGACAGGCGGAAGGCGGCGCCCTCGGCGCCAAGCCGTCGCCGCAGGATCGGCCGCGACCCTTCCGGTCCTGGCCAAGGCGCCGCTCAGGCCATGACCGCGCGCCCCCCGGGAGGCGACCGGAACCTCCCGCCGCGGCGGACCGCCCCTCAGGCGCCTGCCGCCGACGCGGGGCCGGGGGGGAGCGGCCGGCGGCGAGGAGGGCCTGACAGTCAGGCAAGGCGGGAGACGGGGGGGCCGCCTCAGCCAGTCTTTAGAGGCCGAGGCACGGAACTTGCATTATATTGCATTTGCACGGCGGAAGCCCAGGCCCTCGCTCCCGCCGTGCCCGCCGCGGCTTTCAGGCCCCTACAGGGCCTGCCGCAGGCGGCCCTGCGGTTCCGGGCGTTTTCACGCGACCCAGCCTTCCCGGCGCCGCAGGGATCGAGAGCCCGCAAGGTCGTTTTATGGTCCGAAGGTCAAAATCCGGTTAACCAAAACTTCAACGCTCCCTGTAGCCTCCCAGGGGCTGGAAGGCCATAGGACCCGCAAGCGGGCCGCCCGCGGAAGGAAGGCGCGGATCCGCTTGCCTCCGGGACACCCCGGCGCCTTGACTGTTGACTGCCGAGAACATAATATGTTTTTGGGTCCGGAATGTCCCGGAGCCACCCGCAGGCGGCCAGCCCCTATCCCCCCCTCCCTGGGCAACTCCGGCCGCAAGTCCCCGCCCGTCCGGGCCGGGACCTCAAGCCCCGCCAACTTTTACCGGCCTTACGCCCTCCTGCCGGGAGGCCCGCCCAGAGGGCCCTCCCCGGCTTGCGGCGCGGGAGGCGGCCGCGAGCCCCCATGATTCTCCACTGCCCCGGATGCATGGTCAAGCTCCGCTTGCCTGACAGCTACCTGGAAGGCGGCAAGGAGGTATGGGTCAGGTGTCCCAAATGCGGCGAGCGCTTCCGGCCTCAGCGCCCTGACCTGGCAGGCGAGCTGGGGCTCTCCGCCCCCCCCCAGTCCCGCAGCCCCAGCCCCGACCGCCAGAGGCAAGTCGCGGATATCCTGAACCGTATAGATTACGGCGCCCTGGGAGGCCGGAGACGGGAGACCGACATCGGGCAGGCGCTGGATGCCCTCCCGGTGATCCCGGAGGTCCCTAAAAAGACATGGGTTTTCCTGGGCCTCACCTGCCTTCTGGTGGCGGCCCTCCTGGTTGCCATCGGCTGGGTCTTCCATTCGGCGGCGGCCCCTCCGCCCCCGGCGACCGCGGCGGCGGCGGCTCCCCCTCCCGATTACGGAAGGGACCTGCTCCTGCCCGACCTGCTGTCCATCCAGAGGGATCTTCTGAGGGTCAGGCACATCGACAGGCGCATCGACTACCGCGGAAGCGAGTCCAGGTTCTACAAGTATTACGTCCCTATCCTGGCCCCTGACCTCTGCCAAGAGATAACGGCCCTCAGGCTCTGGTCCTCCAGGACCTCCGAGGGCTTCACCCTGGTGGGCGAGTGCCTGAACCCCCGCCAGTCCCCGGCCGCGATCGAGGTCCGCTGGGACTACAACACGGCCAGGATCAGCATCCAGGGACGCCCCCAAACCGTGGATCTTCCCCTTCCCCAGACAGGGCCCTCCAATCTCCCCGGGGCTTCCGCCCCCCCGCAGACCCCGGAAGGCCAGGCCGCTCCGCAGACCCCGGAAGGCCAGGCAGCCGCCGGCGGAGCCCGGGCCTGACCCGCATCTCCCGCAGACGTAAAGCCAGCCCCAAGAAGGACAACCTCCGTGACGGACAAACGCGTCAGACATACCGCGAGCCCCCGGCCCCCCCGCGCGCGCGGGGGCATCACCCTCATCGAACTTCTGGTGGTCATGGTCATCTCGCTCATCGTCACCGGGGTGGCCTTCTCCATCTACCGCCTTAACGCCAGCTATTACCTGAGGGAGGATGCCTACCTCCAGCAGTACCAGAACCTGCGGGTGGCCCTCTACACCATAAGCCGGGACGTGCGCATGGCCGGGAACGGGTTTTACGTCATCGGCCCGGACTTCAAGCTGATGCAGGCCTTCACCACTTCCCGCGAAGAGGCGCGCGCAGGCCTGCACCCCCCCTCCGAAATGGTGGCCGTCTCCACCTGGTTCAGGCACGCCGACACCTCCACTCCCGGCGTCCGGGCCATTTTCGGGGTTGACGGGGGCGACACCGATCCCGACACGGTAACCATATTCCGCGCCGAGGTGGAGACGGGAAGCCCCCTGGCCCAAGTGACCGGCCTCTCCGGCAACAGGCTCTCCCTGAACAACGGCATCTCGGAAAGCGCCCTCAAGAGCGGCGACATCATCGCCGTCGGCTCCGGCACCAGCGCGCTGATCTTCGAGTCCGACAGCATCAGCTTCAGCGGGGGCGAGGCCGACGAGATCCCCGTCAAGCCCGGCGGCCGCTTCACCGCCTCCTCCAGCGTCTTCCCGGCCGGCTTCGACCCGGTCGGCCTCAACGTCTACAACTTCCGGGACGTGGGCATCATCACCTACTGGCTGGACACGGCCCGCAACGCCCTCATGGCTTCCTACCACGACTCCGCCAAGACGGACTACAACGACCTTGCCGGCACCTCCTCGATAGTGGCGAGCAACATCGAGGACCTGCAGGTTTACTATTTCATGGACAACCACGACGTCGACTTCTCCCGCGCGTCGAACGACCCCGACATCAGCTCGACCGCCCTGGACACCCACAGGGTGAAGGCGGTGGCGCTGGGCATCACGGCGCGTTCCCCCTACGGGGACGGCCCCCCCATCCACCGCAGGCCCGCGCTCTTCAACCGCGCGGAGGGAACCGCGCCGGACAACCGTCTGCGGAACGTGCTTATCGAAACAGTCTTCCTGAGGAACTTCCACACATGAGCATTCCGCCCGAAAAGGCCCGCTCGGCCTTCACCCTGTTTGAGCTGCTGGTGGTCATCGCGATAGTGGGCATCCTCTCGCTCATAGCGTACCCTCTCCTGTCGCGGATACTCCCGGACTCCAGGGTGTCCTCCGAAGTCAAGCAGACCGACTCTTACATGCAGAAGGCGAGGCTCAAGGCCGCGACCGTCCAGAAGCCCGTCCGCGTGGTCATCAGCTGCGCGGAGGATCCCTGCTGGATCGAGAGCCAGACCGCGGTCTACACCGGCTCCGCCGTGACCGGGTGGCAGGCCGACACCGGCTCCAGACGGAGATTCGCCAAGGGCGTGAGCGTGGCGGACATCGCCGCGTCCCCCGCCCACGACGGGGCCTCCAAGGCCCCCGCCGGGGTGCGCTACGCCATCTTCATGCCTGACAGCAGGGTGTACTCCGACCCCAGGCCCTTCGACCTCTTCTTTTACCCCTCCGCGGTGACGTCTGCCGAAAAGAGGGGCTGGCGCCTGACGGTGGGCCCGGATTCCGGCCGGGTGAACACCGCCCGCGCCGATCTCACGCTCCCATGAGCCCAGTCGCGCCGCCAGCCGAAGAGGAGACACGCCTCATGAACATTTCCCCGCCCGCCGCGCCCGGCGCCGCCAAGTCCGGAAAAGGCTTCACCCTGGTGGAAGTCCTGGTGACGCTGGCGGTCATCGCCTTCGGATGCCTCGCCGCGCTCCTCATGCAGTCCGCCGCCCTGCGGGGCAACTCCATGGCCGACCACATGACGGTCGCCACCTTCCTGGCCGAGTCGGAGATAGAGCGCGTCAAGTCCCTCAACTTCGGCGAGCTGCGCGCCGAGATATCGTCCCTCGGGACCAGCCGCGCCTGGCAGGCCGACAGGTTCTACAAGGTGTGCAGCCCGGCCGGAGCGGACGCCTGCAAGGCGTTCCCCTTCACGGTAACCCTCAGGTACTTCCCCGGATACCCCCTGACCGTCAGCATCCTTACGGAGGTGGAGGTGTCCTGGTCCGACAACTCCGGGCGCCACTCGGTGCACAACTCGTCGACCGCGACCGAAGTGCCGGGCATGTCCTGACGACGAGGCCCCGCCGCCCGCCGCGGCGGCCCGGCAGGCGAACCCGCTCCGCACCCCGCCCGGCCCGGCCCGGCCCCGGCCGGGCTCAAGGGCATCACGCAGGCAAGCATGACAGCCGGCCCCGCCCCTGCGGCGCCGAGGCGCGGCAGTCCAGCAGGTCAGAAGATGAACACACTGAAAGCCGACTACCCCGTCGCCCCCGCAGGGAACAGGAGCGGGCTTATCCTGGCCTTCGCCCTGTGCATACTCGTGCTCATGAGCCTCATGGGCATCGTTATCCTGTCCAACACCAGGACCGAGCTGAGCATCACGGGCAACACCAGGATGGGCCGGGAGGCCTTCAACTCCGCCGACGCCGCCGCCCGCATGGCCATCTACCTGACCAGGGAACTCGTGATGTCCCGCAGCGACGACTTCAGCGCCATCATCACCTCGGACACGATCCCCTCTCCGGCTCCCCGCTACAGGATTTACGTGTGCCCCCAGATGGATTTCACCTTCGAGAATCTCACTAGCCAGGCCACGAATTTCGACTACACCGAGCGGTATCTCGATACCGGGGCCGGCGAGGGGGCCCCCAATCCGCACATCGTGTTCCAGCAGGCGCCCTGCGGCTCCGCGAACCCGATGGTGGTGGCCAACGCGGTGGTGAATCTCGAGGATTACGATCTCATCTCCGCCGGCACGACTATAGGCGGCGGCGACGGCGGCGGCGGCTCCGCCCCCCAATACAAGGTGGGCATAGTGGTCTCCGTGAACGCCAGGACCAACGAGAGCGTGGAGAACGGGACCGACTCGCCTCATTCGCTCATCACCATCATGTACCGCAACTTCCTGTGACCGTCCGGGACTCCGCTTCCGGCCCCTCCCTTTTACGCGCCGGCCCGATTGGCCCCTGGCCTGGCGCTTCCGGCCCTCAACATCAAAGGCCGCGGAAAGCCTCCGCAGGGCAAGGGCTTTCCCCTCCGCAACCCTGATCTTCCGCAGGCGCCGCGAAAGGCTTTTTCGCGGCGCCTTTTTTATCGGGGTTTAGGCGCGCGGCTTCCTCAGGGCGAATCCGTTGCCCTGGCTTTCCCCGGCCGGCCGGCCCTGCGCCAGGCGCGCCAGGCAGTATCGCCGGCCGCCATGAGGCAGCCGTCTCCGTTGCCGGCCGGGAGGAAGCCCTCGCGGCGCCGGGCGTTCCGGGCCGCCTGGCCCGGACAGCCCGCCCTGCCCAGGGGGGGCCACGCGAAGCCGCCTCTTGCCGGACCGCTCCTCCCAAGGCCGGGCTCCGCCCCTTATCCTGGAGCCGGAGGCCGATCCTCCCGGCGAGGCCCCGCGCAAGCCGTCCCGGGCGGAAATCAGGAGCCCGGTTTACGGAGGGACAGGTCAGGGAATACGCCGGACGGGCCGTTCCCGAAGCCGCCGGCAGGCGGCGGCGAAGCGGGGAAAAGAGATAAAGGCGCGCCTTGTCCCGCCTCGCGGAAGAATTCACGCCGGCCCCGCCGCGGCAGTCACGGCGGCAGGGAAAACACGGGCCGCCGACGGCTTTCTGTCCGGCGCGGCAATGGGCCTTATCGGGCCTTATCGGGCCTTATCGGGCCTCATCGGGCCTCATCGGGCCTCTTCCGGCCAGGGCTCCCGGCGGGCGGTTACAGGAACTTCGCGGCGGCGGGCGGCCGGCCGAGGACGCCGGGCCCTACAGGCGCTCCAGGGTAAAGGCCTTCAAGGCGCCCGCCTTCTCCGGATCGTTCCTCTCGGAGAGCGCGAGGGAAAGCGCCGCGGCCGCGGCCCTCAGCTGCCTGCCGATGCGGGCGGGGTCGCAAAAGGACGGGATGGCGAGCAGGAGCTCCAGGGCCCTGTCGGTGTCCCCGGCCAGGGTGAACGCCGTGATCAGGCGGATTGCCGACTTGGCGCGGACGAGGTCGAGGCCGTCAGCCTCGCCCAGCCTGGACAGGCTTTCGTAGACGCCGGCCGCCTCCTCGGGGAGCCCCCTGCCGGAGAGGTCGGCGATCAGCCAGGAGGCGGTGCGGGCCTTGAGGTAGGGAAGCTTGCCCGTGGGGCTCTCGTCCGGGAGGCTCCGGTAGAAGCCCAGGGCTTCCCTGATCTCGCCCTTGCGGCAGTAGTTGAGGGTCAGGAAGAAGAAGATCTCGGCCTTCTCCTGCTCGAGCCTGACTGAGGGGCCGGGATCCGGAAGGCCGTCGTAAAGTTCCCTGGCGGAGGCCAGGTCGCCTTTGGCGCAGTAGGCCGATATGAGCTCCTGGGACATGGCGAAGAGCCGCAGGATGAACCTGCCGGCTTTGGGGGCCCGGCGGCGCGCGAGCCGGAAGATCGCCCTGGCCTTGGACAGGCTGCCCCTGTCGGCGTAACACTCGACGAGCCTCTCCGCCGCCGCGAGCCATCTCTGGGCTGCCTTCTCCGGCCCCGCGAAGTCCGCGCGGCGCCTGAGGTGCCGCTCGGCGGGCCCGCAGAGGCCCGCGCTCAGGAGGGCGTTGAAGACGTCCATGTCGGCCTGGAGCCGCTCGTAGTAAAGGCGGTCGCCGGGCGCCCGCGGCGCGGGCAGGGCGGCGCAGGCCGCGAGGGCTTCATCCGTATGGCCCTTGGCGCACAGGCCCCGCACCGCCGCCGCGCCCATGCGGCACCTGGCGAGCTCGTAGGCTTCCGGAGGGCCCTCCGTCTCCGGCATGGCCCGCCAGAGTTCCAGGGCCTCCAGGGCGAGCCCCTCCTTGCACTTCGCCTCCGCCGCCTCCAAAGCGGCTTCCGCGAAGGCGGAAAGCTCCCTCCCGCCAGGGGCGGCCCTGGCCGTGAGCCCGCACAGGACACGCGCTTCCGGGCCCCGGCCGCCGGCGCACAAAGCTCCGGCGAGCCGCAGCGCCGCCCCGAGAATCAGGCCGTACGGGGCCAGGGAGAGGGAGTCCGCTCCGGCCGACTCCGAAAGGACCGGGCCCGCCGCCCCGGCGGAGACGCTCTCCAGGGCCGCGGCCCGAGCCTCCCGCGCGGCGGCGCCGGAAGCGGCCCAAGGGCCCGCCACGCTTTCCAGGAGCCTCCAGGCGCCGTCCAGGCGCCCCGCATCCATGTAGCCCTCGGCCAAGACTGCCGCGCAGCGCACGCGGTGGAGTTCCGCCAGGCCCGCCCCGGAAAATTCGCAGAAGGCGTCCAGGACCGCCCTGGCCTCCTCCAGATCGCCGACGGCCGCGCGCCCGGTCACGAAGGCGAGCGCCGCCTCGCCCCTGAGGATCGAGCGCTCCGGGGGTTCGGCGGGGTCGTTGAGGGCCCGCGAGAGAAACGCGTAGCGGCCCTCCCCGGGGGCCCGGGAAAGCTCCAGGAGAAGCGAGAGCGCGGCCTCCATGTGCAGCCGGAAGGCTTCGGGCCCTTTGGCGTAGGACCCCGTCTCCCTGAAGACCGCGAAAGCCCGCTCGACGTCGCCCGCCAGCCTGAGGCCTCGGACGATGGCCAGGGCCGCGCGCGCCCTTTCCGCGCCCGAGAATTCCCAGCGCCGGAGCGGCCGCATGGCGGCGTAGACGGCCAGGGCCTCCTCGAGCCTCCCCTCTTCCGCAAGGGAGGCGCCCAGGCGCGCCGCCCCGGCGAGCCATGCCTGCGCTCCCGCCCGGCCGCCGGCATGCCTTCTCGCGGCCAGGAGGACCGAGACGGCCTCCCCGAAGTCGCAGCACAGGAAGTAATCCCCAGCGAGGATGGCGGCGGCCTCGAGCTTGCCCTGGGAACCCCCCTCAGGGGGCGGAAGCCCTATGAGCCTGTCGTGGCAGGCCCTGGCGCGGCCCAGGTCCCCCAGGCGCGAGGCGAGCCTGACCGCCTCGAGAAGCGCCTCCCCCAGCGCGCCTGCGCCCGCCGGCCTTCCGGCCGCGCACAGCGCGGCCAGCCTGGCCTCCGCCGAGCGGAGGCTTTCGGCCGCAGCCCTCTCGGCCTTCCTGGCCTTGGCCGCGCCCTTGCCGGCGCCCATGGCGTCCAGGGCCTTCGCGCAAAGTCCCAGCTCGGCCATGACCCCGCTCAACTCGCTGAGGAAATCCATTCGTACGCATCCCTGACCGGGGCCCGGCCCGGTGATCGGCCCCGCCGACCCGCGCGACCGGCCTGGCCGCGGAAGCGCTTTGCCGAAGCGCCCCTGGCGGCAAGCCGGCATAACGAGGCCCCCAAGGCCGTAAGCCGGAATAATGAGGAGCCCCGGGCGGCAAGCCGTATTACTGCGGAGGCTTTACAAAAATGGAGGGGGGGGAGGGGCAAACGGAAAACGGAGGGCATGGCGGCCGAAACAGCGGAACCGGAAGGCTTCGCGCGATCTTTCGGCCGGCCGCAGGGCTTCGGCCCGCAGGCATCCGGGAAGGGACGGCCAAGGGCCTGCGGGCGGGAACCCCCCCTTCCTGAAAGGACGGGAACCTGCGGCGGAAGGCGGCGGCCCGCGCCGCGGCCCGAGCAGGCCAAGACCGGCGCGCGGGAGGCCCGGAAGGGCCCTCCGGAGGCGGAAGGCCCCTTCAGCGGACCGGGCCCCGCGGCCTACAGGGAGGCCGCGAGGGCCTTGAGCTCCGCCGCGGCGTCGGCGACGGCCTTGTCGGCCCCGGGGCCTACGGGCACCGGCACGGCCTTGTACGCCGTCTTGAAGCCCTGTCCCTGGAAGTAGGCCTTGTAGGCCTCGTAGGCGCGGGCGTAGGCCCCCGGGTCGGGATTGCCCTGGGTGAAGATGAGCAGGGCCTTCTTGCCTTTGCCGGAAAGCCTCCCCGGCTCCGCCGCGCTGTGGAAATCGGGCTTGAACCAGGAGTAGGTCCTGTCTATGAAGAGCTTCAGCTGGGCGGTTATCTCGCCTATGTAGTTGGGGGCCGCGATGATCAGGAAATCGGCCGATGCCGCCGCGGCGAGCACCGGGGCCAAGTCGTCCTTGACGACGCAGGTCTCGGACTTGCCCTTGCACGCCTGGCAGGCCTGGCAGCCCCTGACGTGCTTGAGGCTGTTGATGACATGCCTGGAGGAGGCGCCGGCCCCCCCGGCGAGGGACTCAGCCACCGCATCCGCCAGCCTGGCTGAGGAGGCATCCTGGCGGGGGCTTCCTAAAACGGTCACTACGTTGGTCATCTTGCGGTACTCCCACTTGCCGCGCGGCCGGGCGGGCCGCCGCCCCCGGCCCGGCCGGAGGGCTTGCCCCCGGAAGATTCCGGGGTTTTGCATTGATCATGTCGTAAGCGCCGGGCCGCCTCCGGCGGAAGGCGGGCCCTGGGGCGGGAAAAACACGGGAAACGGGAAAAGCCGGAACGGCCGGCTCCGGGGCCCGGAATCCCGGGCCGAACGGCCCGGCCAAAAAAACCGGCGGCCGGGACCCGAAAAAACGGGCGGAAAAACCGGGAAAACCTAACGCGAGCCCCCGAACAGCGCGGGCCGGAAACCGCGCGCGCCCGCGCCGCCTCCCTAAAACGCGAGAGCCGAGTCGGTCATCGCCTCCACGAGCAGCTTCTGGTCCTCGGGGCTGATGCCGGGAAAGACGGGAAGGCACACGTGGCCCGCGCAGATCCGTTCCGCGCCCGGAAGGGGCTCGAGCGGGCGCGCCAGGCGCTCCGGGTTCCTGTCCCAGAAGGGCTGGAGGTGGACAGGGAGGGCGTAGGCCTCTCCCGCCAGAGCGTAACCGTGCCTTTCGCGCAGGAGTTCCTTGAAGCGGTCCCGGGGGACTCCCTCCGGCAGGAACGCCACGTATTTGTAATAGGAGGGGTTCTGTCCGGGAGGCGCCCGGAAGGCCTTGAGCGGAGTCCCTTCCAGGAGCGAGTCGTAACGCGAGGCGGCCTCCCGGCGCGCCCGGAGGATCCCGCCCGCGCGCCCGAGCACGTCCAGGCCCAGAAGCGCGTGAAATTCCGAGGGCCGGAAGTTCAGGCCGAACCCCTCGTGGACGTTGGAGCCGGGCCTCGCCTGGCCGTGCTGGCGGATCCGGAGCATGCGCCCGAACAGTTCCCCGTCCGACGTGACGGCCATGCCCCCCTCGCCGGTCGGAAGGACCTTGGTGGCGAAAAACGAGAAGGCGGCCGCGTCTCCCAGCGTGCCCGCCATGCGCCCGCCGGCGGACGAGCCGTGGGCGTGGGCCGCGTCCTCTATGAGCATGGCCCCCGCGTCGGCGGCGATCCTCCGTATCCTTTCCCATGCGGGGGAGATGAAGCCGCCCAGGTGGACCAGGACGACGGCCCGGGTGTCGGGCCGCATCTTGCGCTCGAGATCATCCGGGTCCATCTGGAGGGTTTCGGGGTCGCAGTCAACGATGATGATCCTGGCCCCCGCGGCCAAAGGGGCGAAGGCCGTGGCCATGAAGGTGACCGCAGGCACCGCGACCGAGGCCCCCGCGAAATCGCGGGCTCGGCAGACGAGCTCGAGGGCCTGGGTGCCGTTGCCGGTCCCTGCGGCGTGGGGCACCCCCAGGAAGGCCGCGAAGGCCGCCTCGAAGGCCGCGACGTTGGGCCCCATGGCGATGCGCCCTGAAAGCAGCGTGGCCCTGAACCTCTCCGCCAGCCTGTCGGCGTCGGCCTCCGAAAAGGGCATTCTCACGGGGGGTATTTTCGGGGAGGCCGCTTTCATGCGGGCGATCTTACCAGCAGCCGGGGCCATTCTCAAGCGGGCCGGATTGATCCGGATTGAGCCTGGGGCGGCCGCGGGGACTGGAGAGGCGGCCGCCGGAGCCGCCCCAAGGTTTCCTCCGCTTTCTTCCGATTCGGCCCGGTTCCTTCGGTTCCTCAGGTTCCTCGTGTTTCTTAGGTTCCTTCGGCTTCCCTTCGGCTGACGCCGGCTTCTCTTCCCGCTCCCGCAGGCCCTCAGAACGTGCTATTATCCGGCGAAAGACAGCAACCCTTTACCCGCGCGCCTCCCCTTCGGCCCTGGCGATCACGGCCCGGAAGAGCCAAGGCGCTGCCGGAGCCAGGCGGTACCATGACCATCATCGCCCCTTCCCTGCTCTCCGCTGATCCAGGACGACTGGCCGACGAGGCGGCGGCCGTAGCCGCGGCCGGGGCCGGCTGGCTCCACCTGGACGTCATGGACGGGAACTTCGTGCCCAACATCACCTTCGGGCCGTGGATCGTCAAAACCTGCGCCAAGGCGGCGGGCGTGCCCTTGGACGCCCACCTCATGGTGGCCGACCCCCTCCTCTGGGGGCCCGCCTTCGCGGCTGAGGGGGCGCATTACGTCTCCGTGCACGCCGAGGCCACGGCCCACCTCCACAAGGCCCTCGCCTCCATCCGGGAGAAAGGCGCGAAGGCTGGCGTGGCCCTTAACCCCGCGACCCCGCTGTCTTTCCTCGAGCCCGTCCTCTCCTGCCTGGATCTCGTGATCGTCATGGGAGTGAACCCGGGCTTCTCCGGACAGCCCTATATCCCGGAAACCGCGGAGCGGGTCCGCCAGGCCTCCCGCCTCATCAGGGAG
Source organism: Deltaproteobacteria bacterium (assembly GCA_031288415.1). GTDB lineage: Bacteria > Desulfobacterota > Desulfarculia > Adiutricales > Adiutricaceae > JAIRZX01. The sequence goes on along the minus strand of JAITRL010000357.1, from coordinate 460 downwards.
AAGGGCGCCCCGATCCTCCTGGAAGTGGACGGCGGGGTGACGGACCGGAACGCCGGGGAGCTGGTCCGGGCCGGGGCAGACGTCCTGGTCTCGGGCTCGTTCCTGTTCAAGAGCCCCGACAAGGGCAGGGCCATCCGGGAGCTGCAGGAGGCCGGGTGAGCCGGGACAAGGGTTTCGGGGCGCCGCCCCGCGCTTGCCAGGGTCCCTTGCCCATCCTCCGCTCCCCGGCCCAAGGCCGGGGCCGCCTCCCTGTCTCCCGCGCGGCCCGGGCCCAGAGCCTTCAGGGCCCCCCGGACCCTTCCGGCCCTGGCCGACTGGTCGGGCCCTTCCAAAATCCGTTCCGACGCATTATAACCGAGCAATCTTACGCGCGGCTTCTGGCGGCCCCGGAAGACCGGCCCGCCGGGAGACGGGACCGCAACCGCCGCCATGGCTTTCCCGCCTGCGGGCACCCCTCGCC
>JAITRL010000347.1 GCA_031288415.1 Deltaproteobacteria bacterium | reverse complement strand
GCGGCTTTCTTCCTGGTCTCCACCATAGGCACGGCCGGGGCCCGCTTGACCACCGGGAAGATCTACGACCGCAAGGGCCCCCAATACGTGATCTTCCCCGCCACGCTCCTGCTGGCCGCTTCTCTCTGGGCCATCCTGGCCGCGCACAGCGCCCCGCTCCTTTTCCTCGCGGCGCTGGGCTACGGGGCGGCTGCCGGCTCCCTGTTCCCGGCCCTCCAAAGCCTGACCATCTCCTCGGTGGAGAGGCCCAGGCACACGATGGCCACGGCGACTTTCTACGTTTTCTACGATATAGGCTTCGGCATCGGAGTGGCGTTTCTGGGCTATCTCTCGGGCCGGTCCGGCGGCTACGCCGCCGCCTTCGACGGGGCCCTTCTCTTCACGGGCCTCCTCTTCGCGGGCTACCTTACGCTCTACATCCTGACCAGCCGCCGCGAGGCTGCCGAGGCGGCGCCCGGAAAGGTTACCGCTGCGGCGCCGGCGGCGCCGGCAAACGTTCCTGCGGCGGCGCCCGGCGGCGCGCCCTGCAAGACGGCCTCCGGCCATCCTGCAGCTGACCGCGGGGTCCCGCGACCCCGCGCGGGAGCGGATACGGCCGCCGCGGCAGATCTCCCTGACTCTCCCGCGCCCGCTGATTCTCCCGGCCCCCCTGACGGCCCAGCGTCTCCTGATGCCCCATGAGCTTTCGGAACCGGCCAGGTCTGAGGAAACCCTTGTCCCTCCGGAACTCCCGGGAAAAATAAACCGCGGCCGCCATGAGCCTCTTGAACGCCCTGCTAAAAAAAACCGCCGCCGCCATGAGCCTCCGGAACTCCCGCCTCAAAAAATCTTCCGGCCATGAGCCTCCGGAACTCCCGGCACGAAAACAAACCGCGGCCGCCATGAGCCTCTTGGACACCCGGCTCAAAAAACCGCCGCCGCCATGAGCCTCTTTAACTCCCGCCTCAAAAAATCTTACCGGCCGTGAGCCTCCGGAACTCCCGCTTCAAAAAAAACCGCGGCCGCCATGAGCCTCCGGAACTCCCGCCTCAAAAAATCTTACCGGCCATGAGCTTCCGGGACTCCCGTCCCGAAAAAAATCCGCTGCCGCCATAAGCCTCCGGGACTTCCGCGCTTACGGCTTCCGTGACGTGGACCGGAATTCCGGCTTCCGCGGCAGGCAGCCCGGCGGGCATGACAATGAGGGGACTCCCCCGGAGGCCGCGTCTTCGCGGGCGAAAACCAGCTCCTGCCGTTGTTCTTGACCTGCCGGAAGTCCGGCGGCCCTAAGCGGCCCCGTGAAATTCCAGAAGTCCCTGACCGATCCCTCCGCCGCCTCCCGCTTGCGGCGCGCCGGGGCCGCCAGGGGAAATACCCGGGGCTGCCGGGCAGCCGGGAATGAAACTCCTCCATCGCCTTCGCGCGGCGGCGCCATGATACAGAAGGCCGTCAGGGACCCCCTCACCCCCGATGAGGCGCGGCCGATCACCCCTGCGAGGAAGGGCCCTGTCCCTTCCGATCGCTCCGGGGCCGGAAGGCGGTCAGGCCGACTCCGGGCGGGCCCAAATCCGGAAGCGGCGCCGGGCCGCCGCGGTTCTCCTCCGCCCCTCCGCCCATATCTCGCTCCGGCCCCCGTGTTGTGGCATAATGGACCGTCCCGGCGCCCCGACGGTCCTCCGCGCCTCCCGCAGAAGGCAGGAAGCCCGCGAAATTCCCTTTTTCCCCAGACCCCCGGCAAGCCCAGGCACGGCAGCCGGGGGCAAGACTTTTCGCCTCCCCGCCCGCGGCCCCCGGCCCGCCTGCGGGCCCGGCCCCCTCAAGGTCACGATGCCCCCCCTGCCCTCCCCCGACCCCGCCGCAGGCCTCGCGGCCCCGCCCGCAGAGACCGGGGTTAAGCCCCCCCTGTGGACGGGGACCTTCTTCACGTTCCTCTTCATCAACTTCTGCGCCTTCATGGGCTTCAACATGCTCCTGCCGACCCTGCCGCTCTACCTGGAGGGCAACGGCCTGTCGGAGCGCGAGATAGGCCTGGTCTTCGGCTCCTTCACCCTGTCCGCCATCACCGCGCGCCTGACCGCGTCAAGGATCGCGGCCCGCCTGGGCTCGGTCCAGACCGCCAGGCTGGGGCTTTTCGTATGCTCCGGGGGCACGCTCTTCTATTTCCTCTACACGGCCATCCCCTCTTACGTCGCCGCCAGGCTCCTTCAGGGCCTGGGGTTCGGGCTCACCTCCACCCTGCTCGTGTCCCTGGCCTCCCAGACCATCCCTCCCTCGCGCATGGGGGAGGGCCTGGGCTACCTGGGCCTGGGGGCCACTGTCGCGCTGGCCATAGGGCCGTACTCGGGGCTGTTCGCCGCGGAACGTTACGGCTACGTCGTCATGTTCCTCTCGGTGTCCCTTTGTTGCCTTGCGGCAGGGGCGGTGAGCCTGGCCCTCCCGAAGATACCCTTCCACCGCTCCCGGGCGGCCTGCCGCAAGGCCGGCCCGGAAGCCGCGCCTGAGGCCGCCCCGGACTTCCGGAACGCGCCAGCCGCGCCGGAAGCGCCGGGGCCGTCGGCTACGCCGGCGGCGGCATCGGCCGCATCGGCGGCTCCGGAGCCGCCGGCTGTGCCTGAGGCATCGGCCTTGCCTGAGGCATCGGCCGCGCCGGAAACGGCGGCCGGCGACGCCCCGCCCGGAGCTCCCGCCCCGGGCCCCCGGGCCGCCGGGTTCTTCCGCTCCGTGTCCTCGCGCCTGGAACGGGCGGCCCTGCCCCCGTCGCTTCTGATGTTCGTCTACGGCATCGCGGTCTCGGGGCTCACCGCCTTCCTCGCGGTCTACGCGACTGAGCGCGGCATGCCGTCCGCGGCCGAGTTCTTCGTGGTCTCCACCGTCGGCACCGTCGTCTCCCGACTGTGGGCGGGCAGGATTTACGACCGCAAGGGGCACTTCTTCGTGATCCCCCCGGCGGCGGCGGCGGTGATCTTCTCCCTGGTCTCCATCCTTTCCGTGCCCGGCCGCGCCCTTATGGACATCTCGGCGGTCCTCTACGGCCTGGGCGCCGGGGCCATTTTCCCGTCCCTGCAGACCTTGGCCCTGACATCCGTCCCCTCTGAGCGCCGCACCGTCGCCTCCGCGTACTTCTTCGTGGCCTTCGACTTCGGCATGGGCATCGGGGCGGTCATCATGGGGGCCTTGGCGGGGCTGTTCTCCACCTACCGCGTGGTCTTCGTCGGCTCCTTGATCTTCATGGGCCTCTTCTCCGCCTTCTACTTCGCCCTGTTCCGCGGCGGCGGCCCGCGGGGCCCTGAGAGCCCGCGGCCGGAGAGCCCCGCGCCCGGCCCCGCCCGGCGCGGGGAAGGCGCCCCCCCCCCCCCCCCCCCCCCGAACGCCCCCCCCCCGGCGGCCCAG
>JAITRL010000319.1 GCA_031288415.1 Deltaproteobacteria bacterium | reverse complement strand
CCTTAAACGGTAAAACTGAGTTAAATTCCTTACGGAAACCATATCAGTCCGTCGTCCGGAGACGGCGGACCTCCCCTCGGGAATGTTGGGAATCAGGTTTACGGCGTCACCCCGTTTCGCGCTGTTCCATGCGTGTCTGCTGATGACGCTTACGGAGGGCCGGACTGGGGAAGCTTCCGGCCGTGCCGCTTGTTGCCGTGAATCCCGACGTGGCGAAGCCTTCAAGGCAAGCCTCAAAGGCAGGGCTGACCCTGGCAGCCCGTGGCCTCAAGGCAGGAACTCCTCAAGGCCAACCCCCCTTAGGACCGGGCAGGGAGGTGAACGCTTACAAATTATATATCAGCGCCTTCTGGAGAGAGACGGGGGGCAGATTGAGCGTCCAAAGAGGCAGGGAAGGCTGAAGCCGTCAGGAAACATGACTGCGGTTGCGGCTCTCGACGGTTTCCAAACCAAAGGGTAGCAATGAATCGGAAGCATTGCAATGGGCCTATATGTGGCCCCTTCGGCTTTTCCGCGGGCTGTGCCTTTGTCAGCTAAAGCCGGGAATTAAGTCTACGAATATATTTTTTTGATCAGCTTGCAAAAAATTCCTCTTACGATTTTGAAGGCGAATAGCTATTTTATAATATATAATTTATATTAAATTTATATTATATATTCTACCATATCAAATTATTTATTTTATTATTTTTCATTTAGATTTCTATATTTAAATCTTATATTGGTATTGTATTGTTCTAGGAAGAGCTGCGACTGGGGAGCAGGTATTTTCGGAAGAATTCTCGCCGCAGGCAACGGAAATCCAGCCTGGCGGAGCCGGCGGACGGGAAAGCCCGCTCCGGGGGACTCCTGTTGCAGGGGGCCGGGGCTGTCCATGGCGCTTTCAGGCCGCGCGGAGCCAGAACCGAAAGTCGTGCCTTACCGGGCAGCCATGCCGTCGGTAACGTCCCGGCTTTCAGCTTCCGCCGCGGCCGCCAGGCTCCGCGCGGCCCCCTCCAGGCCCGGAAGCCTGGGGAGCGCCTGCAGGCGGAGTCTTTGATCCCTGCCCTCTCCCCAGGAAGCGTGGCCGCCTCGGTGAGCGGCGTCCCTGCCGTGACTGCCGTCTCAGCTTTAAGTCCCGCGAGGCGCTCAAGGATCGGCGGGAAGCCGGAGGAGCCACGGCTCAAATCAAGCCGGCCGGGCCGGCATAGTGCCGGAGTCCGGCCGCTTTCAAGGACGGCAACGGTTGCGGGGGGTCGCCCTCGGACGGCTGACTATGGACCGGCCGCCCTCAAGCCGCCCTGGGCGCGGAGGCACGGGCCTGACAAGGAAAAGAAACCATCCGCGCTGTCCCTCATGTAAAAAAAGAGGCCGGATTTCAGGTGAAGCTTGTGACGTTCCCGTCAGCGGGATCAATCCCGGGTTCGCCTCGACGGGCCTTGACGGCCATGACAGGTGAATGTTCACGGCAAAGCCGAGGCAAACGCGGCGCCCTTCCCAGGGGGGTACGTGAAAAGCGGTTTTCTAGTCAGCCTGGGCCAGGGGCAAGGGAAGGCCGGCTGCCCGTCAGGGTCCAGGCCGAGTTTAGGCGATGCCCGGAAGATCCTGCGGGGGGCGCCGGGGTAACGGGGTTTGCCGCCGGCGGGGCTTGCCGCTTCAGTAAATCGGCTGCGGCTTGATTAATCCCCTGCCGCTTAAGGAAATCGCCTGCGGCTTGGGGATTTTCCGCAGGATGCGGGAGAGGCCGCTGAGGGCGCCAGCCCGGCTGGCCGCCTCTGTCAGGGCTTGGCGGAGGCGCGCCTCGCCGGCCCCTTCTTACGCGCAAGCCGTGCCTTCACGGACCGGAGCGTGGCCGCGGCCACGTTCCGGCCGGAGAGGCCGCGGATAAGCGCCTCTCCCGCCATGACCGAGGGTCCTGGGAGGCATGGGCTTTTCCCGAGAGGGCCGCCCCCTCTTGCAGGGAAGCGCAGGGACGTCCAGCGGCGGTCTGCGGCCGGGGCCCTTAAGGCCGGGGGCGGCCTCCTTAGACGCCGTGACACGGCTTTGACTCAGAAAAGGAAAACCGGAAGGCGGGCGCCTAAAGGCGCCCGCCTTCCGGCGGGAAAAGGCGGCCTGGCGGGCGGCGGAGGCTACTTCTTCTTTTTCTGCTTCTGCTGGCCCACGCGGACCTTGGAGTCGGCTCCCTTGGTCTCGACCTTGATGTGGGTGGCCATGTTGCAGTTGCCCAGGCGCCACTTGACCTGGGGATCGGGAAAGACGGCGCAGTACTTGGCGTCGGCCGCGGCGATGACCCTCTCGCAGCCCTCGCACTTCTCGGCCAAGGTGCGGCAGGCGCCCCCGATGAACCCGCAGCCGTTCTTGGACATGAAGCTGCACTCTACCCCGGTCTTGACTGTGTCGCAATGCATGATCGTCTCCTCGCGCAGGTCCTGCCCCTGTCCGGGGGAAGACAAAAAGCTGCCGGAGACGCCTTGGCGGGGACTCCGGTCAGGAATCAGAAATTATCCGCCCTTTGGGGGAGTCTGTCAATACCTCTTTACGGAAGTCCGGTAGTGCCGGAGTTCAGGGCGCAGCCGGCAGCCCGCCAGGGACAGCGTATGGGCACCGAAGGCGGCCGCAGGCCGGCAAGGCTTTCCTGCATGCCACCGGACAGGTATTTTGAACGGGCGGGGGCGAAGGAACGGGCGAGCCGGAAGCGGCGCGTTCCGCCGCTGGAGCCGGGGCTAAGGCTCCCCGCCGAAGCGGCAGCCTGCGGAAAGGCCGCCTCCGGCAGGCTCGGAGCCTGCAGGCGGGCTTCCGCCCTCCGCGGACTGGCGCGAAACGGGCATTTCCTGCCGGGGCGGTTTTTCCATGCGCCCGCCCCGTCCCCGATGTCCCCAAGGCATATTCCCGCCCTGCATGAGCGCGGCTCAAGGCGGCCCCGGCCCCGCGCCCGCGAAAATTTCGGGAGGGGCGTCCCTGCAAGAATTGTCCGGCCGGGTTCAGGGGCGTTCTGGCTGCAGGGCGGCCATGCCTCTGCGGCGGGGGCAGGGTCGGTTCCGGGCCAGCCTTTTCCGGGCCCCGGACGCGCCCTCCGGAGCGGGCGGCCGACGCGCGCGCGGAATCGGTCGGCGTTACGGGCGATGTCAGGAATACGCCCCGGGCCGGTCTTCCGCCTTGTCCGGCCGCCGCAGGGCGGGCCGGGGCGCCTCAGCCGCAAGGGACTGATCCGGGCGGCGGCGAAAATTTTGCCCGCGCGCCTGTTTTCGCTTGATTCATCCGCCCCTCCTTT
>JAITRL010000303.1 GCA_031288415.1 Deltaproteobacteria bacterium | reverse complement strand
CTATCAGCAAAATCTTCCAGGGGGACAGCATCGTCTTCTCCAGTCTTTGGGGCGCGCCGCCCCGGAGCGGAGGCGCGCGCCTGACAAACGGCGGCTTCCCGCAGGACCCTCCGGCGGAGGCCTCAGGCCCGGAAGCGGGAAGGGGCGCGCGCGCCGCCGGTTCCGCGCCAGGCTTTCCGGGCCGGCAGGCGCGGGAAGGCGCCCGGCAGGGGCCGCCAGGGGCAACGATTCTTTTGCACCCTTCGTGCCACAAGGCCTTCCGGCGCGGGCGGCGGGCGCAAGCCCGCCCTACGCATGGCTTTCGCGCCCCGGCGGCCTTTTCCCGGAAGCCTCCCGCAGGCTGCCGCGGGCGACGTTCATGTGGGTTTTCCGGCCATTTCCGGCGGGAAAACGCGGTTCGCGCTTTCCCGCCGCGATGCCGCCGCGTCAGGAGCGTCTTGGGCCGGCTTTCCCGGCCGAACCGGAAAAACAGGAGCAGGCCGCGGATTGCCGACGGCTGACGTGACCGGCGCGGGCAAGCGGCCCGGGCGCATGACCGCCGCCGCCGGCATCGGGGCGGGCGATCCGTCTTTCGCCGTCAAAGCAAGCGGCAAACGGCCCGGACCGGTTCCGGGAACTTGCCGGCGGCAGGAGGCGGCCGAATCCCGCGGAGAAGCCTGCCGGCCGGGATGCCGGCTTCCGGCGGAGGCGCTCCCCTGCCGACGGGAGGCAGCCAAGAGCTTTTTTCCGGCGGATGCCCCGGAACCGCGCGATCACGGCCTGAGGGCCGCGGCCGCCCCCCGGCCCCTTCCCCCCGTTGCCCGCCCTGTACAGGAACCGCCGCCGCAAGGGCTTCCGGGGCCTCCTGAGGCGAGACAGGGCGGGAGGAACGACGGAAGACGGCCCTGCGGGTCCGCGCCCTGTCATGCGTCAGGCGGCGCGCCGCGGCCGCCGCCGGAAGCCGACACTAAAAAGCCCCCCTGGCCTCAGGGGGGCATGGCACGGGCCCGGAAGGGCCCGGAAGGGCGAACCTATGGGACTTCTACAGTAGCACGTCGCCCCGGCCCCGTCAACCCCCCCAACCTGCGGCCCGCGCGCCCGAGCGCCCGAGCGAAGGATCTTGCTTTTCCGGCCTGCGGAGGCTAAAATGCTTTCCCGTACGCGCCCGCCCCATTAAGACAGGCTCCCCCGCGCGCCGCCTCCCCGCGCCCGGCTCAGCCGCGCCGGGAAGGCCCCCTGGCGGCGCCCGAGGCGGCCACCCCTAAAGGACCCCCCGGCCTTGAACCTCACGGAGACCCTAATGCCACACCCCTCTGCCACCCTTGCTTACGCGCTGGCCCTGGCCATGCTCCTTCTTCTCCCGTCCGCGGCGGGCGCCCAGGACGGCGCGGCGCCTGCGGACGGCGCGGCCCCCTCGGACGGCGGCCAGCTCAACCCGCCCCCCGGGGGCGCGGCCGAAGGCCAGCCCCAGGTAAGGACACTCACCCCCGAACAGTACATGGCCGAACTCCTCCTGCAGATCGAGCGGGGCGACAACGCCGCCATGATCACCCTCGGCATCATCTACGAGCGGGGCCAGTACGGGGTGGACATCAACTACGGCAAGTCCCTCGAGTGGTTCCAGAAGGCGGCTGACGCCGGGGTGCCGGAGGGCCACTTCAACGTGGCCTACTCCTACCAGGTGGGAGAAGGCACGGCCCCGGACTTCAAGAAGGCCCTCGACGGCTACCTGAAGGCCGCCGAGCTGAAGGTCCCCCTGGCGTACCTGCGTCTGGCGGAGATCTACCTCAACGGCAAGCTGGGGGTGACCGCCGACCCCAAGGCGGCGATCAGCTACTACGAGCAGGCCGCCGCGGCCGGCATCCTCCAGGCCGAGCTCACCATGGCCGACCTCTACCTCAACGGCAGGGCCGGGGTCACCCAGGACACCGCCAAAGGGATCCAGTACCTCAACTCCCTGGCCGACCGCAACGTGCCCGAGGCCCTCAACTACCTGGGCGCCATCTACTACCTCGGCCAGTGGAACCAGGCCCAGGACACCGCCAAGAGCAAGGAGTACTTCCAGAAGGCCTCAGACCTGCTCTTCGGGCTGGCCATGAAGAACCTCGCCGCCTATTACAAGAACACCGGCGACAACGGCAAGCCCAACCTCACCCTGGCCCTCCAGTGGGCCATCCTGAGCGTCAACTTCGGCCAGAACAACCAGGAGATGGCCGCCTTCATCCAGGAGCTGCGCAACGGCATGAAGGCCGAGGAGATATCCGCCGCGGAGGCGGCGGCCCAGCAGTGGGCCAACGAGAAGATCAGGGAGGTCAACGAGGCCAACGCCGCGCGGGCCAGGCAGCAGCAGGAGGCAGCGCAGGCCCCGGCCCCCAAGCCCGCCGACGACAAGAAAGACGACAAAAAGGGCGACCAGAAGAAGTGACCTTCCGGCCCCGTCGGGCGCCCGGGCCCCCCGCGGGCGGGGGGGCGGCCGGCAGCAAGAGGCGCGGCGGGCCCCAGGGCGGCGCGCCCCCGGCCCGCCGGC
>JAITRL010000186.1 GCA_031288415.1 Deltaproteobacteria bacterium | reverse complement strand
AAAGGCAAGCCTCAAAGGCAAGCCTCAAAGGCAAGCCTCAAAGGCAAGCCTCAAAGGCAAGCCTCAAAGGCAAGCCTCAAAGGCAAGCCTCAAAGGCTGGCTGACGCCGGCAGCCTGCGGCCTCAAGGCAGGAACCCCTCAAGGCCAACCCCCCTTAGGGCTGGGCAGGGAGGTGAACGGCCGCTTGCATGAGAGCCGGGCGCCATGGCGGGTCCTGCAAGCCCGGCGACCGTTCAGGGACGGCGGTTCCGCCGGGAAAAGCAGGCGGCCGCAGGCATCGCGCCCGACGACGGGCGAGGGCCGGAACCGCGCCTGCAGTCCAGGGCTGTCCGCCGCGGGCCGGGCGCAACAGTATTGCCGGTTCCCGAGCCCTGCCGGCCCCTGACCGCGGGGGGCCGGATACTGGACTTGAATCCCTGTAAATTGCGTTTCCAGGCCCCAAAGAATACCTTGACGGGCGCTTCTATGCTACAATACGCAGCGTACTCAAGCAACCTGCCGTCATAGGGGCGGCCGGGGCCGCGCCTCCGGCCGGCCGCCTCAAAGAAACGCGGCTCCCGCCGACGGGTTGTCCGCCTTGCCGCCCTGACCCGGGCAGAAAACCCATGGTGAACATGCGACCTACGCCTTCGAGCGGGCCCGGTTCCGGCCCCGGCGATTACCTGTCAGGTTTCCTGGCGGAGCGGGCCGACTCGCTCTTTTTCAAGGAACCTTTTCTGGGAGAGGACTGGATCCTCCCCCGGTCTTCCGGAGCCTCCCTGCAAGGCCTCTTGGACGAGGAGCTCCGGGAACTCCTGGAGACCCGTCAGGCGGACAGCGAGGTCTCCCCGCTGGACTACCAAAGCCTCAAGGATGCCAAGCGGCTATACCGACAGGTCGCGGGGCGCCTTGACAACGGCTCCCCGCAGGCCTCCGGAGACGTTTTCGTGCCGCTGGCGGTCGAGCTGCTCTCCAAGGACCTGGACAGCGAAGAGGACGAGGTGCTCGAGTGGCTTCTCCTGTCCGTCGCGGCGCTCGGCCTCGAGGGCAAGAAGCTGGATCTGTCCCCTGTCTTCGAGGCCCTCATGCGCTTCCCGGACCGCCCCGGCTGCGCCGAACTCCTGCCCCTGGCGCACTTGACGGCGGCCCGGTGGCACTTGGCCATGGGGAGCAGCGGCAGGACCGCCGACCCCTTTTTCGAGAGGGTATTCCTGAGCGGGGCCCCGAGCCGGCTGAGCCAAACCTCCCTGCCCTTCCTCACTCTCGCCTCCCGCGCGTGGCGGCCCGACCCCGTCCGCTACGGCCCCGGCTCGGGCTGCGGCCGGGCGGCCGGCCTGAAGAACGCCCTCCAGGCCGTTCCTTATCTTAAAAAAACCCACCTGGCCGCCACGCTCCTGGCCGGGTTCTTCGATGATCCCGGCCTCCTGGGGCTAGCCCTCTGGGAGCTCGACCGCGCGGCGGGCCCCGGAGACCTTCCTGACAATCCCTGGCTGAAGGCGGGCTGGGGCGCCCTGAGGGCCTCCATCGCCTTCCGCGACGGGGGCCGCCGGGCCGCTTCCGCGGTCATGGAGAACTTCAGGAACCTTGACGCCGAGGGACTTCTCCCCTACCTGGGACAGCCGAACATCTTCTTCGTCGCCGCCATCGACAAGGCGGCGGTCTCTCTGGGCCGGGCCCTGGGCGGGCTTCCCCGGGCGGACATGGAGGAGGCGGTGCGGACCCTGGCGGCCAGGAGGGCCGAGGGGGACCTGACCGCCAAGGCGTACACGCGGCTCACTGCCGGCTTTCGCGCGAACATGCCTGAGGACTACCGGGAGGCCGTGGCGCGTTCAGCGGCGGAAGGCCTCTTCGGGGACGGCGGCGCGTGCCTCCATGCGGTCGCGACGGCCGTCTGCCTCCCTGCGGGCTCTGGGGCCGGTCCTTCCCAGGCCTACGAGAAAGAGGCGGGGATCCTCGTGAAGAAGAAGCTGGCGCCCGGCTTCAGGGGGCCCCTGGCCGCCAGGCTCGCCGCCAGGCTCGCCCAGGCCGACGTGTCCGTCAGGGCGGGCAAGTCCCCGCAGGCCTCGCTGCGCGGGCTGGTGAAGCTCTGGCCCCTGCAGGATGAGGCGGCCAAGGCCGGGGGCCAGGGCCTTGAAGGCCCGCGCGGTAGTGAACATGCCCCGGAACGGGACGAGGCCGGGCCGGGGGACTTCGGCCGGTTGCCTCCCGAAGCCGGGCCGGCCCATGACCAGTGCCTCTACGCTTACGCCGCGGCCCTCGTCGTCGCCGACAGGGCTCCCCGGCTCTCCTCTTCCTCCTGCGCTGAGCGCTTTCTCCGCTCCCTTCCCGAAGAAGCCGCGGTGGACATGCGCTTCACCGACAGCCTTTTGCCCGATGCCGTCTACTGCGCGCTCAATGCCAACCCGCCCGAGGATGCCGACGCCTCCGAGGGCACGCTCGCCGCGGCGGTCCTCCGTTCCGGCCTGTCCTGCCGAAGCCTCGCCGAGCTCAACGGGATCGGCGCCTGCCTCGCGGCGCTTTCCCTCGCTCGGGGGGCCCCCAAGGACGGCGCGGCCCTGCGGCCGTTCATGGAGGAGGCGGAGAAGCTCCTGGATGGGATTCTGCCTCCGAGGGCGCGCGCGGCGCTGGTGGGCGCGGCCGTCGAGGCTTACGCCCGCGCGGGAATGGCAGACGAGCTCTACGTCTTCTTCTGGAAAAACTCCTTGATGATGGCCTTGGACGTTCCGGAGGAATTTGACTTCACCGAGCCCGGGGACTCCGACATAATCGGGATACCTGACAGGCCGCGCATGAGGATCTCCAGCCGGCTAGACAACCAGGAAATCCTGAAGGGCGGGCCTTCCTGGATGTCGCTTTACGATGAGAACGGGGATTTCGTGGGCCAGAGTATCGGCAGCTCTTGGAAGTTACGCCTTGGCTTCGAAAACGGCGGGGATTCCGATGAGGATGACGACGGGTACGTTGACGTCGACGATGACGATGAAGATGAAGATTTCGGCGACGATGACGATGAAGATGAATATGAAGATGAAGATGACGATTTCGGCGACGATGACGATGAAGATGACGATGACGATTTCGGCGACGATGACGATGACGATGACGATGAAGATGATGATGAAGATGATTTCGGCGATGATGATGATGATTTCGATGACGACGACGAGATAGACTTCGCCAAGGCTGAGGCCTTGGTCCGCATCTTCAGGAGGCCCGGCGAAGGCGGCGCGGCGGCCTGCGGCCCCCGGGACGCCGATTCCGCGGAAGAGCGGCGGCCTGCCGGCTTTGAGGATCAGCTGTCTAAAGCCATAAGCCTTTACTTCAGCCAGCGGCGCGAGCCGGGGGGTTTCGGAGCCTCCGGAGACGAACTTCCAGGCGATGATCCGGAAGAGGGCAAAGATGAGCTTGGCAAGGGCGGCTTAGGCGATGACGATGACCTGGGCGATGACGATGACTTCGGCGAGGACGATGACGATGACGGCTTCGAGCAGAATTACCTGACCTCCAGACAGGTGGTGCCTGTCTGGGAACTGAACCATGAGGCATGGGTAGGGATGGCCCTCTTCTACGCCCAGCGGAACGACTACCGGCGCGCCTTGGGGTTCTTTGCGCGTGACCAGAACGTGCCCTTCAAGCTCCATCTCAAGACGGCGGCCCTGGAGCGGCTCATAGCCTTTCTGATGAAGGCCGGCAGGCTGGAAGAGGCCGACTTCGGCATGAGCATACTCGAGTCGTACTCGGAAGAGGTCGGCGATCCTTCAATCCTCAGCCGCGGCATCAAGGTCCTGCAGAACGCCCCCCAGCCGGTCGCGAAAAGGCCCAGGCCCAAGAAAGCCAAGCAGAAGCCGAAGAAGAAGGCCTCAGCCAAGAAGAAGGCTGCAGCCAAGAAGAAGGCTACCGCCAAGAAGAAGGCCTCCGCCCCCGGAAAGAAGGGCGGCGGCAAGCGGCGCTGACGGAGGCTTTCCCGCCGCGCCGCCGCCGCGGCTTTCCCTGCCGGGGCCGCCGCCGCTGCTTTTCCTGCCGGGGCCGCCGCAGCTTCAGCGCCGGGAAGCGAGGGGGCGTGGCGCCCCGGCCGGCCCGGCGGGCGAGCCGTGACCCCTGCCCCGCGGCCCCTCCGTCCGCCGGGGCCCGCAGGCCTCCCCGCCGCAGTCCGCGCGCGCGCCCCCCGGCGCCCCCGCGCCCCCCGCTCGCCGGCGCGCGCGGGGGCTTCAGGATCCACGCAGGCTGATTACCGTGCCTCATTACTTCGGGACCGGCTCCCGCAAAGATTTTCCCGCGTACCTGGAGGACCGCGCCGCGGCGCTGCTTTGGCGGGAGCCGGCCCCGGGCTCCCCTGGCGCCCCGGGCGCCCGGCCGCAGGACCTGCCCGAGGGCAGGCGGCTGTTGGCAAAAGAGTTGGCGGAGCTGTGGGACCTGACTGCCAGGGATGTTCCGGAGCGTTCCCACCTGGACTACCGCAGCCTCAAGGAGGCCAAGCGGCTCTACCGCATGGCGGCGAGCCCGGCCGAAGGGGACAAGGATACGGAAAGCGGCGCCCTTGCCGCGCGGCTGGCGGCCGAAAGGCTAGGCGAGGACGTCGCGGGCGAGCAGGATGAGGTGATCGAGTGGCTTATCCTGTCCGTCATGCGGCTCTGCCTCAGGTTTTACGAGCCTGAGGACCTGGACCTGCTCCCCGCGCTTTCAGGCCTCGCCGCCATTCCCGATCGCCAGGGCTGCCGCGGCCTCCTGGCCCGCGCGCTGGCGATGGCGGCCCACCGGCAGCTGAGGGCCGGAAGCCCCCGGGAGGCCGACCCGTTCCTCGCCGCGCTCTTCCGGCTCGAGGACCTTGCCCCCTTGAGGGGCTTGTTCCTGCCCTTCGCGGCGCTTTCCCTCCGCGCGCAGGAGCCCGACCCCGTCCGCTACGGCCCGGGGGCCGCCTGCGGCCGGGCGGGCGGCCTGAAAAACGCCCTGGCGCTCGTGCCCTTCCTCGAGCCCCGGGGCATGGCGTGCGCGCTCCTGACCCGGTTCTTCCTCGATCCGGGCCGCCTGAAGCTGACCGCGGCCGATCTCGACCGCGCCTGCGGGTTCGGCGATCTGCCGGAGAACCCCCCGTTCCGGGCCTCCTGGGGGGCGCTGAGGGCCTCCGCGGCCGCCAGGCGCGGAGGGCGCAGGGCCTCAGGCACGATCCTGGGATCCCTCCTGGCCCTTGACCGCGAGGGGCTCCTTTCGGTCCTGGGCAGGGAGGGCGAAGGCCCGGCCGGCGCCCTCGGCATGGCGACCGACGCGCTGGGCGAGGCCCTGGGCTCGCTCTCCTTGCCGGAAGCGGAGGAGGCGACGAGGGTCCTCGCCGTCAGGAGGGGAGAAGGGGCCATCGGGGCCCGGACCTTCTCGCGGCTGGCGGCGGGCCTCCGCGCCAAGGCCCCCGAGGCCTTCCGGGATGCGGCCCTGAAATGCGCGGCCGCGGGCCTCTTCGGGGACGGCCCGGAGCTTGTCCACGCCGCCGCTTCCGCCGCCCTGGCCCCTGCCGCCCCGGGCTCCCCGGCAGGCGCGGGGTACGTCAGGGACGCCGGGATCCTTCTGGAGAAGGGGCGGCGCAAAGCCTCCCGCGAGACGCTGCCGGTCCGCCTCGCCGCCCTGATCGCCCGGGCGGACATTCTCGTTCGCGCCGGGAAGCCGCCTCTCCCAGCCCTGCGGGGCCTCTTGCTCCTGTGGCCCTCGCGCGGCGCCGCTGGCGGGTTCAGGGCCCTGGACGGGGACGGGCCCGCTTTGGAGAGCGCGGGGCAGTGCGAGGCGGCGGGCCCGGGCGCGGGCCATGCCCCGCAGGCGGACCCTTGCGCCTTCACGCCCTGGACGTGCCCCCCGGGTTCCCCTGCGGGCAGGGAGGCCAGGGACATGTGCCTCTACGCGTACGCCGCGGCCCTGGTCGTCGCAGGCCGCGGGCGGCAGCCTTCCCCGGCCTGGCCGGAGCGCCTCCTGCGCGCGCTTCCGGGGGAGGCCGCGGCCTCCCCCCGCTTCGCCGGAAGGCTTCTCCCGGACTCCGTCTACCGCGCCCTGGCCGAGGAGCCGTCCTCAGGGCCCGGAAATTCCCTGCCCGCGGCGGCGCTCGAATGCGATATTCCCATCTGGAACGGCGCGGAGCGGCGAGGGCTTGCGGCGGTCCTTCTCGCGCTGCGCTTCGAGGGGGCGGCCCGCGAGGGAGCCGGGGCCCTGAAGCCCCTGCTGGAGGAGGCGGAACGGAGCCTCGCGGGGCCGCTGCCGCCCCGGACCCGCGCGGCCCTGGTGGGGCAGTGCGTCGAGGCTTACGGGCGTCTGGGCCTGCCGGATGAGATGGAGGGCTTTTTCCGGAGGAATTTCGGCATGCTCGCCGAGGCCCCGCAGGGGGCCGCAGGCCTTGGGGACGGCGACGCGCTGGAAGTGGACGGGCTTCCCGGGCATCCTGCCCTGGGCGTCTCCGGCCGGCGGGAAATTTTGGAAGACCAAAAGGAGGCTCCGTCGTCCTGGGCCCTTCTCTACGATGAGGACGGCAATTTCACGGGCCCGCAAGGCGAGGGCGAGGGCGAGGGCGAGGGCCGGGAGGATCACGACGGCGGGTACGGCTGCCGTGACGATGAGGACGAGGGCGGCGGGGAAGCCCAGGAGCAGGACCGGGAATTCAGGATCCGCGGCGAGGCTGAGGCTGAGGCCGAGGCTGAGGCTGAGGCAGAGGCGGAAGAGGAAGAGGGCGAGGCCCGGAAAGCTCCCTTTGCCGTAAAGGTCCTGACGGTTTTGCCGCTGCCGATCCTCGGGGCCGTGATCGTGCCGCTGAGCTTGTTGCTCAAACCGGTGAGCGTTATCGTCCGGAAGGCGATGTCCGGAAAGCCCGCGGCCCCAGGCCAGTCCGGAAAGCGGCGGGAAGGGGCCGGGGCCTCCGGCGCGGGCGCCGGGATAGGGGCGTTGCCCTGGCGGATTCTCAAAGGGGCGCTGGCTTTACCCGTATTGCTGTTGGCGCTGGTCCACCACATCGCGCTCATGCTGGCCGTGAAACTCGTCAGGATCGGCTTCTCGCCCCGGCCTGCCGCGGGGAACAGGGGAGCTTCAGGCCGCGGCCGGCCGAAGGCCCCCTTCTCTTTGCGCCGGGCCCTGGCGAAATACTCAAGGGTTCCCGGCCGGGGAAGAGGGCGGGAGCCTGCCGGCGGCTCCGGCCCCGGCGCCCTCCCCGCCCCGGCCGGAGGCGGGCCCTTCCCGCAGGCCCTAGCCAGCGTCACAATCCTGGACCCGCAGCCCTGGACGGCGCTGGCCCTTCACAGCGCCCGGCTGAACAGGCACAGGCGGGTCCTGGAGTACATGTACCTGGACACTGACAGGGCCTACAAGCTTCAGCTCAAGACGGCCGCCCTGGAGAGGGCCATGGCCGCCCTGTGGAAGGAAGGCAGGGGCGAGGAGGCATGGTTCGCCCTGTTCCTGATCAGGGAATACAGCGATCGCGCCGGCTCCCCCTCCATCTTCAGGCGCGGCCTCCAGGCGCTCATGGCAGCCCGGGAGGCGGGCGCGGCAAGGCCCGTCCCCGCGAAGGCGAAGCCGCGGGAAGGCGACGGCCGGGCCGGCGGCCCCAAAAGCAAGGGGGGAGCCGGCAAAGGCAAGGGCGGGGGGGGGAGGCGCCGCTGACGGCTGTTGGCCGCCCCCCCCCCCCCCCCCCCCCCCCCCCGGCCCCCACGCCCCCCCCCCGCCCCCCCC
>JAITRL010000176.1 GCA_031288415.1 Deltaproteobacteria bacterium | reverse complement strand
ACCCTTGCCCTTAAAGGAATCCAAGGCCGTCATTCGCCTCCGCGCGCGAGACGGCCGATGCACGCGCTGGCCGCCTCTGCAACGCGTGAAAAGAAATTACGCAACCTATCCCGCCGCGCTCTCCGATCGCCTTTCCGATACATGCGGGAGGATCCTGCCGCCAGACCTGCGGACGCGCCCCCTCCGCCGCAACGCGAGCCAATGCCCGAAACACGCTGCCCATCGTCATGTCTTCCGCTCCGTCCCTTCGGCGTGTCCGAGCCGCCCAAGCCGGGAAATGACTCTCGCTCCATGGGCATTGACGCCTCCTTCGACCGGGGAGTTGACGGTACCGGAAGCCGGGGAGTTGACGCCGTCTGCGGCCGGGGAGTTGACGCCGTCTGCGGCCGGGGAGTTGACGGCTCCGGAAGCCGGGGAGTTGACGGCGCCGGAAGCCGGGGAGTTGACGGCTCCGGAAGCCGGGGATGGGCCACAAGTTCACCAAGTACCGTATGAGGCCCCGCACCCCTCCCGCTACATGTGGACGCGCCAGCGCCAATTTCCGACAGGGCCGCTCCCCTGTCCTGCGGACGGAGACCAGGTACCGACACCTCGGGGCCATCAGGCGTCCCCGCGCTCCAGGAAACCTCAGCCCCTGAAAAGCCTTCAGCTCCCCCAAACTCCCGTGCGCCGGGGCGGGATCCGCCGGGGTCGGATCCGCCATGGCCCTTCCCTGTTTTCTCGGTTCCTCCACGCCCCAGGCCCGCAAGCCGGAATGAGAAGCCCCTCGGGGGCTGGATCGCCGACGGAGCCCGGTTCCGCCGCTTTCCGGCGGCGGCCTCCGTCCCGCCGCAGATCCGCAGAGAGCCCCGCCTCCGAATCGCGCGCGGGGGGGCGCCTCCTCGAGTGACGGTAACGTTTTTCGTCCGATCCCTGAGCCCCCGGACAGCCTGGGCTCCCGCCGAAGGCGTGGCACGACCCGCCCTTGTCCAGGAAGGCCGGAGTTCCGAGCCCGTACCCGGACTCCGGGGCGGGCGCCGCAATTGCGCCGCTGTCCCTGCAGCGCGGGCCTTATCGCCCCGGATGGCCTGTTAACGCGAGAATGCCGCGCCGAGAATTCCCTCGAGGCGCGGTTCAGGGCCCGATGCCGCCCGGAAGGCCAACGCCCAGCAACATCCCTCCGGGGCCGAAGCGCATCCCGAGAGGGCACGGGGGAATCCGTGACCGGCATGCCGTCCGGGTCTTGCGGCCGGCGTGCGCCCTGCCGCAAGACCCGGACGAGGCGCAGGATGCCTTCCGTGAACGGCGCGCCTATCCGCAGGGTCTCCCGCCGCAGAGCGCTCCAGCCCTGCCCGGCGATATCCAGCGGACAGCCCTTGCAAGCGGCCTCCCCTTGGGCCGGGCCACGCGCCACGCGTCCCGCACGCCGGAACTCCGCCCCCAGGTCGGCGCAGGAAGCGGGGGGTGTCGCTGCAGGGATCCCTAAAAGTCAGGGGCACAAAATAAATCAAGGGCCCCACAAAGTTCAGGGACCCCCTAAAAATCAGGGGGCTCCCAAAATATGAGGGATCCCTTAAAATCAGGGGCCCCCAAAATATCAGGGATCCCTTAAAATCAGGGGCCCCCAGAATATCAGGGAACCAAAAAAATCAGGAACGAAAAAATATTGGGCCCCGAAAATAAAAAGGCCCCCCGACACTCCAAAAACGAGGGGCCTTTTCTGCAACGCCTCCCGAGGCGAGCCCCGGAAAGCGAGCATATCCTGCCGCGCACCCCGAAGGGACGGGCATGAACTGCTCGGACAATATAGAAAAAGGCCTCCCGCTCACTCCAAAATCGGGAGGCCTCTTTCTTCTCCGAAGGCCTTTCGGCCATCAGATTCGCGAGGGATCTGGCCGGCTTTCCGGAAGAGAGCCGTTTTCCTTCTGCCTGCCTTTTTCCCTGAACAGCATATCGGCGTTCCGTGTACTTCGCGGGTTCAGATCCTGCGGAATTCCCTCTGGGACCGGGGAGGTAGAGCCGATCGAGCGGTTCCTGCAACACCGGCCCGCCTTTCCAAAGGCGCCGAAACTGTCCGTCTGCCCGGGGGATTACCCTATTACCCAGGGCTTCACGTAAGGCAAAACCACGTGCCTTGTTTCGCAAAGAGCCGTCCGGCCAGGTTTTCTGGCTCCCGGATCGTCCTACCGGCGGCGCCTTCCCAGGGGCCCCTAAGCCCCCAGTGACTTAAGCCTGGAGAGTTACCTCTGCATTCGCCCGAAGGCGGGGAGGCTCTGACCTGTTTCCTCGCCCCCTGGCTATCCCCAAGGCCATTCCGCTTTCGTCCCCGGACACAGCGGCGGGTCCGCGTTCGCTTCTACGACACTTCCCTTCGCCGGTCGGCCATTGCCGTTACAGTGTAATAAGGGCACCTCCTTGAATGTCTGGTTTCCTCCGGCCGCCGGGCCGCCCTGGGCCCCTAGGCCTGTCCCAAGGGGATATTTCCGCGGCTGGGGGACGGAGGGCACAAAAAAACCCGAATACAGACAAGCTGATTCGGGATGCCCTTCTTATCCTGAACCTTATTCCCGAGCCGCGGGGAAGAATATACGGCAGTCTTGGTTTCTGGCTCTCGGATCAACCCTGGCAATCGCCTTCCCAGCCTTTTCAGGCCAGTGGCTTTAGGCGCCTCACGCACCTTCTTGCTTCGGTCCCCGATTACAGCGGCGGGCCCGCTCTCGCATTTAACGAGATTCCCAATCGTCCGAACCGCCGTCCTCCCGTCAAGGATTCAGGCTGTCCGTTTCTGCCTGATGGTGATTATACGCATCCCCGATCCCCTGTCAACCCCTTTTCGGCCCCGGCAGGCCCGTTTACGGCCCGATCCGGGCATAAAGCCTTTAAATGGCTTGTGTTTTTTTTGTAAAAATATTTTTCAGCCCGTTCCCGCGGCGCCGCTCCCGGCGCGCCCGCCTGATCCCCGCAGGGCGGGGGGACTGTCATTCAAGCCGTTTTCAGCTATAATCTGCCAGGCGTTACCGGCCGCGCGCGAAAAGGCCGCCCCTCGGCGGCCGCCGAGGGGCGGCCTGACCGAATCGCCTCCCTGCCCCTCGGGAAGGGAGGCTGCCTTTAAGGATGTCCTGCCTGGAGGCCGCAAGCCGCCCGGTCCAGGCCTGTCTTCGCGGCTGTCCGCAAGGGCCTGTCCGCGGAGGGTCACGGCAGCCGCGCGGCTGCCGGCAGTTTCCCCGGCCCTGCCCTCTCCAAGCTCCGTCGGCAGGCACGCTATGGAACGGGGCGAGACGTTCCGTCGCGGGCAAGATGCCCCGGCGGCGAAGTCGGCCGCGGAGGCGGCCGGGTTCTGAGCGGCGTCAGCGGACGCCGGACGTTTCAGGCGTAAAACGCCCCGGCAGGGGAATTGCAAGCCCGCGAGGCGCTGCAGGCGCCTCCTGGAGAGGGAAGGCGGAAAAACGTCCTGAGCCTGGAGGCGCCCGAAACCCGTCAGGCGCAGAGACGGCTTTGGACGCGTCTCCAGCCTCTCTGCGGCCTTTTGACGGCACGTCCGGAAAAAGGGGCCACGGGCGCGCCGGGCTTCCTCAAGGGCAAGACGGAGGTATCCGAGAAATCCATGTGCAATGCCCGCTTTTCGCGCGCAAACCCTGCGGCGGCCGCCTGCGCTCGGCTTGGCTGCCGAAGGGGTTCGGGCTTCCCGCGGAAACCTCCTGCGGCTTTCAGGCCGCGTGAAGCCTGGCCGCGCCCGTCGCCGGACAGCCATGTTCCGTCGGCGCCTCCTGCGCGGGCAGGGCTTCCGGGGCCGCGCCCGGGCGGGCCGGTTCCTGCCGCAGCCGACTGGGGGCGTGGCGGGCGACAAGGCCAGGGAACCGGCGGGGGCCAACGCCAGGGAACCGGCAGGCGCCAATGCCCTGAAATCGGCGGGCGCCAACGCCAGGGAACCGGCGGGCGCCAATGCCCTGAAATCGGCGGGCGCCAACGCCTGGAAACCGGCAGGCGCGGCTTCCCGGTCAGCTGTTTCCTGCGGGAAAGGCCCGCGGATGCTTTCCGGGCCGCGGGCTTGGCCAGGCCAGAGGCGAAAAGTATCCGTTCACCTCCCTGCCCAGCCCTAAGGGCGGCCGGCCTTGAGAAGTTCCTGCCTTGAGGCCACGGGTCGCCAGGGTCAGCCCTGCCTTTGAGGCTTGCCTTGAAGGCTTGGCTACGTTGGGATTCACGGCAACAGGCAACACGGCCGGATGCTTCCCCAGTCAGGCCCGCTGCAGGCGTCTTCAGCAGACACGTGCGGCCTTAAGCGCGGCCGCGCCGAACCGCCGGTTCGGACTTAATCAAAAGGCCTGCCCGGCAGCAAAGTGCTGGCCGGGGAATGAGCGGACACAATGCAGATAGGCAAATCCGGAGTTTACGTGTACTACCCGCCCCCCACGGGGGACGTCTGCTCCAACACCGTGGTCATCGACGGCAAAGAGAAGGTGATCATCGACCCGGGCCTGAGGCACCTGTGGCCGATCCTGGAGCGGAGCATCGAGGCCGAGACCCGCATCGCCCCCGGGGACTTTTACCTAGCCCTGCACACCCACTCCCACCCGGATCACATGGACGCGGGGGCGCTCCTGGAAGACCGCTACGGGGTCACCCAGGCCATGAGCGCCGAGGAGAAGGATTTCCTGGAGGGGGAAGGCAGATCCCTCTTCAGGTGGATGGGCCTCGACTACCCCTCCGGCACCGTGGGCAGGATCTTGAAGGAAGGGCCGCTGGAGCTGGGCGACAAGGTGCTGCAGATCTACCTTACCCCCGGCCACAGCCCCGGAAGCGTGTGCATCCACTGGCCGGAGGAAAAGATCCTGATTACCGGGGATCTCATTTTCGCGAGGGGCTTCGGGCGCGTGGACCTGGCGGGCGGCGACGCCCGCGAGCTCGTGGGCAGCATAGAGCGGATGGCTTCCCTCGACAACGTGGACACGGTCATCCCCGGCCACGGGCCCTCCATCATCGGGAGGGGCCAAGTGGAGAAGAATTTCAGGACCATTTTCGACGTGCTCAGGAACGGCTTCCTCTAAGGCGGCCGCAGGCGCTCCGGACGGGAAGCCGGCCGGCCCGCGCGGCGGCCGGCTTCAGCCCGGCAGGGGAGTCTTAAGGGCCGCGCGGAAGCGGATCCGCCGTGACAGCCGTCCCGGAAGCCGCATGGCGGCCGGAGGGAAGGAAAAGTGTACAACCAGGCCAAGACTTTGTTTCTCTTCTGCATGCTCACGGGCGTCGTGATGCTCCTTGGCCAGGCCCTGGGCGGGAACCGGGGCCTCGTCATCGCCTTCGGGGCGGCGCTTGTCATGAACGCGGGCATGTACTGGTTCTCGGCCAAGCTGGTGCTCGCCCAGACCCGCGCGCGGATCGTGACCCAGGCGGAGGCCCCGGAGCTACACGCCCTGGTCTCCCATCTCGCGGCCAACGCCGGCTTGCCCATGCCGCGCGTGGCCATAGTCGAGGACCCGGCCCCCAACGCCTTCGCGACCGGCAGGAACCCCTCCCATGCCGTGGTGGCGGTGACGCGTGGCCTTTTGGACGTCATGGGCCGCGAGGAGCTCGCGGGAGTGCTTTCCCACGAGCTTGCCCACGTGAAGCACCGCGACATCCTCATCTGTTCCGTCGCCGCCTGCATGGCCTCGGCCATCATGTTTCTCTCCTTCATGGCGAGGTCAGCGGCGTTCCTCGGAGGGAGGCGCGGGGCCGGGGCGGGCGGGCTCCTGTCGGGGCTGCTCCTGACCTTCCTGGCCCCCCTGGCCGCGGCCCTCATACAGGCCGCCATCTCGCGCTCCCGTGAATACCTGGCGGACGAGGACGGGGCCAACATAGCCCAGACTCCCGACGGGCTCGCCAACGCCCTGGAGAAGCTGGGCACGGCCTCCGCGCGGGGCATGGCGGTGAGGACAGCCGGGCCCGCCACGGCGAACCTCTTCATCGTGAACCCCCTGTCAGCAGGCGCCTTGGGCCGGCTGTTCGCGACCCATCCCCCGCTCGAGGAGCGCATCCAGCGTCTCCGGGGCCTCAGGTTATAAAGGGGGCCCGGCGCTGAGCGGGAAGGCGTTTCCGCACATGCGCCCTCCTCTCCGCCAGTTCGCCTCCCTCGCCATATTGTCTTTGCGGAGTCGGCCGTCCCCTTTTTCGCCGTCGGCCTGGCCGTTCTGGGCAGGCCGGCCGGGACATCCTCAGAAGGATCCGCCGGGCGCGGTCCTGCCGGTCAGTCCCATCTGGCAGCACGCCACGGAACGCCGGTCCATCCGCGTGAACGGCCGCAGCCGGGATTCAAAGACGAGGGCCTCGCACCTGCCTGTTCAGGACCCAACGTCCTTAGGGCCACGCTGATCGGCGGCAACATGGACGCTGATTCCCTCAAGCGCGGGAGAATCTTCCCCTTGCGGCTTAGGCCCGCGCCGGTGCGGAAGCCGGCTTCGCGGGGCCTGAGCCGGAGGACTCCATGAGGCGAGGCGGCTTCCGGGCGGAGGCGCGTAGATTCCCCTGGCGGAGGGAAGCCGGAGGGCCGGGTAGACTTTGCCGGCGGGAACGCCGGCGCGGCAACCGCGGAGGCCAGGCAAGGCGGTCGCCTCGCTTTCCGGCTCGGCGGCGGGCGTCCCCGGCCTTCTCGCTACGGGCCGCATGGCCCTTCAAGGGGGTGGACGTTTTGGCGGTACCGGCGCGACCGGGCGGCGGTCCCTCCCTGAGCGCCTCCAGAGGGCAGCGGAGGCGGCGCTCCGCTTTAACCTGGCCTGAGCCGGCCGGTAAAGCGGCGGAGGGTCGGCCCCGCCCGCAAGGCTGAGCGAGGCCCTGGCGGGCGCGACAGCGGCGGCTTCGGGCGAGGTTTCAGGCCGGTTCGCTTTCGAGCCGTTCGCGGGCTTGCCTGATGATGTCCTCAGGGATGTTGAGGCCCCTCAAGATTTCGGTCACGCCGGACAGGTCCGCGCCGCGGCCGGCGCGCCGGAAAGCCGTCTCCGCGATCTCCAGCCG
>JAITRL010000173.1 GCA_031288415.1 Deltaproteobacteria bacterium | reverse complement strand
CGGGGGGGGAACCCCCCCCCCCCCCCCCCCACAACAATTGGGGGGTTTTCGGGCCCCCCCCCGCCGCGGCCCGGGGGGGCCCGCCCCGGCCGTTGCGGGCCGGGGCGGGCCCCCGCGTTCATCGGCGCGTTCCCTCGGCGACTGAACGTCTTCCGGTCCCCGGAGGGGGCGCCTCGCGATCTTGGTCGGTCTTGCTTCCGCCCGGCTCCTGCCGGGCCTTGCCTTCTTTGACTGCTTATCCGCTGACCTTCCGGCCGTCACTCGATTCCGCCTCGGCCCTGAGCGGCTCCTCACGGGAACCGCTAGGGCCGGCCCTGCCTTGCCGCCTCAGGGCCGGCCTGCCGGGGCTTTGGCCGCGCCGCCCCCCCCCGCGCCCCTGAACCATCCGCGCCGCAGGAGGCGCCAGGCGCGGGATTCTCCGAAAATTCCCGCCGCCGGCCTGCGCGCGGGAAAAGTTCCGTTCAGTCCGCCGCGTTCAGGTAACCCTCCCTGTGAAGCTGGAGCAGCCTCTTGCCCGCCAGCCACACCGCGCCGTCCAGAATCAGGCCAAGGAAGGCGATCACCACCACCGAGGCGTACATGCGGTTAAGCTGGAAGGTCTCCTGGCTGGTGAGGGTGAGCCAGCCCAGGCCACGGGAGGCCCCCATCATCTCGGCGGCTATCAGCATGAACATGCTGTAGCCGAGGCTGAGCCTGATGCCGGCGAAGACCAGGGCGGAGGAGGCGGGCAGCACCACTTTCCGGATAAGGCCAAGCCTTTTGAGGCCGAAGGCCCGGCCCGCCTTGACCAGGATAGGGTTGACTGAAGCCGCGCCGTTCATGGAACTGAAGAGTATGGGCCACAGGCAGGTCCAGGCCACGATGGTGATCTTCGGGGCCTCGTCTATGCCCAGAAACAGTATCAGGATATGAAACAGCAGGAACGGGTTCACCTGGGAGAGCACCTCGAAGGGTATGTCCAGGGTCTTCTGGAGCCCCCTGTGCCGGAAGCCCAGGACCAGACCCAGAGGCACCCCCACGGCCGCGGCGATCACGAAGCCCGTCAGGGCCCGGGTCAGGCTCACCTTCACGTGGGTCAGCATCACCCCCTGGAGGCACATCCGCCAGATCGTGTCCACTATGGTCGAAAAGGGCGGGAAGAACACCTGGTTGAGCGCCCCGGTCCTGCTCAGAAGCTCCCAGCCGCCCAGGAAGACGAAGATGCACGCGTATTTCCTCCAAAAGGCCGCCATGTCAGGCACCGGGCCGGTTCGGCGGCCATGCCAGCGGCCGCGGCAGGCGGCCATTTCGCGCCCCCCCCGTCATTCCGTCCACACCCGGTACTCAGGGATCTCGCCGGGATCGTTGAGCAGGGCCTCGGCCCGCCAGATCTCGAAGATTCCCACGGCCATGACGGCGACGAAGGCGGCGCAGGCCGCCGCAGCCGCGGCGCGGCCGATGGGACGGCCCCCGCCCAGCTGCGCGCCGGATATGGGGTCCGTCTCGGCCTTCCAGAAGAAGAGGCCGTTGCGGAAGTACAGCAGGGACCTGTTAAGGAATACGCCCAGGACCACTATGCAGAGCCCCGCCCCGTAGATCCTGGGCACCTGGTTGAGGGCGCCGGCGCTGTGCACTATCCAGCCCAGGCCCGCCGTGGCCCCGGTCATCTCTGCCGCTATCAGGATAAAGAAGCTCATCTCCACCCCGATGCGCACCCCGTTGAAGATGGAGGGCGAGGCCGCAGGCAGGATCACCTTCCAGAAGGAGGCGAGGGCCCCCGCTGTCATGCTTTTGGCGGTCCTCACGAGATAAGGGTCCACCCCCCGCATGCCGGCCAGGGTCCCGAAAAACACCGGCCACAGGCTCACCCAAGCCAGCACCGAGATCTTGGCGGTCTCCCCCGATCCGAAGAAGACCACGAAGAGGGGAAAAACGCAGTAAGGGTTCACGAGGGCGAACACCCTCAGGAGCGCCTCGACCCGCGCAGCGAGGACAGGGAAGACCAAGCCCAGCAGGTAGGCCAACGGCACTCCTAAAGCCACCGCCGCCAGGAGCCCTACGGTGACGCGGGTGAGGGACACCATTATGTGCATGAACAGGTGCGTCCTCTCCCACATCTCGAATACCGCGTTCAGGGTGTCGGTGAAGCTCGGCAGGAACTGCCGGTCAGCCCAGCCCAGCCTGCCCGAAACCTCCCAGAGGGCCAGGAGCGCGATCAGGAGCGCGTATTTGCGGAGGGCCTCGGGCAGGTCCCGCGCGATCGCCTTTCCCGTCATTCCCAACGTGCTCACCTAAATCGCCTGGATCATTTCGATCGTTCCGACGGCCTTGACGTTTTCGGCCGGACTGCCCGTTCATACGTCCTTGACGGTTCCGATCAAGCCGGCCGTTCAGGCGGCCTTGACTGCTCCTGTCGGAACGGCCCGTTCAGACTCGCTTGACCGCCATGATCGAATAACCGGTTCCGAAAGGTTTTGCCTGGCTTCCTCAGCCGCCTCCACCCCCGAATCTCCGCGGGAGAGGCCGGCAGGCGGCCGCCGGCGGCGGCGGCCTACAGCACCTTGGCCTCTTTCCAGACCACCACTTTCTTCTCGAGAAGCTTGAACAGAAGGTCGATGAGGAGCCCGAACACCACGATGACAAGGGTGCCGGTGTAGAGCTTGGGTATCTGGTAGTTGACCTGGGCGTTGATGATGAGCCAGCCCAGGCCGCGCGAGGCCCCCATCATCTCGGCGGGGATAAGCATGAAGAAGGCGGTGGCCGCCGCGAGCCTGAGGCCGGAGAAAAGGAAGGAGGCGGAGCTGGGGATGACAATTTTCCACAGGAGGCGGATCCTCCCCATGCCCATGGAACGGGCGAGCTTCACGTGGAGGGGGTCGACCGTCCTTACGCCCAGCGCGGCGTTGAAGAGGACCGGCCAGATGGCGACCCAGAAGATCATGGCCACTTTGGAGACCTCCCCGATGCCGAAAAGCAGCAGGAAGACCGAGAACAGGGCGAAGGGGTTGAACTGGCCCAGGAAGGTAAGAAGCGGCCCCATGATCCTCTCGAAGCTCTTGAACCAGCCGCCCAGCATGAAGCCCAAGGGCACCGCGACCGCCACGGCGAGTATGAAGCCGTAGAAGGCCCGGCTCAGGGAGACGACGGAGTGCCTGTACAGCGAACCGTCCAGGATATACGACCAGAGCGTCTCCACTATGACGACGGGCGAGGCGACGAAGGTCTCGGGCGCAAGGCCGGCCGAGCAGGCGAGCTGCCAGAGCAGCACGAAAAGCACGATGGAGCCGCCGCGGTAGAAGAGCTGCGTGAGCGCGTCCCTGGTTCTGTCAAGTGTCATGGCAAGTCCCGGGGCCTCAGGAGGCCGCCGCCTCCTCCTTGTAGGACATGAGCAGCCCCTCCAGCCGGTTGATGAGCACGCTCATGCCCATGCCCATGAGGGCTATGCCCAGGACGCCCAGGTAGATCCTGGGGATGTAGTTGTTCACGGAGGCGTTGTGGATCATGTAGCCCATGCCCGCGGTGGCGGAAAGCATCTCCGCCGCGATCAGGAACAGGAAGGCCACCGTGGCCCCCATCTTGAATCCCGTGAAAATGGAGGGGATCGAGCCAGGCAGTATGACCTTCCAGAAGATCTGGCCTCGGTCGGCCCCCATGGAGCGGGCGGCCTTGACGAGGATAGGCTCCACGTTCACGACCCCGTAGATGGTGAAATTGAGGACAGGGAAAAGGGCCGACCAGAAGATGATGGCGAACTTGGCCACCTCCCCCACCCCGAAGAGGAGGATGAAAAGGGGGAAGAGCGCGAAGGGGTTGATGCTGCCCAAGAGCGACAGGAGCGGGTTGAGGAACCTCGTGACCCTGGGAAAGAAGCCCGCGAGGCACACCCCGCAGGGCACTCCCACGGCTATCGCCCCGAAGAGCCCCAAAAGGGCCCTCTGGGCGCTGGTGGCCACGTGGATGAAGAACTCCCCCGTGCGGATAAGGATCCAGCCGTCCTTAAGGACTTCCGAGAATGGCGGTATGAAGCGGGCGTCGAAGAGCCCCAGCCAGGGGCCTATCTGCCACAGGGCCAGGAAGGCGATGATGCCGTACCAGCTCATCACCCGCCTGCTGAAGGACTGGGCCTCTTTCTCCTCCAGGCTCTTGGGCGGCTCGAAGGCCCCCATCACCCCGGTAGCCCCGGGGGCGCCCGCGCCCGCCGGGCTCAGCTGTCCGAATTCTGCTGCCATGTGGAGCCCCAAACCTCGTCCGCGGGGGCGCCGGGACGGCCCGCGCCGCGGCTGAACCCGCCGTCGCCTTGCAGGCCCGGCGGATAAAGGTGACTTTCGGCGATCAGGCAACGCCTTGACAGCCGAAGAAGGCGCGCGCGTTTCCCTAAGGGGCGCGCGCCGGAACCGCATGAAAAATTTCCGGGCTTCCGCCGGTGAAGCTTGCGGGCTCCCCCTCAAGGCCCTCCTGCCGGATGGCCTTGAGGGCTCCCTTGCGGAAGGCCGCGCCCGACCGTTGCCGGCCTTGCGCGGGCCTTGGCAGGGGCCTGACCGCGCTCCGCCCCGGCCAGAGGCCTGCCCGCCGATCGCAGGCTCCCGCTGCCGCCGGCCCGAACCCGCGCCGGGCTCGGGAGAGCCGTCTCAAGCCCGCTTGCGGCGGCGGGCGGGCGGCTTTCGCGAAAGGGCCTGAACCGTAAGGCCGTCATTGAAACCAGGCCGCGACGGGACAAGGAGGGTTGACCGTCAAACGGACCGGGGTCTTAGGGCGGCTTGCGGTCCCGAAGGCACGGCGAGCCTGCAGGCCTCCGCCGCCGCTCTTATTCCCGGCTTCGCGCGGCGGGCGCCGGAGGAGGGCGGGGGCCGCTCAGGCCTCGTCAGGCGGCGCGGCCCGCAAGGCGCCTCTTCAGGGCGGCGCGGCCGCGCTAGCCGCGGGCCAGGCGCTTCAAGGCCTCCTCGAGCCCGAGGGGGGCCGCAAGCCCCATGATCCCCCGATCGGAGAGGGCTTTGACCGCGCCGGGACCGATGCGGCCCGCCAGCACCATGCCGCAGTCCTTCAGCAGTTCCGCCGAGGCCTCCAGGACGCCCTCGTCGTGGCTCTTTTCCTGACAGGGCTTGGGGCCGGCCCGGAACTCCTCGAACTCGTAGCGGCACCCCTCCTGATCCTCCTGCAGCCGGTAGATCCGGAAGTTCTCCACCTTCCCGAAGCAGGCGTCGATGTTGACGCCGCTGTCGGAGGCCACCGCCACCTTGCTCGGGCGGTAAGCGCCGCGGTTGACGCGGGGGCGGGGCCTCGCCGCGCCGGGACGGTCCTTGGTAAGCGTCTCAGCCATGGGAGAAAGTCTCCTGGGGTCCGGAGGCTCCGTAGACGGCCTCCGAGAAGTCCGACAGCCCCGGGATGCCGCAGGCGTCGGCCCGGCAGCGCCGGCAGTTCGTCTTGACCGGAATGTGGCGCGCGGCGGCGTCCGAGGCGGCCGCGTATTCCTCCGGGGTGGGCGCGGGCACGCGCGAGAAGTCGTGGGCGGGTATGAGGGGGATGATGTTCATGATGTCGGCTCCCCAGGCCCTGACCGCGCGCGCCACTTCCCCGGCGTGGCCGGAGTTTATCCCGGGCGCCAGCACCATGTTCGCCTTGACGGTCATGGAGTTGCGGGCCGCCTCCCTGACGCCGCGCTCCTGGGCGGCGATGAGGATCGAGGCGCCTTCGGTCCCTCCGATGAAGCGCCCGCCCACAAGCACTCCCCGGTTGAGCCTCGCGAGGATCGCCGGGTCCACGGCGTTGACGGTCACGGTGACGGTCTGCACCCCCGCCGCCATGAGGCCCTCCATGGAGGCGAAAAGCTCAAGGCCGTTAGTGGACAGGCAGGCGATGATCTCCGGATGCCTCTCCCGCACCAGGGACAAAGCCTCGAGCGACTCGGAGCCCGCCAGGGGGTCCCCGGGGCCCGCCACGCCGGCCACTTTGATGTCCGGGCACAGCAGGAGGGCGGTCTCGACCGCCGCGGCGGCCTCCCGAGGCGAGAGGATCCTCTGGGCGTTGCCGGGGAGGGCGGCGCCTTTGGTGATGCCCCGGGCGCAGAACCGGCAGAAAATATTGCAGCGCGGCGCCACGGGAAGGTGGATGCGCCCCGTCTGCGGCTGGCATCTGGCGCTGAAGCAGGGGTGATCCTTGATGTTCATCTGTATGCCTCCGCCAGGCTATGCGGCCTGGCGCCTTCGTTATGCCTCATGCCTGAAGCAGGCCGGCCGCCTGCGGCCGCGCCGCCCTTGCGGCCTCGCGGGCCGGGGCGCCTTGCTGCCGCTTCGGCTCGTAAGGCCGCGGCGCTTCGCGAACGGGCCAGGCGCGGGCGGGCCGGCTTACGGATACGGCCCGCCCGCGAACAGGTTTGCCTGTTGACAGGCTGTCCGCGCGCCAAGGCGCCTAGCCGGCTTGCCCGCCCGGCGGCTCAAGCCGCCCTGAGGAGCGGGCGGCGCCGGCAGGCTCGCGATCGGCTTGATTCAGGAAGGCTTGCCGCATCGGCCGGCTTTCCGCTTCATTGCCTTGACCGTCTTGGCCTTGACTGTCTTGCGGTTCAGGAACGCCCGGCCTCGCGCCGCTTGCCGCCTTAAGCGGGCCGGCTTTTTGCGGCCCTTGAGGGCCAGCCGCCTGAAACGCGGAATTCCGGGGAAAAAGGCGATCCGTGCCGTTCCGGGAGCGCGCAGGCCGCCGTTAGGCAAGGGACCGGCCCTGGAACCGGAGGCCCCCGGCGGGCGCCGGAGGCCTCCGGTGAGGGCGGGGGGAGGGGCTCAGGAAGGGCCTGCGAAGCTGTGGGACATGTCCTCCATCATGGCGATGCCGCCGCGGTAGCCGGCGTAGCTCCTGTCCACGATAAGGCGGTCGTAGGTGGGGTAGGAGACGCTCAGGTGATGCGCCTCGTTCTCGGTCTTGGCGATGTACTTCTCCTGGGAGCTGCCGAGGATGACCTGGAGCGGCTGAGCCTTGAGCTCCTGGCGGATCTTGTGGGAGTCGTACTCGAAGAGCACCCGGGGGACGCCTGGTCCCTCGAGACCCTCCGTGAGGCGGCGCCTGATCGTCTCGTGGGACCACTCGGGCGGGTCGTCCGTGACGACGGCCAGCTCCGGGTTCCAGCCCAGCTCGTTGGCGCCGTACCTGACCAGGGCTATGGCTGTCCTGCTGTCCGCCACGGCCGCTATGAAGGAGTGCGGCATGGCGATCATGAACATCTCGGCCAGGTACTCCATGAAGCGGTAGACGTACTTCTCCTCGTTGCTGATGAAGGCTTCCACCTTCCGCGAGGGGATGCGCAGCCTGCGGCCGACCAGCCTGAGGAGCTCCGAGGTGTCCTTGGGCCCGGTGGGCACGAAGTCCAGGGCCTCAAAGGGGGTCCCGAACTTGTCCTCAAGCTTCTTGACTGCCTCCGCCCCGGCCCAGGGGTGGAAGGCGAGGTTCAGGGAGGCGGCGGGTATCCTCTCCAGGCTGCCCAGGGAGCCGAAGTCCGAGAAGACGGTGTTCACTTTCGCCCCGATGCCCTCGAGCAGGGCCTTGAGGGTGCGGATCTCGCCCTTCCAGAAGATGTTCTGGTTGGGCACGATCCCGAACAGGTTCACCAGCTTCTTCTCGACCGGCCGAGGCTTGAGCAGCCCGTCGATCACCGCGTCCAGGAAATGGTTGTAGCCCAGAAAGCCGTTGCCGACGAAGCCCGAGGTCTTGACGTGGATGACCGGGGCCCTGTCCTTGAACTCCGCCACCACCGAGTCCACGTCATCCCCGATGAGGGCCGGCACGCACCCCGAGATGACCACGTAGAGCTCGCCTTTCATGACCTGGATGGTCGAGTCTATGAGCCTGCGGAGCTTGTCCTCGCCGCCGAAGACCACGTGCTCCTCGATGAGGCCGGAGCAGGGCGTGACGGTGGTGCCGGAGGGGCCCCCGGAATTGAGTCCCGAGGCGTAGGTCATGCCCTGGGCGTTGGCCATGCCGCAGCCCTGCCCCGAGTGCAGGATGGGCACCGCGCCGTATACGGCCAGCGTAGCCCCGTAGGCCCCGCCCAGGGCGCAGGTGAAGCGCGGCGATTCCGCTACCTCGGGGTACTCCTGGGCCGAGAGCTTGCCGTCCCGGCCCGTGACAAGAGTGAGCGTCATGATCCCGCGGCCTCTTCTTTCCTGTGGAAGTAATGGGGGTCAGGCTGCTTGTACCACCAGTCCTTATAAGGATCGCCCGTCTTCTGGAGCATGGTGTTCTGGAAGGAACGGTTCTTGGTGGCCTGGAGGAGGAAGCTTCCGCAGGCCACTGCCCCCGCGTAGCCGGCCTGGGCGCTCCACCTTCTCCCGTCGCCCCTGAGGGCGTGGATGCGGGTCATGCCCTTCTCGCGCTTGTAGGCGCTCCCCTGGAACGGGCAGGAGAGGACCATGTCGGGGTTGTAGTTGCGCGCGGTGTGGGCGACCTCCGCCGCCTGGAAGGTGTTGACGATGATGTCGAAGTCCCCCACGCGCTTGAGGAGGTCCTCGACGTCGTCGAGCAGAAGGTCGTCGAAGTCCTGGCAGAGGGCGACCGGGGTGCTCACCCCCAGCTCGTGGAAGAAGGGGGTCTGGGTGACGAGCCGGCCCTGGCCCAGGGAACCCATGATCCGGAAGTCCCCGCCGTTGGCGGCCTTGACCTTCTCGAAGCCCTCGCGGATGGCGTCCATTTTGGGCACCCAGAGCTTCCTCTCCTCGAGGATCACGTCCTCGACCCTGTCCTCGATATGGAGCATGCGGCCGATGGTCCGGAGCCACTCGTCGGTGTTGGCGATGCCGATGGGGGAGGGGTACAGGAAGTACGGGACCCCGTGCTCCTGCTCCAGGCCCCTGGACAGGTAATCGGTGTAGGTGGGGCAGACCGGGGCGGTGAGGGCCGCCTCGGACAGGGCCTGGAAGTCGGAGACCCGCGCGAACTCCGGGATGAAGTTGGGCCTCAGGCCGATCTTGCCGAGGATGCGCGTGATCTCCACGCGGTCCTGCCACGTGTAGCTGAGCATGCTCGCGACGTTGATGAGGTCGGGCTGGGGGTTCCGACGGGGCTTGACAAGGTACTTGAGGATGCCGTGCCAGAAGGCGTCGTAGCCCGTCTGCACGATGCGGGAGCGGATGCCCTCGCAGTGGATGGGGACCAGGGTCGCGTCGATCTTGGGCTGGACCTCGGCCACCACGCCCTCCACGTCCTCGCCGATGATGCCCGAGGCGCAGGAGGTGAGGATGAAGATGGCCTGGGGGGAGTGCCTGCGGATGGCCTCCTCGATCGCGTACTTGAGCTTGTCCGCGGCCCCGTAGATCACGTCCTTTTCCCCGATGTTGGTGGTCAGCCAGTGGAAGTCGAAATCCGCCGCCTTGTTCATGGAGGCCCACAGCCTCCGGAAGACCTCGCGGTACAGGGCCGCCGGGGCCGAGCAGCCGACGGGGGCGTGGACTATCATCACGGCGTCGCGGATGGTGGCCACCCGGACCGTGAGGTAAAAGTTCAGGATGCAGCCGCTGTTCTGCTGGAAGTCCCTCTCGCAGTTCCTGAGCTGGCCGTTCCGCGCCTGCTCCACCAGCTCCGAGGCCTTCCCCTTGAAGGCGTTGATGCCGTTGGCCCGCTGCTCGCGGGTGGGGCAGGTGATGTCGTCGAGGTTGATCCGGTTCGGATCTCCCTGACCTTCGTTCTCGTGGGTCATTAAAGTCCCTCCGCTTGTGTCCGGCGCCCTCCGGGCGCCGGCTGAGGCCGGGTCCCGCAGGCGACTCCGCCCTTCTGCAGGGGAGGAAGGAGCCTCCGGCGATCCGGCGCGTTTCGTTCCGCTGATCGATATGTCCGCGGGCGGCCTTGCTGCGGGGACAGGGCTGACCCGGTTAAGGGCGGCGAAGTGAAAACAGGGAAGGCCTTGCGGGCGCCTGAAGGATAGCGCGGGGGGCCTTAGCCTTGAGGCCTCAGGCTTCCTTGGGACGCCTCAGGCTTCCCTTGGGACGCCTCAGGCTTCCTTGGGACGCCTCAGGCTTCCTTGGGGATGCCTCACGACCCTCCAGTCAGATCTGCGCCCCGGCCGAACGCACGTCGCCGCGCTCCACGGCCAGGATCTGGTCGGACCATTTGGCGGCCCAGGCTCGCAGGGTCTGGGCGTCCATGGGCTTGGGGGTGGCGGAGAGCTCGTGGTCGTCCACGCGCCTTGCCAGCTCGCGGTAGACCTCGGCCTGCTCGGAGTCAGGGGCGGCCTCTATGGTGGTCTTGCCGCCGAGCTCGCTCTGGGTCACCGTGATGGACCTCGGCACGTACTGCATGACCTGGGTGCCGGTCTGGACGACGAAATCGTCGACTATGGCCCTCTGGTAGCCCGAGGACACGCTGTTGGCGATGACGCCGCCCAGAAGGGCCCCCCCGGCGTTGGAGTACTTCTGGATGCCGCGGAAGAGGTTGTTGGCGGCGTAGATGGCCATGAAGTCGGAACTCGACACGGTGAAGACGTGCTGGGCGATGCCCTCGCGGATAGGCACCGCGAAGCCGCCGCAGACCACGTCCCCCAAAACGTCGTAGATCACGTAGTCCAGGTCGAGCTCCTCGTAGATGTTCTGCTGCTTGAGAAGCTGGACCGCGGTGATGATGCCCCGCCCCGCGCAGCCGACGCCCGGGGAGGGCCCGCCCGCCTCCACGCAGTAGATGCCGTTGTAGCCCTCGAAGATGGCGTCCCTTGCCTCGACCCGGCCCTTCTCGCGCAGAAGCTCGAGGATGGTGGGGATGTAAGACCCGTCCCGGAGCGTGTTGGTGGAGTCTGCCTTGGGGTCGCAGCCGAACTGCATGACCTTGTAACCCATGTCAGCCAGGGCCGCGGAGAGGTTGGAGGTGGTGGTCGACTTGCCGATGCCTCCCTTCCCGTAGATGGCTATCTGCTTGAGCTTCCTCTTCTCCTTGCGGGTCCCCCGCGTCTTGGGGGAGGCCTGGGCGGGGGCCGAGGCGCCGTTGCCGCCGGCCGCGCGGCCCGCCGGGGCTACGGGCTCCGCCGCCGGGGCGGTTTTCGCGGCCTTGGCGGCGGTTTCAGCCCCGCCGCCTCCCTCGGCGGCCGGCCTGGCCTTTCCGCGGCCGGCGGCCCCTGCCGCCGGCGCGGCCTTCTTCCTGGCCGCCTTCTCGCCGGCCGTCGTCTTGCTCGTCGCCATATATCGCCTCCTCGCGCGTTGGCTTTTCATGTCTTGTCCCTAAGGCCGTTCCCCCTCTCGAAGGAATGCCCCGGCGGGCGCCGCTTGCCGGGCAAGGGAGCCCTGTTCAGGTGGAAGCCCTTTTGAGGCCGGCCCTTCCGGGCTTTCCGGCCTTTCCGCCGCCGTCTAAGGCCGGCCTTCAGGAAAAAGCCGGCTCATCGAACTCGTGGGTCACGATGTCGGATATCTTCAGCCTTCCCTTGGGGATGACCCCCGCGTTCTCGAGATCCTCCAGCCACGGGTTCACCTGATCGTCGACGACCACCAGCCTGTCGGAATAGTAATGGTTGGCGGACACCGGCACGCCTATCGCCTCCTCGGTCCAGACCCTGGCCTGCTCCTGGTTCTCGTTTATCCATTTCTGGCCGCGGGTGATGGCCCTCGCGAAACCGCGCACGGCTTCCGGGTTATTGGCTATGAACTCATCGGTGAAGAAGTAGAAGCCCAGCCCGGCCACCTCGTCCGGGAGGCCGGTCTCGGAGGAGTCGGACACCTTGAGCTGGCCGGCATCAAGCATGCCTTTGTAGAAGGGGGGATGCACCCCGGCCACGTCAGTGAGTCCCTGCTTGAGGGCCTGGATGGCCTGGACATCCGGCATGGTGACCCATTCGACCTTGTCCCTGGGGACCCCGTAACTGTCAAGGATGAGATTGGCGAGGAAGTCCGAACAGGAGTTGGTGGCGATGAGCGAGAACTTGAGCGTGCCCGGGATGTCCTTGAGGTCGGCGAACGACTTGACGTTCGGGTGCTTCTCGGGGTTCACGAACCACCACATGTGCCGCAGCCCCGGATCGGAGCCTTTGGGCGGCTCGATGCCGGCGCGGACCACGCCCTTGAACTTCGCCCCCCCGTTGACGGCCACGGCGAGCGCGTTGGGGTGGAGGTCGGCGGTGTCGTTGGTCCCGGAGAGGATCGAGGCCACGCGCTGCGGTGGCTGCACCTCGCCCGTGAAGACCAGCCTCACGCCCTCCTCAGCGAAATAGCCGAGCTTGTCGGTGACAAGCCAGGGGGCCAGGCCGCAGTCGCGGCGGGTGTAGGTCTTGACGACCTTGAGGTCCGCCCCGCCGGGGCCGGCCGCGGCGGCCGCAGGCTGGCCTGCGCCGGAAGGCGAGGTGAAGGTCTCGGAAGGCTTGGTTTCCCGGGTACGCCCGGCTATGGCGCCCGCTATGATGAGGATCGCCACGACGGCGGCTATGGCCAGTCCTGTCTTCTGCTTGCTGTTGAGCGCCATGGGGGAATGCTCCTTGGCCGCTCCCTGCCGGAGCCGCAACGCGGCGCGTGAGGCGGGCGCGGTTCATTTCTTTGCGTGGCCTGACCCGGCCGCGCCCGGGCGGCCCGGGGCGGAAGGCGCGCCGCAAGGGAAAGGCGGGCGGAATCGGCCGCCCCTGGCGGCGTAAGCCCCCCGCGGGCTGGCTAAGAGCTGGCGGCGAGCCTGGAGTCGGCCACCGCGAGATTGCCGGAGAACCCTGGCTTGAGCCGCAGGCCGGCGTAAGGCTCCTCTTCGGGCGCGCCTGCCCCCTCCCCCTCCTGGAGATTCTCCCAGACGATCTGCCGCACGGCCGCGAAATCCGCGTTGGAGCGCATCTCCTGGTTGGTGCGGGGCCGGGGAAGCTCTATCCCGACGATCGCCCTGACCCGCCCCGGGTTGGGGCTCATTACCACCACCCGGTCCGCCAGGAGTATGGCCTCGTCTATGCTGTGGGTGACGAAGATGATGGTCTTGCCGGTCTTCTCCCAGATGCGCATGAGCTCGTCCTGGAGGACCTCGCGGGTCTGGGCGTCCACGGCGGCGAAGGGCTCGTCCATGAGGAGCACCTCCGGATCGTAGGCGAGGGCCCGCGCTATGGCGACCCGCTGCTTCATGCCGCCGGAAAGCTCGTGCGGGTAGCGGTCCTCGAAGCCGACGAGGCTCACGAGGTCGATGTAGCGCGTGCTGATCTCCTTGCGCTCCGCGGCTCCGATGCCCTTCATCTCGAGCCCGAACTCCACGTTCTTGCGCACGGTCCGCCAGGGGAACAGGGCGTATCCCTGCATCACGATTCCCCGGTCCAGGGCCGGGCCGCTGACCTCCTTGCCGTCGATCCGCACGGATCCCGACGAGGCCTTGGCGAGCCCGGCAAGGATGTCCAGCAAGGTGGATTTGCCGCAGCCGCTGGGGCCCACGATGGACACGAACTCTCCCGCGCGCACGTCGAGGCTGAAGCTCTCGATGGCCACGAAGGCCTCCTTGCCCTCTCCGTCCTTGGCGCGCACCTGGTACTCCTGCCTGAGGTCCCGCAAAACTATCTTGTAGTCCGCGTCCAAAATCTTGTTGACATTGATGTCCGGGTCGCTGGCCGACATGTAGCCTCTCTTTTCCAAGACGCCCGCGCGCCTTGCCGCGCCGGAGAAGGGCAAAGCCCCCCGCGGCGCTACTGGTTTGATGTCCCTCCGGCCTTCGCGAGGCCGCCTGGCTTTCCCCCTCATGCCCCGTCGCCGGCCTCTTCCCGGCCGGAAACGCGAAAAGGCCGAAGCGGCTTATGTACGCCGCTTCGGCCTTCAGTCATGTCTGATCAGCCGGGAAGGGGAGTTAGGTTCAGGTCTGGAGAGCCGAGAGCGCAACATCCTGACAGCCCTGGAAGGGGCTGGCGAGGTGGCGGCAAGCCGCCGTCTTGCGCTTGGGGCTCAGTTCCACTGAAATAGGTTCCGTTGCCGGGCCCGGAAAGCCCGGCAGGTCTGCGGGGGCCTGCCGTAGGGGGGATTCGGAAAAGCGGGGTGAAGCCGGCGCCGAGCCGACATTTTGAATGTTATCGGCTCAGGGAAAGCTTGTCAACGCTTTTTTTGGCCCTTGACGCAAAATTTTCCCTACGTAATTTTTTGTCATTCGTCTTAAGCCGTGCCGGCCTTCCGCGCGCCGTGTTCAGAAACTTCAATGACAGTAAGGCTTTGACTGGCAATTTTCCCGGCCGCTTGCCTCGCGCGCCGCGGGAAATCCGCCGCGGCGCCGCATGAGTGAAAAATAATTACGGTGTCGGCGGTTTGACTTTTCGCCGGCAAAGCCCTCGGCGCCCTGCCCGCGGGCTTTCTCCCCGGCGCCGGGTTCAGCGCCGCCCATAGCCTTACATCATCAGATTCGCTCCGGCATTTCTTCCCAAATGCCCAAAGGCCGGCGCCTTCGGCCCGGTAAAGCCTTGCGCCCTTCCGCAGGGACGGCCATGCGGATAACGGCCGCGAAGCCGGGCTTCCGGGCCGCCGGAAATGCCTGCCGCGCCGCGGCCGTGACGGTAGGCGGCCGCCCGCCGCTTATGCCGTAACGAGAAGTCGTCGCGGCCGGGGATGGAACGCCCATAGAGACTGACAAGCCGTCGCGGGCGCGCGCAAGCGCGGCAGATCCCCGCGTATCGCGGGCTTCATCCGCCGCCGGGCGCCTTCTGCCGCGCGCGCCGGCAAGGGAAAGCCGTCGACGCCTGACCGGCGATACGTCAATGCCCGGCATATCGGCCTTTCGCGCGGCGGCCCGCGCGGGTTGCGTAGCGGGGCGCGGCAACCCCCCCTCTTGAATTCATGCGGGAACCGCCGGTCCGGCAGGCGTTTCGTATCCCGTAAGGTTTTGACGGGGCGGCCCGCGCCGCTTTCAGCCGGCCTGCGGCCTTCACCGGATCTTCGATCTTCCCTGGGCTTTCCGGCGGCTTCGGGCGCAGGAAGCCGATCCGGGGGCCGCTTGGGGCCCCTGCCAAAAGCCGGGAAGGCGGCCAGTCCCCTCCGCAGGGAGCGGCCCCTCTTCAGGCCTCCTTCAGGCCTGATGCCTCGCGCGGCGCGCCCTGTCCCCCGCCCGGAGAGCCGCTGCGCCCGGAAGCGCGCGCCCCATGTCCCCTGCCGCAGGGCTCCCTTCCCGCGGCGCACGTGTCCGGGCTCATTCCGGACAGCCGCGCGAACGGGCTTGAGCCTTGCCTTCCCGGGCGAGGAAGGGCCTTCGACGTTCAGGTTCATCGCGCCCGCCGCCCCGGGCCGTAAAATCCCGCGGCGGGCCGGACCGGGGCCATTCTGAGGCAGGGCCTGCGCCTCCTCGGCATGGCCTTGCGCGAGCCTCGCCTTCGCCTGAGACGGCTGCCGGGCCCGGCGGCTTTCCGGCTCTGCGCCTCCCGCGGCGCGCGCTCGCCGCGGAGATTTCCGGCGGCCCCTTCCCGCGGGAACCCGCCCGAACCGGCCGTGAGCCTTCCGGCCCAGGCCGCCCCCTGCGCGCCGCGCAAGCGGCCGCCGAGGTCAGGGCGCCTGTTCAGCCTGTCCTGTAAGGCGATCCTTAAGGCAGTTCCTGCCGCCCCTTAGCGGTTCCCGGCATCCGGGCTTATTCCCCGGCCGCGTATTTGCTACAATTGTTTTGCCTGTGCGGCACAAGCGTTTCCCTGCGGGGGCGCCCTCCATGAGGCGCCGGCGGGGCCGGCATCGTTCCGCATGCCGCGCCGCGCCCCGCTCCGCCCCCTTTGGCGGACAGCCGCGTCAAGAGCCCTGAAGAATCCCAGTCGGGCGCGGCGCCCGCCTCCAGGTGCCCCGGCCGGGAAAAGGGAGGCCGCTCCGCCCAGGGCCCGCGCCCCCCGCCGCCAAAGCCCGATCGGAAGCCGCCTCCCGCGCCGCTTCCTGACCCGGCCCCGCAACCTCTTGCCTGTCGCCTTCGCCCCCCCTTCCGTGAACAAGGAGAACCCATGAAGCCATTGTACCTGCTCATCCCGGTCCTGGCCTTTGCGGTCCTGGCGTCTTCGCCCGCCACCGCGCTTGACGCCCGGTCCCTTGCATCTGCCCAGGAAAGACACGCCCAGGCCGCCGGCGCTCCGTCCGCCGCCCGTTACGTCACCCTGCTCAAAGTCCTCCAGGACT
The DNA here is from genome assembly GCA_031288415.1 of Deltaproteobacteria bacterium. Taxonomy (GTDB): domain Bacteria; phylum Desulfobacterota; class Desulfarculia; order Adiutricales; family Adiutricaceae; genus JAIRZX01. The sequence continues at coordinate 438 of JAITRL010000173.1, read as the reverse complement.
TCAGCGAGGACCCGGCCGCACTCGAGGCGGCGTACGGGGAGCCCAACTACATCTATCTTGAGGACGCGGTCATCGGGCACATCGAAAGGCTCTTCGGCGGCGATTACTACGGGGTTCTCATCGACGTTCCGGACTCCGTCAGGGGGGAGAGGCCGCGCACTGCCGAATCCGCCCGCTGCATAATCGGCGTGAAGGACAACCCGAGAAACCTCGAAGCCGTGAAATTTTACCGGATAGGCGACAGCCGCACTTTCTTCGCGAACTACCTGAACAGGGAAGACCGGACCTTGAACTTCATCTGCACGGACGACAGCCCGTCGGACCGTTGATTGGCCGCCCTTCATTACGCTTCCCCGAAGACCCCTTGCCCGCGCCTGAGCGGCCTCCCGGCAGCGGCGGCCAAGTCCCTGGCCCTGCCCTGCCCTGCCCTGCCCTGCC
>JAITRL010000171.1 GCA_031288415.1 Deltaproteobacteria bacterium | reverse complement strand
CCCTCCTTGTCGGCCCTGGCGAAGAAGGCCTCGCCGACCTGGATAGGCCTGCCGTGGGAGAGGGCAACAGTGAGAGCCGCCGAGTCCAGGGTCTGGCTTTCGGGCGCCAGCCCCAGCCTGCGCCAGATCTCTTCGGAGGTGCCGGGCATCACGGGGGAGACCAGGGAGCCGATGAGGGCCAGCCCCTTGACGAGGGTGGCGAGCACGAGATCGAGGCGGCCGCGGAGGCCGGGATCCTTGGCGAGGTTCCAGGGGGCCTCGGTATCGATGAACTTGTTGAGATGCCCCACGAACTCCCAGACCTTCTTGAGGGCCTCGCTGGGCCGCATGTTCCGGAAATGGTCGCGGTAAGAGCCGACGAGCGCGGAGAGCCTCCCCTCCCACTCGCCGTCCCTGGAAAGGGCGGCTAAGGCTTCCGGGGAGGCGACTCCCCCCGAGTAGCGCTCCAGCATGGACACTGACCTCTGCCAGAGGTTGCCGAAGTCGTTGGCGAGGTCCGCGTTGTAGCGGTCGAGGATGCGCTCGTAGGAGAACTCGCTGTCGAGCCCGAAGGTCATCTCCCGCATGAGGAAGTACCGGAGCGCATCCGTGCCGAACTCCTCGCGCAGGGTGAAGATGTCCACGACGTTGCCGACGGACTTGCTCATCTTGGACATGTCCATCTGCCAGTAGCCGTGGACGTTAAGGTGGCGGTAGACCGGCACCCCGGCGCTTTTGAGCATGGTGGGCCAGAAGACGGCGTGGGGCTTGAGGATGTCCTTGGCCACGCAGTGCTCGGCATGGGGCCAGTAGCGGGCGAACTTCTCCCCATCCGGCCAGCCCAGGGCGGTGATGTAGTTGATAAGGGCGTCGAACCACACGTAGGTGACGTAATCATGGTCGAAGGGGATGTCGATGCCCCAGGTGAGGCGTGCCTTGGGCCTGCTGATGCACAGGTCCTCCAGCGGCTCCGACAGGAAGGAGAGCACCTCGTTGCGGTAGCGCTCGGGGCGTATGAAGTCCGGGTTCGCGCGGATATGGCCTGTCAGCCAGTCCTGGTAGTTGCCCATCCGGAAGAAGTAGTTCTTCTCCGCTATGTAGCGGGGCTTGGTCTTGTGGTCAGGGCAGAGCCCGTCCACGAGCTCCTTTTCCGTGTAGAAGCGCTCGCAGCCTACGCAGTACAGGCCCCCGTACTCCCCGAAATAGATGTCGCCGTTGCGGTGGACGCTCTCCATGAAACGGGACACCGTCTCCCTGTGCCTGGGTTCCGTGGTCCTGATGAAGTCGTCCGGGCCGATGGAGAACTTCGGCCACGCGAACCTGAAATGCGAGGAGACGTAGTCAACGTAGATCTGGGGGGGCACGCCCTCCCTTTTCGCCGCTTCGGCTATCTTGTCGCCGTGCTCGTCGGTGCCGGTGAGGAAATAGGAGTCCTCTCCGTTGAGACGGTGGAAGCGGGTCAGCGTGTCGCAGACTATGGTGGTGAAGGCGTGCCCCAGGTGCGGCTTGGCATTCACGTAGTAGATGGGGGTGGTCACGTAAAAGGTCATTGGGGGCCCTCAAAAAAAAAAAAAGCCGCAGGGCTCCGGCGCGGCGGGCGGCCGTCGCCCGCGCGAGACAGGCCTGCGCTTCCGGTGCCACAATTTACATTATACGCCTATGCTAGTCAAATCAAGCGGACCGGCGGCCTGGAGGCCGAAGCGGCGCGGCGGGCAAAGGGGCGGCAGGAAAGGCCCCTCGGGGCCGGAAGGGGAACGCGTGCAGGCCCAGGACAGAAAATTTATCGAAAAAAGATATAATTAATATTGCTATTATAAAATTAAAAAATTATAATATATAAATAATATTATATATATTTAACAATATAAAAATAATTTACTAGATAATAAAATTTAAACATGCTATAAACAGCGAAATTCGGGATTTTCCAGGGCGCCAGGCGTTTACTTCGGGCGCCGGGGGGCATTCCACCCAGCGCAGACAGACAGACAGACAGACAGACAGACAGACAGACAGACAGGGCGGCTCGTTACGGGAGAGGGCGGCGACCGGGTTGAGTTTGCGGGGCCTCCCCCGCTGCTTGGCGGCGCCGGGCCGCAGACTCCTTAAGGGGGCCGGGCAAGCCGCGCCGGCCGGCGGCGACAGGCCCAAGGCCCGCTCCGCGCCGGCCTTGCGGGTTCGGGCAGCCCGGAAAGGCAAGCCTGCCGATTCGCCGCAGGCGAGCCGGCTCCCGGCCCCGGTCCAGGCGCCTCCGGAACCCCGCCTGCGGGGCGGTCTCCCCTTCAGGCCGTATCGGCTTCTCTGTCCGCGCGGCTAAAAGCCTCCGCCTGATTCGCGCATCCGGCGGCGCCGCGCTCGGCCTGCGGATTTCGCCGAAGGCGCGCCCCAGGCGGCTGATCTGGCGCGCCTTCGGCGCAGGCGATGCGGACAGGCGCGGCGGTTTTGTCCACGGGCCCGCGCGCGGCTTGGCCGAAACCCGTAAGCCGCCGTCAATGAAAAAGGAAAGCGCGGCTCCGTCAGGCGCCTCACGGTTCCCTGCCGCCACGCGGAAGGCTCAACGCCGTACCCGCCGGCCGAACGGGCAAAATACCGCAGGCGCGCCGTCCCCTGGCGAAATTCCGGAAAGCGCCCCGCATCAAGGAGTCTTCCGTAGCGCAAAGGCATGAAGCTCCGCTTTGAGCCCCCCCCGGCGGTGACATTCGATCGTTTCGCCCCGCCCTGGGGACATGCGGCGCCGCGGCGGCGGCGATGAGAGGGAAACGGGAGGCGCCTGAAGGCCTGAAGCATGCGCCGTGAATTCGGCGAAAGCCGGTCACGCCTCCTGAACAGACGGACTGATCCGGGAATCCTGGCCCGATCCATAGGGAATGAACCGCCGCGGCGGCCGGGGCCGCGCGCAGGGCGGCGATCCCGGGGGAGGCCGCCGCCCGCGCAGGGGGAAACCGGATCGGCGCCTTCTCCTTAATGAGCCTCAGCCGGGGGCCGAATCTCAGGGCGTTCGCGCCCCGAAAGCCGACCGGCCGCAGGCGGGCTACGGCTCGTAGGCTCCCCGCCGCCGCAGGGAAACGCGCCGGGGCGGAGGGCGAAGCTTCAGGCGGCAAGGCCGCTCGGGCCGCAGGCGCGCGCCGGCCGCCTTCCGGGGGCGGGCTGGGACGGAAGGATATGTCAGATGTCAAAAACCTTGGTGGGCGCGTGCTGGTCCGCGACCGCCAGGAGCGGCTTTCCGGGGCCGCCGGCGAGGGCCTTCTTGGCGGCGGCGAGGGCCAGCTTCGGGTCGTTGTTTTTCGCGGAGAGGTGGCCCAGGACCACGCACTTGAGGCCAGGATGGTTCACCTTGGCCAGGAACTCCGCCCCCTGGTCGTTGGACAGGTGGCCGTTGGGCCCCTTCACCCGGGCCTTGAGGAAATTCGGGTACGGGCCGTCCCGGAGCATCGCCTGGTCGTGGTTGAACTCGATGACGGCCCCTGTGAGCCCCTTGAAGTTCTCGAGGATGCAGTCCGCGAGCATGCCCATGTCGGTGGCCACCCCCAGTGCGGAGCCCCCCGCGCGCAGCACGAAGACCTGGGGATCCTCGGTGTCGTGCGGCGCGGGGAACGAGCTGACGGTGAACGGCCCCATTTCGGCGGTCCCCCAGGGCCCGAACTCGGAAAACGGCACGCCGGCCAAAGGGCCCTTGCTCTTGCCCGCGGCGAGGGTCCTGCGGCTGGTGTGGACCCTCACCCCGTATTTCAGGCACACGGGACCCACGCCGTTCATGTGGTCGCCGTGCTCGTGGGTAAGCAGCACAGCTATGAGCCTTCCGGCGTCAAGGCCGCGCGACGAGGCCCTCCGGCGGAAATCGGACAGGGGGAGGCCGTTGTCCACGAGGATGGCCGCCCCGCCGTGTTCCGCCCAGACGCAGTTGCCGCCGGATCCGCTTGCAAGCACGCAGAAGCGCATGGCTACTCCCCCGTGGACCCGAAGCCGCCCGCCCCGCGGGAGGTCTCGGCCAAGGTCTCCACCACCACGACCCGAGGCCGCTCGACCTTCATGATGACCAGCTGGGCCAGGCGGTCGCCGCGGCTGATCCTCTGCGGCTCGCGGCCGAGGTTCACGAGGGCCAGGGATATCTCCCCGCGGTAGTCGCTGTCGATGGTGCCCGGGGTGTTGATGACGGTGAGCCCTTTTTTGAGGGCTGTGCCGCTGCGCGGCCGCACCTGGCCCTCATAGCCGTGGGGGACCGCCACCGCCCAGCCTGTGGGCACGAGCCGTATCTCCCCCGGGGCCATGGTTAGCTCGCCCTCCACCGCGGCCGGCAGGTCGAAGCCCGAGGCCCATTCCGATCCCCTGGACGGCAACGGCCAGGACGGGTCCTTGTCGACCCGCTTGAACTCCAGGACTATCTTCTCGTGGGCTGGATGGGTGTCCATCATCGTGTCTTTCCGTCAGGGTTCCTGTTCGGCCCGGCCTGATCCCGCCGGTCCGCCCGCCCTCCCGCGCGCGGCTGCCCGCGCCGCAGGGCGGCCGCTTGAGGCCGGGCGGCGGAAACAGGCGGGGAGGGAGAGGCGCCTAAGGGGCAGGCTGGGGGCGGCCGAGACGCCTAAGGGGGCGGGCGCCGACAAGTGCAGGACCGCCAGCTCAGGGCGCGCAGGCGCTCCAGGCAGGGCCGGCGGACGGCCGAGAGGCGCCTCAGCCCTGGGCCTGCCCGCCCTGCAGCGGGAAGGTTATGGTGTTGCCGCATTTGCGGCACTTGGAGTTCATGCCCGCATGGGACGGCTGATACGAGTAGGTCGTCTGGCAGAAGGGGCAGGCGCTCTGCAGGAGTTTTCCGGCGGGGATCCGGGTCTGGTCCGGGGCGAAGGGCGCGCCCGCCGTTCCGGGCGGGTCAGGGAACCTGGAAGGCGCGCCCGGTTCCTTGGACGCCGCGCCCATGGGGGCGCGGGGCGACGTCTCTGCAGGCGGCGCCATCCTCGGGACCGGCCTCTCGTCCGCAGTCTCCGCCCGCGCCAGGCGCGGCGGGCCAAGGGCCGCCTCCCGGTGATACTGGGCCTGCGCCCCGGCCTGCTCCCGGAAAGGGGCATGGGGCGAAGTCGGCCGTCGCCCGTTGCCCTGGGCCGCGGCTCCTCCCTCCTGGTGCCAGACGGCGATCCGGTCCATGAGGGCGTTGATGAAGTCCAGGTGGCCCACGATCTGCTCGTAGGTGATCTGGCCCGAGGAGGTGTGGACCAGGACGTTGCCGAAGTTCAGGAAGCGCCCGAGGAAGCCGTTGGTGGCGGAGATGTGGTTAATCTTGTCCAGGGGAGTGAGCAGGGTCCTGACCCGGAAGAAGCCCACCTTCCCGATGAGGCGCCTGTCGGTGAAGGCGAGCTCGGTCGAGAAGAATACGATGTAGTCCTTGGCCGCCCGGTAAAGGAGCGCGAGCGCGAAGACGGCCGCGAAGTACTTCACGGCCTTCATCGCCGCCGGGTACTCCGGGACAAGGGAGGCTATGTTCGAGGCGTTCATGAGCAGCACCAGCGCCGCCAGGGTGAGCAGGAACGCCGGGAGAAGCGACAGCCAGTGTTTCCGGCACTGGTACAGGAGTTCCTCGCCGTTGTTAAGGTGTGAGAGGATGTAGGGTTTCATGTGCCGGGGCCGCGGTGATCTGGCGGGACAGGGGTTTGCGGGCTTCAGGGCGAACGGCCGGGGAGCCGCCCCTGAGCCGGGGCGCCGGGCCGGCGGGCACGGCCGCTTCCGGGCCCGGCATGCCAGGCTGCAGGAAAAAAAGCATCTGCGCACTGTAGCATTAGCTTTGCGCCGACGTCAAACCCGGCAGGAGCCCCGCGCCCGCCCCAAGCCCTAGGGCCTGGAAGGCCTTTACCTGTTCTCCTGACCGCGGGCGGCCTGCCTTAGGGCATCGGGCGCCTCCTGGGAGTCGGCGCCCGTTCGGAAATGCGCTAAGGCCCCAAGGCCGCGGACGCCGCCAGAGGCCCCGGGGCCTCAGGCGCCATAAGCGGGAATCAGGAATCGCCGGGCAATCCCCGGGCCTGGAACCGGGAGCCAAAAAAAGCCAGGGGACCGGGTTTCGGAAGTCAGGGCTCAAGGGGCTCAAGGCTTCAGAACCTTATGCGCGCCCGCGCAAGAGCCCTCCCGACGCCCCCGGCGCTCGCGGAAATGCGGGAGAGGCTGCCGCCGCTGAAGCCCGGCGCTCCCCATCGCGGCGGGCGCCAAGCCGACCGCCCGGAAGGAGGCTGCGGGGCTAGCACGCCACGCAGGCCAGGGCCAGGATGCCCTGCCCGCTTCCGGACGGCCCCAGCTGCCTGTGCGCCACCGCGTGTCCCAGGATCTCCGCGTCGAAAAGGAAGACACCCAGCTCGTACTCCTTGCCGCCCTTGAGGGAGAACTTCAGTTCGGCGTCCGAGAAGGTGGCGATGAGCTTTCCCTCGTCATCGCGGATAGTGTAGGTCCCGATGCTCTCGTAAGGGCCGGGGTCGAGGAAAAGCCCGCGTTCCCTGCGCACGGAGACTCCTGGCCTCCCCTCGACCCCCTCGCCGTTCAGCCGGAGTTCCGCCGCGCTGGAATAGAGAAGCGACTTGCCGGCAGCGAGGGCCGCCTTGATGTCGGCCTTGGTTTTCCTGGCCCGTTTCACCGCCCTAGCGTAAATGACAGCCAAGGCCGCCGCCACAAGGAGGACGGCCGTGACCGCCAGGACTGCAGTCATTTAAAATGTCCTTTCCGCGCCCCGCGGGAGACTAAGGCGACCTTTTGCAACGATAAACACTAAGTTGAGACATAAGCAATATCAAATTGCAACTAATCAGCTTACTTGCCCCAGCTGGCCGGGGACGGGTAAGCTGAATGGAGGCTATTATTTTTTACATGCGTTGGGGTTAGGGTTTCCCATTACCCTAATGTTAGATGCTATAACTTCGGTAAAAGAAGTGTTATTATATTCTACATTAGTAACTACAACAGCTATATCAAACATAATTGGAACATATTGAATTTGTTTAATTGGTAATATTAAAAAATGTTCATATGAATAATTATCAATTGAAATTTGATAAGTGCCAAGAGAATTAGTTACTTCGATGTAGGGAACACCTTCAGGTTCATCCCATTGACAAAAAATTCCTTCTACATTGGCTGTTTTAAAAACCGTTGTGACTGTGTCGGCATGTAAGGAAACAGTGCTTAAAGAAAAAAACATGACCAAAACGAGAATAAAAATGTTTAGTATGGATCTCATAGAAAACTCCATTTGTAACCGTTCAGCTACCTTCCGCAAAATAGGGAGTGGGCATAGTTTTGAACACTAAGCCGAATGGTTTGGCCATTCAAAATCATGGCTCTTGGCGGATTCCCACTGGCAGGGGGGCACCCCGGCCCGGAGGCAATGGCATAAAAAATGATAAAATATTCTAAATTGGGCAATTAGTACCTATGTGAGGTCATTTATGACTACAAACGATTCCTAGCACATGTATGATTTGAAGGGGCTCACGAGGCTTCCTGACGCCAGCTATGGATTTAAGGAAGGGCACGGTCTTCTCCGGCAAGCTTCAGCGAAAGCTCATCAATGCCCTTTTTGCGGATCGAAACATGTCACGCTCAACGGCACAGCCGAGAAAAAGCGCCGCAGCGCCTTCTCCGGCCGGCGGCGGCGCCGGGAAAAGCCGGAATTCATTCCCCAGGCTTAAATGGCATCGGCGGTTTTCCCTGATCTGATCAGCGCGGAAACCTTCTCCCACAGCTTTTCCTGAGTCTTCGGAGACACGCCGCTCAGAGCTTCCCTGAGCAGGGCCCGGATATTCCCGAACCCCAATCCCGTCTCTCTCATCGCGTTGATGCAACCGCCTAAAAACACGGCCCAGTACTGATCGGACGGGACATTGTAAAGGTTAGACATTAATGTGAAGTGTTCGTCCGCGAGACTCAAGCTGTCTCCCATGAGCGGAGAGGCGCTGAAAATGCTTAAAATGTCGCTGAAGCCCGGCCTGCCGTATCCGAGACGTTCGGCCATCTCGATGTTTACCTTGGCCGACCGCTCGAGATTTTCCAAGAGTTCCAGAATCTCCCGCGGCGAAGCCGAGTTTCGCTCTCTCGGCCCGGAGTAAAACGGAATTTCCGGGGATTCGGAAACATCGGCGCCCGACAGCAACAAGCCCGAATCATCCCCAAGGCCGCCGGAGTCGAACTTAATGTCGAGAAACCTTCCGGCGAACTGGTTAGAGTCGTCCTCAAGCCAGAGCTTGGCGTGACTGAATATCTCGCCCCTTTGGCTTATGCGCTCGGCCGACGGAGCCTCAGCCTTGATCCCGACGTTCTCGGCCCTCAAGGATATGCCGTCAGTTAAAACATGAAAATCACAATTTTTGGAAAAATCGATAACGTCTTCCAGCTTCTTTTCGCCTGACTCCAGCTCCTCCCTGTGCCTTTCCGCCGCATCAATGACCATGGCCTCCAGGGCGGCTCCTGAGTCGGGACACACGAAAAAGGCGGGATAAGTCTCGTTGCCTTCAAAATACAGGGGGTATTCCAGGCACTTGACCCTGGCGAAGGACGCGCTTCCGCGGAAATAGCAGCCGAACAGCTCGTTCGGCCTGCCTCCGCCGGAGTCGGAAGCGGAGGCGGAGGCGGGAGCCGCGTGTCCGGGGATACGGAAGACGAGCTTGTTGTCCTTTCCCGGCGCCGCCAGCCTCATGTAGGCGTAACGGACCTCTATTTCCGCGTTTCCGTCGACGGTTCCCAACTCGACCGGGCGCGGCCCGCCGCTGCCGGCGCCTGTCACGGTGAACTGGCTGAACCGGCTGACCCTGCGATTCGTGACGGTCTGGAAGTCAAGCAGCTCCGCCTCCCCGTCCAGCGGTAGCCTGTACGTGAGGCTCTGAGGATATCCCGTGTCGTTCAAATACCTTTGAAACACCGCCACACGGAGGCTGCCGTCGCAATAGTCGACGCCCATGCGGGTGTTCAGCAGCTTGAGGCGGGCGCCGCTCAAGGCAGAGAGTTCGGACCTGAGCGGGTTATTCAAAGTCACTGTCATGCTTTACTCCTTCTCCATGCCGCGCGGCGCGCCCCGCGCCTCGCGGCGACTGTCGCGATCGCGCCGGCAATCATGTTTCCGGCGCCGAAAGCGCATTCAGGCAAGAGGATGTCCAAGGATCTCATGGACGGGGCGGCAAGGCTCGGGCAAGGGCTTTTATCCGCCGCGCCCCGAGGCGCCGGAACCGCTCAAAGCGGCGGAAACCCCCGGCTGAACATTCCGCCGAATTTCACCGATGATGTCAGAAGCCTTTATTTCGGCCTGTACGCCGGTTCGGCGTCTTCAGCGCGGACGGGCGGGCGGGGGGAAAGCCAGGCCCTGCGGGCTTGGGCGGCGGCTTTACGGCTTGCGGGGGCGGCAACCGTGCCGACGGCCGCCGCTCCCTCGAAATGGCTCCTTGGGCTGGCGAGGCCGACCCCGGCCTCCGCCTTGCCGGCAGGAGCGTATGAACGAAGGCGGCTGACTTAAGTCCGGTCGCCGTCCTGGAGGCGCCGGCCTGGAGCCTGCGCCTTGTCTGCCGCATATCAGCCTAAAGGTATCAACCCAGCCTTCCTCTGTCAACATAAGGTGGAAAATCCTGCGCCCCGCAGCCTTCCCCGCGAGGCCGGCCGGCCTGCGGGAAATTTACCGGCGGCGCGGCGCCAAGGCTTCCGGAGGCCTATGGGCCGGCCTCCCTGCGGTCCGGAACAGGCCGGAACTCCTTGCGGGGCCCGGCAAGCCTCGGCGCTTCCCGAGCCGGCGGGACTTGCCTGGACCGGCGCGGCCAGGCCTGCCGGAAGCCTCAGGGCCGGGCCTGCGCGGGATCCGAGGCGACAGGCGAGCCCCCGCCGGCCTGAATGGCACGTCACCCCCGGCCAGCCCCCGGCGCGCCTGAAGAAGGCGCGCGCCTGCCCTTTTCCTGCCCTACTTCTCCTTCGCCAGGGCCCGCCTCTCCTCGGCCTGCGCCTTCAGGGAGGCATCCAGTTCCTTGAGCAGCCTTTTGGCGGCGGCGTCGCCCGAGGGCTTCCACCAGTCCAGGGCCCAGACGCGGCGGATGTCCCAGCCCAGGCCGGAGAGGACCTCGCCGCGCAGGATCTCCCGGTCAGCCGCCGTGAGGGAGTCCCTGAAGGCCGCGCCGCCGCACTCGATGCCCGCCAGGAACCTTCCCGGGTCGCCGGGGTCTACGACTCCCAGGTCCAGCTTGAGGCCCGAGCGGCCCAGGCCCCTGCGGACGGCCCAGCCTCGTCTCTCCAGGCCCCTCCCGACGTATTCGGCGAATTCCGAGGCCTGGCCCTGGCTGGGGGAGCCCGTCTCCGCCTCCCTGGTCCTTTCCCGGGCATAGCGCATGAAGTCCCGCAAATCCGCCACTCCCCTGGGGATGCCGGGCCGGTCAGGGATGGCCTCGGGGGCGAACGACGCGAAGACCTTCACCGCCGCGCGCGCCCGGGTGATGGCGACGTTCAGGCGCCTCTCGCCGCCGGGCTTGTTAAGGGGCCCGAAGTTGAGCGACATCTTCCCGGCAGGGTCCGGCCCGTAGCCCAGGGAGAAGTACATGACCCCCCGCTCGTCGCCCTGGATGTTCTCGAGGTTCTTGACGATGAGCGGCTCCTCCCTGTCCTCTGCGAAGAGCGCGTCCAGGGCGGGTTCCTGGCCGCGCAGGTCGTCGAGCATGTCCTCGATGAGCTCCTTCTGGCCTGCGCTGAAGGCCACCACCCCCACCGAGAAGCCCGCCTTCCCGGCCTCAGGGGAGCGCGCGAGGGCCAGGATGTCCGCCGCCACCTCCTCGGCCTCGCGGGGGTTGGTGCGGGTCCCCCCTCGGCCGTAGACGGCGCTGTCCACCAGCCTCAGGCTAACCGCCATGTCCGCGGCGCAAGGCGCCGGGAAGGTCACGAGGCGGCCCTCGTAATAGCGGTCGTTGGAAAAGGAGATGAGCGACTCCGAGCGGCTCCGGTAGTGCCAGGACAGCACCACCCTGGGAAGGCCCGCGGCCAGGCACTCGTCCAGGATGCTTTCCAGGGGGGCGAAGGACTCGTCCTCAGGGACGGGCCTGGCCGGGGCCCGCGCGGCGCCGCTTCCGCAGGCCGGTCCAGCGCCGCCGTCTGAGCCTCGCGCCCCGACGCCGTCAGTCCCGTTCCAGACCGAGCTTTCCGCGGCCTTTTTCCAGTCGCTTGCGGCGGACTTGGCCAAGAGGCTTTCAGCTGGCTTTTCCACGCCGCTTGCGGCGGACTTGGCCAAGAGGCTTTCAGCTGGCTTTTTCCCGCCGCTTGCGGCGGACTTGGTCAAGAGGCTTTCAGCTGCCTTTTCCCCGCCGCTTGCGGCGGACTTAGCCAAGAGGCTTTCAGCTGCCTTTTTCCCGCCGCTTGCGGCGGGTTTTGCCAAGAGGCTTTCCGCTGCCTTTTCCCCGGAGCTTTCCTCAGCCGTTTCCCCTGAATTTCCAAAGGACTTTGCCAAGAGGCTTTCCGCAGCCTTTTCCTCGGCCTTATCAGCGGCCTGTTCCTCAGGGCTTTCCAGAGCCATTGCTTCCGGGCTTTCCGCTGCCGGTGCTTCCGGGCTTTCCGCAGCCGTTGCCTCTGGCCTTTCCGTAGCCATAGCCTCTGGCCTTTCCGCAGCCATTGCTTCCGGGCTCTCCGCAGCCATTGCCTCCGGGCTCTCCGCAGCCATTGCCTCCGCCCCGCCGGCTTCCCCCTCCTCCGCGCCGGCGGCGCCCGTGCCCCCAGCCTGCCAGGAGCTTGCCGAAACCTCTCCATCGCCCCACGAAGACCCGTCCTCGGCCTTGGCCATGAAAAAGTCCGTGGGCGGGAGCTGCCTGGGATCTCCCACGATCACTGCGCGGCGCCCCCGGGCCAGGGCGCCCACGGCATCCGCGGAAGGAATCTGGGAGGCCTCGTCGAAGACGACCAGATCGAAGGGCTCGCAGTCCGCCGGCAGGTACTGGGCGATGGACATGGGGCTCATGAGCAGGCAAGGGGCGATCATCCTGGCCGAGACCGGCAGGCTGGCAAGGAGCTTCCTCACGGGCATGTGCCTTCTTTTCTTGGCGGCCTCCCGGCGCAGGAGCCGGAGCTCGGCGGCGGGCAGGGCCGCAAGGCGCCCCGGCGCCCTGAGCGCCCCCCTGATACGGGCGGGAGCCAGCCCGAGCTTTTTGAGATATGCCTCGCGGAAACGCTCCAGAAGGGACTCGCGCTGCGCTGCGGTGAGCGAGAGCTCTTCCGCGCCGCTCCCCAGGGCCTGCTCCAGGAGGCGCGAGGCGTAAGACCTCACCACGGCGTCCGAGGCTTGTCCTTCGGCGACGAGGCCCTGCTCCAGGGCATCTGAAAGGCCCCGGAGGCCGAGCCCGGCCGCCCTGGCCCGGGCAGCCGCGTATGCCGCCAGTTCCCTAAGGCCGTCACGGCGCTCCAGGGCTTCGGCCGCCGCCCTGGCCGCTTCCCCGCAGGTTGCGCCGGAAGCCCTGCCCTGCCAGCCCGCGACAGTCAGCATCTCCATGGCGTTGAGGGCAAAGCCGCGGACGGCCTCGCGGGCGCCCGCGGCCTCGGCGCCCAGCGCCTCCCGCCTCTCCAGGGTGATCTCGGCGAGGTCCCCGGGCAACGGGCCGAGCAGGGTTTTGGCCATGCCCCTGGCCAGCCTTCCCTCCCAGCCGCCCTTTTTGGCGCGGGGCCCGATAAACGCCTCCAGTTCTGCCGCGCGGCCGAGGATCCCGGACAGCGCGGAGGCGGCCGCGCGCGCGGACTCCAGGCCCCTCTCAAGGCTCTCCCTGCCGGAGGCGAGGCGGCGGACCAGGACCCGCAGGGCCTCGAGGTCCCGGGGGTCGGTGTCCCTCCCCCGGAAGACGCCCCCCGCGCCGCGGTCCAAGCCCTTGAGGGCGCCCAAGGCCGAGAGCGCGTCACAGGCCCGGCGCGCCTCGGCGAGAGAGGCGAGATCCTCCCTCGCGTTCAGGATCGAGCGCGGGCCCGCTGACTTGAGGGCGCGCTCGATCTCCCGCCTCCGCCACCAGCGGAGAGGCGCGAGCGAGCCTGCGGCCTCGTCCCAGCGCCGGGCGAGCTCCCGCACGTCCAGCGACAAGGCCCTGCCGGGATCGTAGCCGGGCGAAAGCCTCCCCGTGGCCGCCCGGAAGGCCCCCAGCGCCTCCAGAGCCGGGCCGATCTCGGAGACGGCCGCCCGGCCGCCGTCTTCCGAGCGCTCCAGGGCCCAAGCCTCCCGATAAACCTCCCCGAAAGCCGCGGCATCCCTGAGAAGAAGGGTCAGCCGGCGGCGGTCCGGGAATTCCAAGCCCGCGCCGAGCCGGGCGCGCAGCCCTTCTCCCTCAGCCGCCAAGGCGTCCATGATCTTGCCTAGCCTGCCGTCATCCCCTTTCCTCGCCTCCGGAAGCCTCTCCAGGAGCCCTGCGGCCTCCAGGAGCAGGGCCAGGGCGCCCTCCAGCCTCCCCCGCTCAGGGTCCTGCGGCCCTCCGGCGGCGAAGCGCAGGTCCTCGCCGCTGAAAACGGGAAGCAGGCACGCTATCCTGGCGGCCTCCTCGGCCGCGGACAGGGGCACGTCTGTCAGGTCCGGCAGGCCGGCGGAGCGGAGCTTCCCTTCGAAGGGCGCAAGGCGCTCCCGAAAGCCCATGGCCGCCCCGGCAGTCGCCGCGAGGGCCTTTTCCCAGCCCGGAGTCCAGCGGCCGCCGCCAAGGAACGGCAGAAGCCCGGGAGCGAGTCGGGCGTGCGGCCAGAGGTCCCCGAGCTCCCTGGCCGCGCCCAGCATGTCCTCCAGGCCTTTGGAGGTGAGCGTGAGGGCCCAGCCTGCCCTGCCGTCATTTCCCGGCTCCGCCACGCGGAGCGCCTCGCGCTGGAGCGCGGCCCCCGCGGCGTCGAAGAGCGAGTAGCCGGAGGGGTACCTGCGGTGGAGCGAGCGCGCGCAGGAATTGAGGGCCTTGCGGGTCTCCCTGACGGAGCCGGAAAGAGCCTCCCAGTCCTCCGGGGCCTCCGCGGGCGGCTCATCCAGGGCGGCGGCGAGACGGCGGATCACTTCCCTCTTGTCCGAGCGGTTGGAGTGGAGCTCCAGGCAGAAGCCGTCCAGGCCATGGGCCTGGAGCCTCCGGTGGACGACGCTCAAGGCGGCCGCCTTTTCCGCCACGAACAGCACGGAGAGGCCCTTGGCCAGGCACTGGGCGATGATGTTGGCGATGGTCTGGCTCTTGCCGGTCCCCGGTGGGCCGATGAGCACGAAGGAGCCCCCGGACTGGGCTAGAACCACCGCCGCGAGCTGGGAGGAGTCGGCACGCAGAGGGAGGCATTCCTCAGCCGGATCCAGGGCGGAGTCGAGATCCTCCGGCAAAAGCCGGGCGGCCCCCGCGGGGCTGCCCTTTGCCCCCTCCGCCGCGGCGGAGTAAGCGGAGGCTGTCCCTTCGTCCCTTGCCCTGCCTGCCGAGTGAGCCGCGGCCAAGGGGGCGGGCTGGTCCGCCGCCTCCGGGAGCCCGCCCCCCGTTCCGCCGTACACCAGGAGGTCCAGCACGGGGCTTTCGCGGATCTTCCCGCCCTCCTCCAGCTCTTCGAGGTCCTTCCACATGAGGTGCTTGGAGAAGCTGAAGAGGCCCAGGGTCACCCGGCCGGAGACGCTCCAGCCGGGCATGGCCGCCGCGGCCTTGGCGGCCGCGGCCATGACCTTTCCGAGATCCGTGCCGTTTTTGCCTTGTGGAAGCCCTGCGGCGAAAGGGGCCAGCTCCAACGCCCGCCCCTCTCGCCTGAGCTTCTCCAGGAGCGTGAGGTTGAAACGCGGCTCGTCGTCGAGCATCTGGAGGAAATGGCGCTCCCCGCCCGCCGCCCGCCCCAGGGCCGCCGGGAAGAGGGCCAGGGGGGCCTGCCGCCGAGAGGCCCCGTCGCGCCACTCCAGGAAACCCAGGGCGAGGAAAAGCACGTTGCTTCCCCCCTCCTCGAGCATGGTCCGCGCGACCCGGAAGACCGTACGGAGCCTGAGCGAGAGATCCTCGGCAAAATGGAGGGCCGTCAGGGCCGGCTGTGCCCTCCCTGAGGGGGCGAGGCGCCGGGCGGCCCGGTCCGCGAGCTCTTTCGGGGCGCCCGCTAAGGCGAGGGCAAGGGCCGGCTCCCCTTCCGGCGGATCGGGAGCCGGCGCGATCTCGATCTTTTTGTCCGCCTCCAAAAGGGACGCGAGGGCCTGAAGGTCCGGGACCAGGAAATCAACGTGCCGTTTGCCGCTCCGGAAGCTTAACAGGGCGTTCCTGTTGGAGAGATCCAGAAGCCGCCTCTTCCAGGCCTCCAGGCGCGCGGCCCCCGAAGCCGGCGCAGAGGCCTGGGGCTCCCCGCGGGCTGCCCAGGCCCGGGGCTCTCCGCAGGCTGCCTCGGAGGCCTGAGGCCCTGCGGGGGCTGTCACGGAGGCAGGGGCCTCGGCTGAGCCGCCGGGCTCCCTCGCCGCAAAAGGCGCGCCCGCCGCACCCGCGCCCCGCCCTCTCCCGTCGGCGGCAGGTGGCCCCGCGCCGGGCCTGTCCCTGGCCTCGCGCTCGGCGAGGGCCGAGCGCAGGTCCAAGGCTCCCACCAGGACCCGCCCTGCGGCATCCTCGCGTGACCTGTCCATTTCCTCTAAAAAATCGCCGTTGCCCTCCCCGAAGGCGGTGTCCGCTCCGAAGAGGACCGTGTCCCCTCCCGCCGCCTCCTCCAGGAGCCGGGAGGGGTCGGCGGACCAGGCCGGGGCGGGCGGAAGACCGGCTGCCCGCAAGGCGCAGTAGACCCTGTCCCGGGCAATCAGAACGGCCGGGGCGCAGCCCGCCTCCAGCATGAGCGAGCTGAACAGGACCGCCATGTCCAGGGGGCCGCCCTGCCTTGAGGACCAGAACTCGGCGGGGGTCTGGACCTTGGCGGGCCCGGTGAAGGCTTCCGCCTCCCGGGGGCCCAGGCGCGCGAAGCCAAGCCGGCGCAGGGCGCGCCACGCGGACCCTGCGGCGGCCGCAGGGGCGGCTGAACCGGCGGCGAAGCCAGGGGCCGGCAGAGCGGCGGCGGAGTACGGGGAGGCCTGAGGCGCGGGGTCGGGGCGGGGGCCGATGCCGGCTCCCAGGACCGAGGCCGCCAGGGGCCGCGGGGCCGGGCTCCCCGCGAAGTACAGCAGGCTCGCTTCCAGGGAGCTGCCGGGCCCGGGCCAGATCCACGGGGGGAGAAGCTCGGAGGCGGCGGAGGCCGCGGCCAGGGTGGCGCCGCCGCTCAGGACCCTGAAACGCAGTTCCAGCGGCGCACGGGCCCTTATCTCGGCCAGGTAGTCCCAGGCCAGCCCGGGCCGGGAGAGCTCAGGGGGGAACTCCGCCGCGGCTCCGGGGCGTATGGTGAAACCGGAATTTTCGCGGATGCCTGCATGATCGGCGCTTCCGGAAGGGCCGGGATCGACTGCGGCCCCTGGCCGGCCGGGGGCTTCCGGGACAGAGGGGCGCGCGGGTTTCAGCGGCGCGGTGAAGTCCCCGAAAAGCGGCGGGTTGGCCGAGACCCTGATCCCGTCGGCGAAAAGGGGTTCCCCGCGCCTGTTTTCCAGCCCTGCCATCCTGAACAGCGGGAAAGTCCGGCACACCGGAAGGCTCGCGTACGGCAGCACTGAGACCTTGAGCGCGAGGCCGGCATGCGTGGCCGGAAGAAGCGGCGGTTCGGCTGCCATGCGGCGCGGCTCCTGGGGGGATTGGGACTTTCAAGCGAAAGCGGAAGCCAGGCGGCGGGCCGCGCCGCAGGCAAGGCAGTCCTCAGGGAGGCTAAAGCCCGAGACAAGGCCGGCCGCGGCGAGCAAGGCTCCGGAGGCAGGGACGGCTCAGGAAACTGAAATGGTGACCAGGGTTGCGGGAGGTGACGAAAGCAGGCCTATCCGCTGGGAAGCCGAGCGGAGAGTCAGGGCAAGACAAAAGAAAACGCGCCTTAAGCGCAAAAAAACCGCTCCAGCCCGGACGGCTCCGGCGCGGCAGCGCGGACCGGCAATTAAGGAGACGCCCCGGCCCTGAGGCTACGGCTAAGGGGCGCATTCAGGGAGAACCTGTTGCGGACAAAGGAATCCTAGCACCAACCTGGAACGGTGACAAGAAAACGGCACTTCAGGCCCATGGGGATTTGCTTCCGGACGGTCGGGGCATGGAAGGCCGGCCCGGCGGCCGGGCGCCGGGAATGCAGAGTGAAAGTCACGGCAGACCCCGCTCGAACGAAAGCGGGGGCCCGGAACCGAGCGGCGGGCGAGCGGGCAACGGAAAAGGCATCCTTGAGGTCTTGCGCGGATTGTCAGCATGAAAGCGTGAAACCGCCCTCTTCCGGCGCGGCCTCAGAGGCTGCCGCGCGGGCCGGCGCAGGGTTTTGCGGTTTATCCTGAACGTCCCGGGCCGAGAGGAGAGGAGAGGATTCTTCAGGGACAAGCCCATCCTGCAGAGCGGCTTTGGAACGCAGGCCTGTGACGGAAGAAATGACGGAATCCCCCGCGTAACGTCCGGTCAACGGCCGCAGGGAAAACCTAAAGGCCGGTACCAGGCCTCGGAGACAGGGGAAAGGGCCGCGCCCCGGCCGATCGCCCGCGTGAAGGGGCAAGGTGAAGGCCATGGACCCGGACAGGCATGCGCCAAACGCAAGCCTGTCCGGCAAAGCTTGCTCCGGGCAAGGCCCTTGTACGGCATGGACAAGCATCAGCCATGGACGGACAAGGGCCGGCCAAGCGCGGGCAAAGGGCGGCAAGGCCAGGCGAAGGACTGGCAATGCCTCCAGGGGACGGCGGAAACCTGTCAAAGACGCGCGAAGGCCCGGGAAAACCAGACAGAGGGCGGAAGAGGTTTCCGCGACGGGTGTCAGCCGGCGAGGAGGCCGGCGCGCCGGGCGGCGATTGAATCACGCTCTCAGAACGGTAATGAGGCAAGCAGAGAGGGAGCTTTCAAGAGGCGCCGCGCGCCGGAGAAGCCGTTCCCTGAAGGCCTCGGCAGCCATAGACAGCCTAAGGCGCCGCCATGCCGGCAGCCCAAAAGGAGGTAAAATAACGAACTATCGATCGTTTATTGCAGATGCAAACGTGAAAATTTTTGACGCGGTTTTGGTCGTCCGGCAGCTGACATTTTTCGGAAAATCGGCGCGGACAAAAGACTTCAGGCACATATTAAACCGCCATGCACAGACGGCTATCCCCATTTCCAGAAATGATTTACGGATAGTCTCAGTGCAAAGACAAATCCGTTTCTCTTTGACGGCCTGAAAAAAAAACATGCGGGCCTTGCCGCGAAAACGCCGGCGGCCTTGCGAATTTAGAGTCAATTTTGTATAATCCGCAACAGGATCCGATCTGGACCGAAGCGCCCTTGAGGAAGGCGACGAAAGACCGGACTCCGACTGGGCCGAAAAAACCCGACCTTCCCCTGTCCTCCGGGGGTGGGGCCGCTTCCAAGGAGGGGGGCCTTCAGGCCCTCCGGCAATTGCCTTTCGGTTTTATGAGCATCAAGAAATACAGCCAGCCTTACCGCCCCGCCGCGCCCGACCCGCCAAGCGACTTTCCAGTAAACGACATACTGAACAGTCTCCCCCTGGGAATCATTGTCCTGGACGGGGCCGGGACTATCGTTCACTGCAACCGGGAGGCGGCGGGCCTCCTGGGCCAGGCGCCTGAAAAGGTGACAGGCTCCGAACTGTCCAGGCTCTGGCCGAAAAGCGCCGCCGACATAGCCGCCGCCCTCAACGGAGGACGGCTGGCCATAGGCCTCGTGCCCTCCGAGCTCGACAACTGCTACATCCAGGTCAAGCCCCTTTCCGGGGCCCAGGGCGGGGCGGCGGTCACCATCTTCGATCAGAGGCTCTGGCAGCCATTTCTCAAGACGAGCCAGGCCCTGGACCCCCTCGCCCCTTATTACAAGGAGATCTTCGAGAGCTCGTCCGACGGGATCTCCGTCGTGGACTCCAGGGGGCGGCTCATCCTCATGAACGAAGCGGCGGCGCGCCAGGAGGGGGCCGGCGGCGAAGATCCGCAGGCGCCGCAGGCGGGCTCCCCCGCTGAGAAACAATGCCTGTCGGAAGCGATCTCCCACGATGTCCTGGCCTCCGGCAGGCCGATCACCCGCATGGCCCGGCTATCCGGCTCAGGGAGGCACGTGCTGCTCACCGGCACGCCCATCTTCAGCCCGGACGGCGAGGTGAGCCTGGTGGTGGTCAGCAAGCGTGATCTGACCGAGCTTCTCGAGCTACAGAACTCCATTCAGAAGCACAAGCTAACCATCAGCCATTACAAGGACGAGCTCGCGGAACTCCAGATGGCCGAGCTGGCCGGGCGGGAGGTCGTGGCGGGAAGCCCCGCCATGTCCAAGACCCTGGAGACCGCGGCCAAAATCGCCCGTTACGATGCCCGGCAGATCCTCCTCACCGGGGAATCAGGGACCGGCAAGGGGCTGCTGGCGAAGTTCATCCACTCCAAGTCCAAGAGAGCGGCGGAGCCGCTTCTGGAGCTGACATGCGCGGCCCTGCCGGCCCGGCTCCTGGAGGCCGAGCTGTTCGGCTATGAGCGGGGCGCCTTCCCGGGGGCCTCCCCGGACGGCCGCGCAGGGCTCTTCGAGGTGGCCGGGAAGGGCACCGTGTACCTAGACGAGATCGGCGAGATGCCCCTGGCCATCCAGGACAAGCTGCTCTCCTTCCTGGACACCTGGTCCTTCAACAGGGTCGCCGGCCGGTCCCCGGTCCAGAGCGGGGCGGCGGTGATAGCCTCCTCCAGCAAGGATCTCAGGGACCTCATGGCCCGGAAGCTGTTCCGGAGCGACCTGTACTTCCGCCTGAACGTCTTCAGCCTGGGCCTGCCCCCCCTGCGCGAGCGCCGGGAGGATGTGGCGGAGCTGGCGCGCCGCGAGCTGGCGCGCGTCAGCGAGCATTACGGGGTCAAGAAGGAGCTCGACCCCGCCGCTCTGGAAGTCCTCATGACCTACCCCTTTCCCGGCAACGTCCGCGAGCTGCTCAACAGCATCAGCCAGGCTGTCCTTCTGAGCGAAGGGCCCCGCATAGGGGAGTATCTGGCCAGGCTCCTGACTCCGGCCGCGCCCGTCTCGGCCGCCGCGGCCTCCCGGGAGGGCCGCCGGAAGGCGGATCTGGCCGCCAGCCTTCACGATGCCGAGAAGATCAGCCTCCTGAAGGCCCTGGCCACCTGCCGCAACACCCGCGAGATGGCGGAGACGCTCGGGATAAGCCAGGCGGGCGTCTCCAGGAAGCTCAAGAAGCACGGGCTTCCGCTTCCCAAGAACCGCTCGGAGCTGCTGCGGGACAAGACGGCGCCCGCGCCTTCCGAAGTCCAGGCGACAGAAGAGGATCGGGAAAACTTCATGGGCTCATCGAAATAACCCTGAAATCCGCGGGAACCGGCGGCCGAGGGATGCCGGGCCCGCCCCGCTTCCTTCCGGAGGGGCCTCGCCGTTCCGGCCTTCCCCGCAACCTCGCCTCTACGATGCCGACGCAGGTTCAGAGGGCCGCCGGGGCCGGCCGTCACGCCCCTTGGGGAAAGTCACGGCTTCAGTGGCCATTCGCCTGCCGAGGCCGTCAAGGCCCATGGAGGCGAACCCATGGTTAATCCCGCCTGCGGGAACGTCACATGTTTACCCTGCAGCAATCCGGCCCCTTTAGGGCCCGACGAACGGCGCGGAGGGTTTCTTTTCCTTGTCAGGCCCGTGCCTCCGAGGCCAGGGCGGCTTCATCCGGTCAGTCCATGTCCGGCTTCACGGGGGCCTGCCCCCCGCAACAGTCGCCGTCCGCGGAAGCGGCCGGAATCCGGGACGGCGCCCCGGACGGGTTGATCCGAAAGGCCCGGCCGCCCCTCTCCGGGCGGCGCAGGGCCGCTTGACTCCGCATCGGCCGGACCTGGCCTTCAGACGCGCGGCGGCTCTCTGAATCAGTCTCCGGGCCCGGCGGGCGGGATCAGGGGTACTCTCGGGGAAGCCCTTCGCCGGGGCCGGCCGTCGGGGCCTTGGCCGCGGAAGGGGGGAGAAGCGCTCCTCAAGGGTCAGGGCTTCCCCGGATCCCGCCGCCGGCCGTCGGTTTCTGCGCTTCCCGGCCGCTTGCGAAACTGAAACACTCGTCCCCTGTCCGGTCTCCCGTGTCGCGGCGCCTGCCCTCCGCGTGTATGCCGTCGCAGATGCCCCGCCGGTAAAGCCTGCAGGCTTTACCGAATGTTTCCACGACTTGCCTGCAGGACCCGTTGACCGGTAATTTGCCTCCGGACTGCGGCTTTCCCCGATTCTACGGAAGGGCGACGGGCGCCTGGATAGACGCGCCGCGGGCTCAGCCGCTGAGGAATCCGCTCCGCGGCTTCATTCAGGCTCCCCTCGAGGCCCTTCTTCGCCGGCGGGAAGCAAAACCTGCGCTCGCCCGATGCTCGGCCGGCGGCAAGCCGGCGAAGCTCCGGGGATCCCTGATGAACATCAAGGGCCGCAGGCGGCGCAAGAGCCGCCAGGACAATCCTGAAGCCGATCCGCCGGTTGCGCGCCGTGTTCTCCTCTTGGCGGGGAAAAGCGGGGAGGCCGCGCCAGCGTTCCTCTCTGATTCAGGCGATGGCTCTGATTCAGGCATCGTTATTGCCGCGCTGTTCCGAGGCAGGCATCAGGCGCCCCGGGAAACGGACAGTATTTTGTCAATCGATGCGGCAAATGGCCAGCAAACCGGTTAATGCCATAAAATATGAAAGTCATTATATATGAAATAATATCAAGTGCGACGATTTAGGCAGTTTTGGCGGAAAATCTGGTTAACCGCGCAATGTACATATCAAAATTTGATTATTGGCACAAAACGTCGCGACTTATGTTAAAGGAAATTGATCGGCTATTCCGGACCTGTCCGTGTCAGGCGCTTATTTATCCTTGACATCAGATACCAAACTGAATATCCTTAAAGGCGCTTGGAAGAATGACTTGGTTCCGTTCGCCGCCTTGACGCGGCGGAGGTTAAACGGCAATTCCGCATAGAACGGAAACATAGGCTGCTTCGCTCTTCCCGTTCAGCCGTAAAACCAAATTGGCTAAAAAGGGAAGCCATTCCGGGCAATCCCGCGCGGGAACGCGTCCCACGGATCTGAAAACGCGGAAGGGGCGGGGCGAAACGGCCGTTCACCCGCGGTCCCGGCTTTTGCCAAGCCCCAAGCATCCGATGAGCCGCCTGCGTGTCCAGATGCGGCCGCATCGCGGCATTGAGCCGGAAATGACGCTCAAGCGAAGCCTGCGCGCAATGAAACGGCGCGATAACGACGCGAAGCCATACCCGGGCAAAACAGACGCCGGGCGAAAATGCGGCACAGGACATGCCGGGTCCCTGCCGGCCTGAATTAAATTCAGGCGGCCCTATGGCGCCGGCTGGCTTTGCAAACCGCCGCCAGCCGCCGAAGACACGCCGCATGCCGCAGTTAATCCTGATTTCCCGCCCGTAACGCCGGCTTCGGCGTCATTTGAATGGAATCGTGGCTCCGTCAAAAGCGCGAAATTTGTCAGTCCCGCAGACGACCGGACAACGATCCCCAAACGCCAAACAAGAACAAGAACGCGCCGAGGGGGCCGGAACTGTCCTTATCAGCCAATTTACCCGCAAGATCGCGCATGCGCGCGACGATGCCTCGGTTCAGTCAGGTGATTTACGGAGAGTTAAGCCGGCGGCCCGGGGACCTGTCCGCTTAAGCCGTTCGGCAGGAATCTGCATGAGGCTGTCAATATAAAACGATAATTCAGGAACACGCGATGCGTCGGCAGGGCCGTTTCATGTCAACGGGATCATCATGCGTGATCCCGGCGAAAGTCTCATGCAAGAGGCCGCCGGGGCCGTATCATGCACCAGCAAGAACGCGCGTGTCCTGAGTGCCGGAGCAGGAGACGTCCTGACGGCGGAACGGCTGAAAACCGTAACCCTGAACGGTGAACAGGCCAGGGAAAGAAACGGAGATGTCCCATGAGCACGGAGTGGAGCCCCCAGGCCCTGATGGCGATGAACTACGACGCCTGGAAGGCCTGGACGGTTCAGGCCGCGGTGACCCTTGGGGTCTTTAC
>JAITRL010000364.1 GCA_031288415.1 Deltaproteobacteria bacterium | reverse complement strand
CAACCCATAAGACGAAAGAGAGGTCGTCCGCCTGGCAAAAATAACAACAACTCTAGTGTTAACACATCTAGTGCAGGTATCTCTACCGATTCTCTAAGCCACCTGACTAAACGCAGGAGAGGGCGTCCACCTGGCAGCAAAAACAAAACTAAACGAGAATGATTAAAATAATGGCACAATTCTTGCTTGTTATTTCAAAATAAATCAAAAAAATTTATAGCGACACAAAAAATGGAAATTACGGTTAATTTCTTGACAGGCCCTTAGTACTAAATTGACTTTCGAAAGTCAGCTTGACTGATCCCCGTCCGTAACATTACAGTATGTTTTGACAACCGTGAGTCGCGGCACAGGCGCCGGGGCGGATGAGGGCAATCCGATGAACCGCTTTCCTAACGCGAATTTCTCTTTCGAGGAAGTCAGAAAAAGAGGCCTCAAATACGTCGACAAGACCGAACACGCGCTAAGGCTGCTGACCAGCTACAATAATAAAACCAGCTTTTTCCTTTCCAGGCCAAGGCGGTTCGGGAAGTCATTGTTCCTCTCCACGCTCAAAAGCGCCCTGGAAGGAAAGAGCGCGCTGTTCGACGGGCTCGCCATGAACCGGGACAGCTACGGCTTTGAAAAACATCCCGTTATCCATCTTGACATGGGCTACATCGACTCATCCAGCCTGGACTCGTTTAACGGCGGGATGAACCAGCTTATCGCGGAAAACCGCCTAAGGAGCGGGCTACAAGTTGACCTGTCGGCCTCGCTGTTCATCCAGAATCTGTCGAGCCTCATCTCGGCCCTGCACTTCAGCACAGGCGGAAAAGCGGCGATCCTGATAGACGAGTACGACAAGCCGATCCTGAACGAACTCGGCAACAAGCCGCTTGTAAATGATTTGATAAACAAGTTCAATACGTTTTCTTCCGTGCTTAAATCCGGGGTGGGCGACGGGAAGATCGGGTTCGTTTTCCTGACCGGCGTCACCAAAATCTCTCATACTTCCATTTTTTCGGGGGGGAACGATGTCATTGACGTCTCTCTCGATCGTCGGTTCGCCGACGTCTGCGGGTTCACCAAGGAGGAGATCCGCCGTCATTTCTCCGAAAGCCTTGAGTCCATTCTTCCCGTGAAGGACTGGTCCGGCAACTTGATAAAGAGCCTGGACGGGCTTCTTGCCAAGATCTACATGAAATACGACGGTTACTCCTGGGACGGCAAGACCAAAGTGATTAACCCGTTCTCCATGATAAATTTCCTGGAGACCCGCGAATTCGATGATTTCTGGTTCAATACAGGCACCCCCACGTTCCTCGTCAAGCTGGCAAGCGGAAAAAGGGGCGATTTGAACTTCCTTGCCTTGGAAGACACGGCTTTGTCGAAAAAGACGTTCAACGCCGTTTCCGTCAACAACCTGGCCCTTGCGCCGCTTATGTTTCAGGCAGGCTACCTCACCGTTAAAAGCTTCCTGGATGACGGTTCCCTGATCCTGGGAATCCCTAACGGAGAAGTCAGGCAGGCTTTCGCCCACCTGACGCTGGGACTCCTCACGGGCGAAGAAGCCGACGCTTTCAAGTCAAGGCTGTCAGCGGATATCCGTAAGGCCGTGCTTTCAGGCGATGACGATGAGATCCGCGACTGTCTCGTGAAAATCATAAACTTCAGCACATACGAAAACATCAAGCCTGGTGAAGGATTCTACAACGCCCTTTTCACCGGAGCCTTCGTTGTTTCCGGGTTAGACGCGTGGCCGGAAAGATCAACCGTTGACGGCAAGCTCGACATTTTCGTCAGGCTGCCGTCTGACATCGTCAGAATTTTCGAGCTGAAATACTCCAAGACGGCGGATGGCGTGGATGCCTGCGTGACGAAAGCCCGGGAACAGCTGAACGACAGGAATTACAGGAACACGTTCATCGCCAGGGGGCTGTCGGTGCACGAGCTGATCGTCGTCGTGGCGGAACGGCAAAGCGTGTTTGTCAAAACAAACGGCATTTTCGATAAGCCTACGGCGCGCGCCTAGCGGGCGGCCGCCCGGGACTCCTCAGGGCTCGTGTCCCGGTTCAGGCAGATGAACAGCCGCCCTCAGTCTTGGACGCGCTTGAGCCCGTCGAAGCGAAGGCGCTTCCCGAGCCGGTCCCGCGTCAAGCGGAAAAGCGCCTCGGCCCGACCCCTTGACCTTGCGGGGACCTGGCGCGGCCGGGGGCGATCCCTCGGCCCCTCATGGCCCGCTCGATCCGTGTGATGCCGGCCTTGCGACCCGTGACCTTGAGGCAGGAACTCCGCAAGGCCCCCTTAGGACCGGGCAGGGAGGCTAACGGCCTCTAAAGCGTCAGCGCCATCGCGGGCACGAGCTCCTCGATGGTCCGGCCGTCGGCGTGATCGCCCAAGGCCGCCATCTTCCACTCGTTGTTGTGCCGGTAGACCTTGGCCATGACCATGGCCGTGTACCTGCCGAAGCCGCTGAGGGTGTAGCGGGCTATCTCGTTGTTGTTCCTGGCGTCGACGATGCGGCAGTAGGCGTTGTCCACCTCGTTGAAGGTCTGCCCCTGGAAACTGTTCACGGTGAAGACCAGGGACTTGACATGGGCGGGGACCCGGGACAGGTCGACGATGATCTGCTCGTCGTCCCCCTCCCCCTGGCCCGTGAGGTTGTCGCCGGTGTGCACGATTGACCCGTCCCTGCTCTGGAGCTGCCGGAACCAGACCGTGTCCACGAGGTTCTTGTTCCCGTCGAACAGCCCGCAGGAGGCATCCAGGTCGATGTCCTTCGGCTTGGAGAATAGGGAGCCGAAGAAGCCCTTGCTCTTGGCCGGGTCCCAGCCCAAGCCCATCACGACCTTGCTGAGGCCGCCGCCGGACTCCTTTTCTAGCGAGATTTTCTGCCCCTTGACCAGACTGATGGCCATAACGCCTTATCCTCCTTAAAATGCCGAGTCAGGGAGCCGCAGGCCTCCGGGCCGGAGGACGCCCCTGCGCGAGGCGACTGCGGCGCGGATGCCGCGGCTCGGCATCGGTTCTCCGCAAGGCCGTCCCGGGGGCAATTCCGTACAGGCGCAGGAGGCCTGCGGTCTGCCTGCCGCCTGAGGCGCCAGGCGCCTCAGGCGAAAGCGCGGCCCGCCCCCTTCCGCCCGCTGGCGGAAGCTCCTTTAAGCCAGGACCTGTTGCGGCATGCGGCATTTTAGCCCATTCGCCTCCTTAAGCGCAAACTCCGACCGCGCCTGCGCGCCGCTTCGCGGGCCCCGCAAGCCGGCCGTTGCGCCGCCTCAAGCGCCCCTAAGCCGCCTGCGCCGCCTCAAGCCCTCCCATATTACGGCCCCTAAGCCGCCTGCCTGCGCCGCCTCAATGAATTTTTCCCCGCCTCCGGATGTCTTCGCCCGCCACATGTCCTGGCCGGCGGCCGCATGTTCCTTTCAGGCCCGCGCCTGGGAGCGCCTGCCCGTTTACGGCCCTGGCGGGCTCCGGCGCGGGAGCCCCGCTCCTGAGCCTTCAAGGCCGCCGCGGCGCCAGGCGCCCCGGAAGGCGGAAAGGACCCGCTCTGCGCCGTGACGGCGGAGGCAAGGGAAACCCTTCCCTTGCCCGCGGCTGCCCCGGATGGCCGCAGGGGTCTAGAGGCGCATGGTACAGGGGCGAAACAGGATCGGCACAGAAAATGCTAAGAAACCTTTGACAGCCCTTTCCCCCCGGGCTATAATGATTTCGCTTTCCGGCCCCCGCCGCGCGCCCCGCCCGCCCTCTAAAGGCTTCCGTCACATCCCGCGGCTCCCGCTTTGGAGACCATGTCGCGCCTGCGTTTTTTCATACTGTGCCTCCTGGGGGGCTTCTTGGCGGTTTTGGGCGTGCTGCTCTGGAACGTCCGGGAGTTCCCCGGCTTCAAGCTGGGCAGCCTCAAGGACATGCTCCCCCCCAACATCGACATGAGGCTCTCCAACCTCATCCTGGACCAGGCCGGGACCGACGGCAGATCCCTGGCCCTCAAGGCTTTGTCCGCCAGCTACTTCAAGGAACAGGACTACTTCCTCCTCACGGGGGTGAACGCCGATGTCCTGACGCTGGACGGGGCCTTCTCAGTCAAGGCCGACACCGGCCGCTACGAGCCGGAGGCCAGCCTCGTGGTGCTCACCGGCTCGGTACGCACCGCTGACGGCCAGGGGCGGATCCTCTCCGGCCCCAAGCTCACCCTCGACATGGGCAGGGGGGTGTTCTCCAGCGAAGACCCCTTCTGCCTGACCGAACCCATGATGGATCTTTCCGGGGAGAGCTTCGTGTACGACACTAAAAAAGGCATCCTGGAGGTGGAGGGCCAGGTCCGGCTGATGCTCGGCCGCGCCCAGTGAGCCCGCGAGACCCATGAACCTCAAGTCAAGCCCCCTGACATCGGCCGCCGCGGGAAGCCCCCCCCTCCCCGCCGCCGGAACGGCCATCGGCCGTCGCGGCGCTTCACCTGCGGCCCGCCGCGCGCCCGCCCCCCGGCCCGCCGCTTCCATGGCCGGCCCCTTGGCTCCCGCCTTAGCTCTGGCTCTGGCTTTCGCCCTGGCCTCTGCCCCCGCGCCGGCCGGCGCCCAGACCTTGTCCGAGCCGGGAGGCGAGCCTTTCGACTCCACCTCCCCCATCTCCATCTCCGCCGACCACATGACGGCGGACGACTCCCGCCGGCTGGTGACCTTCACCGGACGGGTGGTGGCCCGCCAGGCGGATCTCATCATCAGCTGCGACGTCATGCGCGTGAATTACCAGCCGCATGGCAGCTACGGCGCCCCGTCCGGAGCGGCCGGGGACCAGGCGGCCCCCTCCGCCGGCCAGGATCCTCAGGTTCCGGCCCTGCCTCCCCCTGCGGAGCCCCCCGGCTCCGATGCCGGCGCGGCCGTCCCTCCTGGCGCGCCGTCTGCCGCGGATCTGGGCGCGGCCGGGTCCGCCCCCGGCCCGGAAGCAGAGCCTTCCGCGGCCGCCGAAACGGGCGGGCCTTCCGCTGAGCCCGCGGCAACCGGGGACTCCCAGGACTCCGGGCGCCGCTCACCTCTCCAGGGCGGCCAGGAAATAGACAAAGTGGAATGCGAGGGGGCGGTCAAGATCCAGCAGGGCGACCGCATGGCCGTGGCCAAGCGGGCCCTGTACCTGGCCAAGGCCCAGCCCCGGAGGCTGGTCCTGACCGGCGAGGCGCGGGTCTGGCAGGGGCCGAACTCCATCACAGGCCACCAGATAACGTATTATCTGGACGAGAACCGCAGCCTGGTGGACAGCCAGGGGAGCCGCAGGGTGCGGGCCTTCTACGACCAGCGGGGAACTCCCCGGTGAAAGGCCTCCACCATCTGGCGGCCTCTGAACTCGTCAAGAGCTACGGGCCGCGCAGGGTGGTGGACAGGGTGGACCTCACCCTGGGCGTGGGGGAGATCTGCGGCCTTCTGGGCCCGAACGGGGCCGGCAAGACCACCACCTTCTACGTGCTGGTGGGCCTGATCGAGCCGGATGAGGGCCAGGTGCTCCTGGACGATCACGACATCACCGGCTACCCCATGTACCGCCGGGCCCGCATGGGCCTCACCTACCTGCCCCAGGAGCCCTCGGTATTCCGAAGGCTGTCCGTGCGCGACAACGTGATGGCCATCCTCGAGACCATGGAGCTCACGTCCTCCGAGCGCAAGGAGCGGCTGGCGGTGCTCTTGAGCGAGTTGGGCCTTACCCACCTGGCGGCCAACAAGGCCATGTCGCTGTCCGGGGGCGAGCGCAGGCGCCTGGAGATCACCCGCGCCCTGGCCCTGGACCCGGTGTTCATGCTGTTCGACGAGCCTTTCGCGGGCATCGACCCCATTGCCGTGGGCGACATCCAGAACCTGATCCGCCAGCTCCGCGACAAGGGGCTGGGCATCCTCATCTCCGACCACAACGTGCGCGAGACCCTCAACGTCTGCGACCGGGCCTACATCATCTACGAGGGCCGCGTCCTCAGGGAGGGCGTGCCCCAGGAGCTCGCCGAGGACGAGCTGGTGCGCCGGATCTACCTGGGGAAGGGCTTCTCGCTTTAGGAGGCCCCGGCACTGGCCTTTTCCGGGACTTAAGTGGCCGAAGGCCGCAAGAGGCGGCCTCCCGCCCCCACCGGCCTTTCCGATCCTGTCTTTCAGGGCATTTCCTTCCCGCGGCGGCGGCCGGCCGCCGCGGTTCTTAACCGCCTCCGCGGCCTTTGACGGGCCGCGGGAACACGGCCTGCCCCGGCGGCGGGCCGCCGGCCCCGGAAAAGGGCGGGGCCCTTACGCGAAAGGATGCGAAAGCTTTTCCGCCGGAGGCCCGCCAGGGGCATCCGGGGGAGAACGCCCCGCGCAAGTCCAGGGAGTGTCAGCCATGGCGATGGAGCTTCATCTAACACAGAAACAGACCCAGACGATGGTGATGACGCCTCAGCTCCAGCAGGCCATCAAGCTTCTGCAGATGAACCACATCGAGCTGACCGAGGAGATCACCAACGAGATGATGTCCAACCCGCTTCTCGAGCTCACCTCCCCCGGCGACTCGGCCGAGGGCGCGGCCGAGAACTCCCTGGAGGACCCGGACTGGGACCGCTCCCCCGCCAAGGCCTCCGAGGCGGGCGACGCGGCCGAGTTCGCGGAGGCGGCCGGAGTGCCTGAGGAGAAGGTCAGGGAGGAAATCGACTGGGAGAACTACCTCGAGGAGTACTCCAGCGGCCCTTCGACCGCCCTGGCCTCGGGCTCCCACGAGACCCCCGAGGAGACCCCCGGCTTCGAGAGCTTCACCGCCGCCAAGACCTCGCTCACCGACCACCTGGAGGCCCAGTGGCGCTTCGTGGCGCGGGACCGCGCGGACTTCCTGCGCGGCGTCTACCTCATCGGCAACCTCACCGACAAGGGGTACCTCGCCGGATCAGTCGCCGACCTCGCGGGCCCGGCCGGGGCCAGCGAAGCCGATCTCGAGGACACCCTCAGGCGCGTTCAGCTCCTGGATCCTCCGGGCATCGCCGCCCGCGACATTCCGGAGTGCCTCCTTATCCAGCTCGCGAACATGGATCTCACCTACTCGCCTGCGGCGGAAATATGCCGCAAGCACCTCAAGCTTCTGGAGAAGAAGGACCTGCCCGGCCTCTGCAAGGCCCTCCAGTGCACTGAGGCGCAGGTCAAGGAGGCCCTGGCCACCCTCAAGCGCCTCAACCCCTTCCCCGGCCTGGCCTTTTCCATCGCCGACCCCGTCTACGTGACCCCGGACGTCTACATCCGCAAGGTGGGCGACGAGTACATGATCACCCTCAACGAGGACGGCATGCCCAAGCTCAAGTTCTCCAGCGCGTACCGGAGGCTCCTGGCGGACAAGTCCGCCCCCGACGACACCCGCAAGTACCTCAACGACAAGCTCAAGGGCGCGACCTTCCTCATCAGGAGCATCCACCAGCGCCAAAGGACCATCTACCGCGTGACCGAGTCCATCTTCCGCTTCCAAAGGGAATTCCTGGACTTCGGGGTGGAGCACCTCAAGCCCCTGGTCCTGCGCGACGTCGCCGACGACCTGGGGTTCCACGAGTCCACCATCAGCAGGGTCACCACCAACAAGTACGTCGACACCCCCCGCGGCGTCTTCGAGCTCAAGTACTTCTTCGACAGCCCCATCAGCCGCTTCCAGGGCGAATCCCTCTCCTCGGAGAGCGTCAAGAACCGCATCAGGCTCATCATCGGCGCGGAGGACCCCAAAAAGCCCCTTTCCGACCAGCGCATAGTGGAGATCCTCCGCGGAGCCAACATCGACATCGCCCGCCGCACCGTGGCCAAGTACCGGGAGATCCTGGGCCTGGGCTCCTCATCGGACCGCCGCAGCATGTATTAGCCCCTGCGGCGGCGACCGGTCGGCCGCCCCGCCTCCCTGCGTCGTCCCCGCCTCCCTGCGCCGTCCCCGCCTCCGCTCCCTCCAGCTCCCTCCCTCCCAGCACTCCTGCCTTCTGCGCCAGGCCTTTGCAGTCATCAGCCCCGTACAGTCCACGCTGCCGCACCCTCCTGCCTCCCTGCCCGCAATCCAGCTTCCATCCCAGCACTCCGGCCTTCTTAGCCAGGCCTTTGCAGTCATCAGCCCGTCCAGGCCACACTGCCGCACCCTCCAGCCTCCCCGCCCGCAATCCGGCCTGCCTGCCCGCACCCTAGCCTTCTCCGCCACGGACTTTTGCAGTCATCAGCCCCCAGTCCACACT
>JAITRL010000085.1 GCA_031288415.1 Deltaproteobacteria bacterium | reverse complement strand
GTCCCTCTTTCGATTTTGAAGGCGAAATAGCTACTACATAAGTCGTTATTTAATGCTTAATCACAACATATATTGTGTGATGCAATTGTGTGCAACGGAAGACTGGACTTTTTGCACTTCATCCTCTTTGTAAATATTCCTGCCGGTTTTCAGGGGGACGGCCGGGGCGAAGCCCCCGCGAAAAAATTTTTTCCGCGCCGCCGGGCCCCGCCAGGAAAATCCGTCAAAAATTAAGAAGCGGCTTTACGGCGCGCCTGAGGCGCCGCCGGGGGGGGTTCCGCGGCATGGTCTCCGAAGATGCGATTGATTCTCAATTTCATAAGAGCCTGGTGGGCCGGGCGGGCGTCCTCGGCCGCGGCGGGGCGGGCGCGCGCCTCGCATGCCAGAATCCCTTGCCTTACAAGCCGAAAAGACGGCAACGGCAGCAAAGGTAATTTCCTGACAATGCCCGCGGAAGGCCCGCGCGGCTCCCTTCGGCGCCGCGGACCGGCGGCCGGGCAGGCCGGCCGCGGAGGGGCAGACGTTACGGAGAATCCCTCTCAGCTTGCGGCCCGGAAGGTCCCGCAACTGAAATTGAGTGTCAACAAATGAACTTTACTGTCGCGCCGGCCCGCTTGCAATGGGCTTTTTCAGGTGTTATACAACCCTGGTGCGGCGGGCCAGCGCGAGGCCCGGAGCCCGCCGCCGCTTAAGTTCCCCGTTGCCGGGCCGCGAGGAGTCCCATCATGTGGAACAAGTGGAAATGGATTTCATTCGCCGCGGGCGTCCTGGCCGGAGCCGCGGTGACCGCCCTCACCTCAAGCCGCCCTTCCTACCTGAAGACGGGCGCCACGGCGGTCCTCAGCCGCGGCATCACCGCCAAAAGGAAGGTGGAGGCCGTGCTGGAGACGGCCAAGGAGAACATCAGCGACATCGTGGCGGAGGCCGACCAGAAGGCCACTGACCGGCAGGCTAAGAAGGCCTCCGAGGAGGCGTAGGGGCTACTGACCAATGAACGGCCGCGTGATTTCGGACCTTCGCGGCAGGCTGCGGGTGCGCGTCAAGCCCCTGAGCCTGGGGCCCGGCGGCTTTGACCGCCTGTCCGCGACTCTCATGAAATACGGCGGTGTGAAGTACGTCTCGTACAGCAGGCTTACCGGGGGCATCCTCGTCCTATACGACGACACCCCCGGCAAGCGGCTGTTCCTGCTTCGCACCATCAACGAGTTCGGGGACGATGGCCTCCACCCCGTGTCCGCGAAGGAGACCGCCCCCCTCTCCGTGGGTGAGGAGGCGCCGCTCCCCTACAACCCGGTCTGGGTCCTCTTCCTCAAGAGGCTGGTCCTCCCGTTCCCGGTGCGGGTGGCCTTAAGCGTCTTCTCCGCCGTGCCGTACGTGCTCAAGGGCCTCAAGGAGCTGCTCTGGCGCAACCGCCTCACGGTGGAGGTCCTGGATGCGGTGGCGCTGGGGGTCTGCTTCGGCCGCGCCGACTTCAAGTCGGCCGGCACGCTCCTGTTCTTCTTCTCCCTGTCCAACTACCTGGAGGCCTGGACCAGGCGCAAGAGCCTCTCGGTCCTCTTCCACAGCCTCAAGGGCCCTGACGAGAACGTCTGGGTCAAGGGCAAGGACGGCAAGCCCGTCCTGGTCCCCGAGTCCAGGCTCCAGATCGGCTCCGAGGTCATCGTCCAGTCGGGCGGCCTCATTCCCGTCGACGGCGTGGTGGAGTCCGGGGACGCCATGGTGAACCAGGCCACCATGACCGGGGAGCCCCTTCCCGTGCACAAGGCGCCCGGCGGCGCGGTCTTCGCCGGGACCACGGTGGAGGAAGGCGAGATCGTGGTCAAGGCCTCGCGGGTCGGCGGCAGCACCCGCATCCGTTCCATCATCGAGTACATCAAGGAGTCCGAGGCCTCCAAGTCCGGGCTCCAGGGCCGCGCGGAGAGAATGGCCGACGCGATCGTGCCGTTCAACTTCCTCCTGGCCTTCGCGACCTTCCTCGTCACCCGCAACGTGGCCAAGGCCGGCAACGCCCTCCTGGTGGACTACTCCTGCGCCATACGCCTGTCCACCCCCATCGCGGTCCTTTCCGCCATGCGCGAGGGCAACGAGTCGGGAATCCTCGTCAAGGGAGGCAGGTACCTGGAGGAGCTCGCCTCAGCCGACACCTGCGTCTTCGACAAGACCGGCACCCTCACGGAGGCGCGGCCCCAGGTCTCCGAGCTCGTGACCTTCCCGCCCTTCGACCGCCCGGAGGCCTTGAGGCTCGCGGCCTGCCTGGAGGAGCACTTCCCCCATCCGGTGGGGCGCGCGGTGGTGAACCAGGCCAAGCGCGAGGGCCTCTCCCACGCCGAGGAGCACACGCGGGTGGACTACGTGGTGGCCCACGGCATCTCCAGCGCCTGGCGCGGCAAGAAGGTCCTTCTGGGGAGCCGCCACTTCGTCTTCGAGGACGAGAAGGTGCCCCTGCCCCCGGAGGCCGAGGCCGAGGCCGAAAGGATCGCGGCCAAGGGCGAAAGCATGATCTACCTGGCGGTGGAAGGCCGGCTCGCCGCGATCATCTCCATCAGCGACCGCGTGCGTTACCGCGCCAAGGAGACCATCGCGGAGCTCAAGTCCCGCGGCGTAGACCGGACGGTGATGCTCACGGGCGACGTGCGGGCCACCGCCCGCAACATGTCCGAAAGGATCGGCTTCCACGAGTTCCAGGCGGAGCTTTTGCCCGATGACAAGGCGGCGTACCTGTCCCGGCTCAAGGATGAGGGGCGGCGCGTGATGATGGTGGGCGACGGGCTCAACGACTCGGCGGCGCTGTCCCTCGCCCGGGTAGGGGTGGCCCTCTCGGACGGCTCCGAGCTGGCCAAGGACGTCGCCAACGTGCAGCTCCTCAACGGCAGGATTGACGCCCTGCCCGTGGCGCGCCTGCTGGCCGAGAGGACGACGAGGCGCATCCACGAGAACTACTGGATCATCGTGATCCTCAACACCGTTTTCCTGGGCCTGGGCCTCCTGGGCGTGGCGGGGGCAGGCCTCGTGTCCTTCCTCCACAACGGCGCCACTGTCCTGGTGGCGGCCCGCGCCTCCCGGCCTTTCCTCAGGCCCGAGGAGCGGCTGGCCCCGAAGCCCAAGGAAGAGGACGACTGAAGGCCCTTCCGGAAGGCCCGCGCGCCGCGGCTTGTCAGGCCCGCGCGCGAGGCGGCCGCCGCTGAAGTTTCCCCGCCTGCCGCGCGGCGCGGCGGCGCGGGCCAGGGGCCCCGGGCCGCGCTTGCCGGCGGTCCGGGAGCCGCGCATTTCCGCGCCGCTTTGCGGCAGGGAGGCACAGTGATAGTCAGCTCCATCCCCGGGCGAGTGAGGCTCCGCTCGGAAAACCTCAAGGATCCGGACCTTTCTCTGGACGACCTGGCCCAGTGCCCGGGCATCCTCAGCTACGCCCTCAACACCCTCACGGGAAGCCTCCTGGTGGAGTACGACCCCGCCGCCCTGAGCCCTTTCAAGGCGGCGCAGATCTTAAGCCGCCTGGACCCCGGGGCCCTGGAACAGTACGCTGAGCACGTCAGGAAAACCGGCGCCGGCCCCGCGGAGACGTCCTCCGGAAGCCCCTCCCCCTCCCGCCCCGCGGGAAGGCGCCCTCCGGCGCCGGTCCGCGGGGAAGCCCCCCCGCCGCCCTCCCGCTCCCGCAACCCGGTGATCCGCCCGGACGTCGTCTGGAACGAGGCCATGGGGCTGGGAGCCTCGCTCCTGGCCGTGCTGATCTCCGGCTTCATCAGGCGCAAGAGGTTCCACGTGATCGCGGGCATGGCCTTCATCGAGCTCACCCTCGCCCACGTGTGGCGCTACCGCAAGCGCAT
>JAITRL010000381.1 GCA_031288415.1 Deltaproteobacteria bacterium | reverse complement strand
CAGGTTCATGGCCCTGATGACCGACTCCGCGGTGTCCGCGACGGTCATGTCGAAATCGAACAGGAAAGCCGCCGGGACAGCTGTCCCCGCGGCGGCCCCTCCGCCGCCGCTTCCGGCTTTCCGCCCGCCTGCGCCTGCCTCGTCGTTCATGGTAATCGCCGCTCCTTTGCCTTGTCTTTGCGCTGTTTTGCCTTGGCTTTGCGCTGTTTTGCCTTGGCTTGTCCGGCCTCAGCCTCGCTTCGCCAGGTTTTGCCCCGCGTCTGCCGGCCTTGACGAACCGCGCCTAGTTTTGCCCTGCCGGCCTCGCTCCGCTCAGCCCTGCTTCGCCGCGAGCCTTCCGGACCTGCGCCGCGCGCCTTGCTTCGCTCGGGGCCCTGCGGCAAGTCAGGGCCCTGCCCGAGCGATAGAGAGGAGCCCCAGGCCCCTCCCGCCCGGCCGTGAGCGCCGCCGGTAGGCCGACCAGGCCCGGAAGGCCGGCTCACTTCAGGCTTTTCACCGTCACCTGCGGGTGAACGGCCTCCAGGTCGGCCTTGCGGAAGCCGCCCGTCTCCTCGCACATGGCGCTGGCGGCGGACAGGGCCGCCGCGAACTTGAGGGCCCTCGCAAAGCCCCAGCCCGCGTCGAAGCCCAAGGCGAACCCCGCCACCATGGCATCCCCGCAGCCCACGACGGTCTTAGGTTCCACCTGAGGCGGCGCGGCGTGGAAGACCCCCTCCGGCCCCGCCGCCACGACGCCCCGTGCCCCCATGGAGACGGCCGCCGCCCCCGCGCCGCGCCGGATAAGCTCCTCCGCCGCCCCGGCCGCGTCCATTTCGGTCTGGAGCCCGGTTCCCAAAACGGCCCCCGCCTCGTCGAGGTTGGGCTTGACCAGGTCCGGGCGGCCCTCCAGGGCCTCCAGGAGGCTGGGGCCGGAGGAGTCGACGATGACCTTGGCCCCGGCCTCTCTCGCGGCCTTGGCCAGCGACCGGTAGAAGCCGGAGGGCGCCCCTGCGGGGAGGCTGCCCGAGGCGGCCACCACGCGGCTCCTGGAGGCGGCGCGGGAGAAGCGGGCCCAAAAATCATCCAAGGAGCGGAAGTCCGGCTCAGGGCCCGGCTCCAGGAACTCCGTCTGCCGGGCGCCCGCGCCGCCTGAGTCCTCGACCACGTTAATGCAGCAGCGGCTCTCGCCGCGGGCGCGGGAGAAGTCGTGGTCTATGCCCAAGGCAGTGAGCTCCCCTTCGATGAAGTCGCCGTTGCGGCCGGCCACGATGCCGACGGCGATGACCTCCGCCCCGAGGAGGCTCAGGGTCCTCGTCACGTTGAGTCCCTTGCCCCCGGCGGTGTTGCGGCACTTCCTGACCCGGATTACCGTCCCGGGCTCGAGCATTTCCACGGAATAACGCTTGTCTACGGAAGCGTTCATGGTCACGGTGGTAATCATAGCACACTCCGGAATCGGGCCTCGGGCGGGCCCGCCCCCCCGGCTCCCCGGAAGCGGGAGAGCAGGGGGGCGGGCCGCCACGCGAGGCCCCGCGCGGCCGGGGAAGCCGCGCTTAAGCGAGCCCTGAAGCCAAGGCCCGGGCGGCGCGGCCCCGGGCAGGAGGATGATGCCGCGCCTGCGGCATGACCCCATGCGGGGCGGCGCCCGCCCGCTACTCAGGGTTCACGAGCATGATCTTGCCCTTCACGGCGGCCGGTTCCGCGAAAAGGCCGAAGGCCTCCGCCGCCTCCGACATGGGGAAGGAGCGGTGGATCAGGGCGTCGTCGAACCTGAGGCCCCCGTCGCCGAAGCGGTCCGCGGCCATGGCCCACTCGCGCCCGGGGAAAGGCGCGCTGTAGGACATCCAGGAGCCGGTGAGGGTGAACTCCTTGCGGTTCATCTTCTCGAAAAGCCTCCAGCCGAACCTGAGATCCTCGCTGGACGTGCCGATGAAGCAGACCGTAGCCTTCCCGGCCGCGATCTCGAAGGCCGCGGACATGGCGGAGTTGCGGCCGGCCGTCTCGAAGACGTGCCCGAAGCCGCGCCCGCCGCTGAAGGACATGGCCTCCTCCAGACAGGTGCCGGATGTGACGTCGAAGGCGGCATCCGCGCCCAGCCTCAGGGCCAGCTTCAGCCGGTCGGGGCTCACGTCGAAGGCGGCCGTCCTGCGGGCGCCCAGGAGCCTGGCCCACTGGAGGGCGAAGAGCCCCACGGTCCCGGCGCCCAGGACGGCCACGTCCCCGCCCGGCCTGAAGCCGGCATGGAGCAGGCCGTGGAGGGCGACGGTGGCGGGCTCGAAGAACGCGGCCCGCTCGAAAGGCACCCCGTCCGGGAAGGTCACGACCCCCCGGGCAGGGACCGTCACGAGATCGGCGAACGCCCCGTTGAGGCTCGAGCCTATGAACCTGTAGCCCCCGCACAGGGCGTAGTCCCCCCTCTGGCAGTCGGGGCACTCCATGCAAGGGACCAGCGGGGCCGCGGTCGCCCGCCGGCCCGGCGCGAGCCCCTCGGAGAGCCCCTCAGCCCCCGGGCCCAGCTCCTCGATCACCCCAGAGAACTCATGGCCCAGGATAATCGGGAAGAACCTTGCCGAACCCTCCAGGACCCGGGGCACGTCCGAACCGCAGATGCCCGCCGCCCGGACCCTGATGAGGACCTCCCCCGGCCCCGGCACGGGGGCCGGCGCCCTCTCGTAGCGTATGTCGCCCTTGCCGTGCAGCACCGCCGCGTTCATTGACGTCATGGTATCCCCTCCCTTCGTTTTTCCGCCCTTGCTGCCTCCGGCGGCAGGCAGGCGGCCGATTCCCGGCCCGCCGCGCCCGACAGGCCGGCCCGCGGCCCCTTCAAGGCCCGCCTCCCGCTACCGGAAGGCCGCGGCCCTGCCTTCCGATCCCAGGACGCGGATCTTCTCCAAGACCGCCGCCTTCACAGCCGCCCTGCCCTTCTTGGCGTAAGCCTTGGGGTCGAAAAGGCCGGAATCGGCGGACAGGCACTCGCGCACCGCCGCCGTGTAGGCTATCCTGAGCTCCGTCGCGACGTTCACCTTGGCTATCCCGAGGCTCACGCACTCCCGGAGGACCCCGTCCGACAGCCCGGAGGCCCCGTGGAGGACCAGCGGCACCGGTAGGCGGGAACGCAGCTCCCCGATGAGGG
Organism: Deltaproteobacteria bacterium; assembly: GCA_031288415.1. GTDB lineage: Bacteria > Desulfobacterota > Desulfarculia > Adiutricales > Adiutricaceae > JAIRZX01. The sequence goes on along the minus strand of JAITRL010000381.1, from coordinate 7,548 downwards.
CAAGGTTCAGCCTGGGCTCCGTCTTGTAGACCCCGTGCGCGGTGCCCACGCCCACCGCCAGGGAGGTGACCCCGGCGCGCCCGACGAAGATCTCGGCCTCCTCCGGGTCGGTGTAGAGGCAGGCGTCCGAGGGGAGATCATCCTCTTTCCCGCCCACGCGGCCCAGCTCGCCCTCGACCGGCACTCCGCAGGCGAGGCAGACCTCCGCCGCGGCCCTGGTGAGGGCTATGTTGGCCTCCAGCGGCTCCCGGGAGCCGTCTATCATGATCGACGTGTAGCCGGCCCTCAGGCATCTCGCGACCGAGGCCAGGCTGTCCCCGTGGTCGAGGTGGAGCGCTACCGGGACCGAGGCGGCGGCGGCCGCCGCCGCCGCGACGGCCCTGAAGTATTCCGGTCCCGCGTGCCGCAGGGTGCCGGGGGTGGTCTGGATCATCACGGGGGAGAGGGCCTCCTCCGCCGCCGACACGATCGCCTGGACCATCTCCAGGTTTTCCGCGTTGAAGGCGCCTACGGCGTATCCGCCCTCCCGCGCCTCCGCGAGCATCTCCAGTGGCGTGGCTAGAGGCATCGTTTTCTCCTTTCGGCGGGGAGCCTCAGGCTTCCCCTCCGGCTAAGCCCGGCGCGGAAACGTTCCCGCGGCCGGCGTGACAGGGGGCGGCCGAGAATCCCTCACGCCCAGGCGGGCCGCCGAGCGCTTCCGAAAGCCGCGCCGCCCCGCGCAAGGACCTGCGGGAAGCGCGGCGCTAGGGCTGACCGTCGCCCAAAAGCGCGGCCGCCTCGGCCGCCGTCGCGGCGGAGAGCGCCCGCCCGGCCAGCTCCCGGCAGCCGGAGTAGCTCCGGGCGCGCAAAATGCTCCTCACGTCAGGTATCTGGGCGGCGGTCATGCTCAGCTCGTCGAGCCCCAGGCCCAAAAGGAGCGGGGCGGCGCTCTCGTTTCCGGCCAGCTCCCCGCACATGGCTACCGGGATGCCGGCGGCGCGGCCGGCCTCCACGGCCTTGGCGACGGATCTCAGGACCGCCGGATGGAGGGGGTCGAAGGATCCGGCCACCCGGCGGTTGCCGCGGTCGACAGCCAGCACGTACTGGGTCAGGTCGTTGGTGCCGATGCTGAAGAAATCGCACCTTGCCGCGAACTCGTCCGCGCACATGACGGCGGCGGGGGTCTCCACCATCATGCCCGCTTTCAGATCCGGCCTGAAGGCCGACCCGCGCGCCTCCAGCTCCCGGCGGCAGGCGGCGAGGATCCCGAGGGCGCGGTCAAGCTCGTCCACCGAGGAGATCATGGGGAACATGATCCGCGCATCCCCGAAGGCGCTGGCCCTCAAGAGGGCCCTGAGCTGGGTCTTGAAGGCCTCGGTCATGTCCAGGCACATGCGTATGCCCCGCCAGCCCAGGGCGGGGTTGTCCTCGCCCTCGACGGGGAAGTAGGGCAGCTCCTTGTCCCCTCCCACGTCCAGCGTGCGGAACGCCACGAACCCTGGAGCCGCCTGGACCGCGGCCTTGTAGGCCGCGAACTGGTCCTCCTCGCCGGGGAAGGCGTCCCTTTCCATGTACAGGAACTCGGTCCGGAAGAGCCCCACCCCGTCGATGCCGCAGGCGGCGGCCCCCCGCACGTCCGCAAGGCTCCCGACGTTGGCGCACAGCAGCACCCTCCTGCCGTCCGCGGTCACCGCCGGAAGCCCGCTTTGCCCCTCCATGGCCCTGCGCCTCTCCCGGTAGTCCCGGGCCTTGGCGGAGTATTCCTCGCGGGTGGCGTCGTCGGGGTCCACGATGACCTCGCCGTCCACGGCGTCCAGAATGATCTCGGAGCCGTGCGGCACCATGTCGGTGATGCCGCTCGCGCCCACCACCGCCGGGAGGCCCAGGCCCCGCGCCAGGATGGCCACGTGGCCCGAGTTCCCGCCCTCGGCGGTGATGATGCCCAGCACGAGGCTCCGGTCAAGGCCGGCGGCGTCCGAGGGGGTGAGCAAATCGGCCACCAGCACCACCGGCCGGTCGATCCCCCCTGCCGCCCCGGCACCCGGCACCCCCTTGAGGCGCCGCATGACCCTCCCGCACACGTCCGCGACGTCGGCCGCCCTCTCGCGCAGGTACTCGTCGTCTATCGCCGAAAAGCGGGCCATGATCTCGTCCGCGGTCTCCTCCAGCGCGAGCTCGGCGTTCTTGAACTCGCCCGTGATCTTCGCGGCCACCGTCTCCAGGATGTAAGGATCGTCCGCTATCTCCAGGTGCGCCTCGAAAATCTCCGAGCCTGAGCCGAGCTCCGCGATGCGCCGCCTGGCGGAGGCCAGGGCATCCTGGAAACGCCCCAGTTCCCTGGAGGCGGCCTTGGGGGATATGAGCGCCCTGTCCGCCTCGAGCTTTTTCCGCCTGTACAGGTAGGCCTCGCCTATGGCTATGCCCTTGGACGCCGGCTTTCTGATGGATATTCTCTGCATGGCCCGCTGGCCTCCTTCCCCGCGCCCGCTCCAGGGGCCTCTCCCGCCCTCCTCAAGGCCCTGCTTCCCCCGCGGCCGGGCCTTGAGGGGGGCGCCTGACGGCGCCCGCCGCTGCCGGCCGGCCTTGAGTTCCCGGAGCGGCCCGAGCCCCCCGCGCCTTGCGTTCAGGATTCGCCTGGCGGCGCCCGCCGCTGCCGGCCGGCCTTGAGCCCCCGGTGCGGCCCGAACCCCTCGCGCCTTGCGTTCAGGATTCGCCCGGGCGCCCCCCGCCCCGATGCTCTGAACCTCAGCCCGCGCCGGCCTGGCCCCTTGCGCGGAACCGGAACGCGCGCCGGCCGCGCGCGCCGCGCGAACCGCCCGGCCCGCGCGGGACTGTCGCGAGCGGCCTGAATGTCATTCGGGCTCTTCGTCAAGGCTCTCCAGGAAGCCCGCAAGCCGTGGAAGGGCCGCCTCCTCGTCAGGGCCGACGGCCTTAAGCTCAACCTCCGTGCCGCTCTTGACGGCGGCCCCGAGGAGCCCCACGATGCTCCGGCAGCTGATCTCCCCCTTCGGCGTTACCATGGTGATCTCGCTCTGGAAGGTTTTCGCCAGCTTCACGAACTTGGAGAGCGGCCGCGCGTGGAGCCCCGAGGGACTGGTGATGACTAGCTTCCTGGAAACCATTGGCTCTTCCTCTCGTTTTCGCCTTTTCCGGAGGCGTCCGCGGCCTTCCTCGCGCGCCGGCCGACGCCTCGCCCGCCGCCCGCGCGGCTGCCGGCAACGCCCTCCGCGCCCGTTCCTTCCGCCTCGCCTAGCCCTTTGCCCTTATTCCCTTTGCCTTGATTCCCGGCCCCTCCCCCGCGCCTTGCGGCTGCCCGCTTCCTTGCTCCTTGCGGCTCAGGCTTTTCCCTGCTCCTTGCGCCCCTGTCTCTTTCCCGCGCCTTGCGCGCCTGTCCCTGTCTCTTTCCCATGGCTTGCGGCTCAGCCTCTTTACCGCTCCCTGGCCAGCTTGCCTGTGCCGTGCGCTTCCGGCCTGCGCCTGTCTGTCCGCGCCCCTTCCTCAAGCCTTGCGGCTCAGGTCCTGTCAGGGACCTTAAGCAGATGCCGGCTCCCCGCCTTCCCGCGCCTTTTCAGGCGGGGGAAGGCGGGGCGGGGCAACCGGCCAGGACCGCCCTGGAATGAAGGCGTGCCGCGCCCCGCCGCCGGCAAGGCTCCCCCCTCGGGAGGCGCCTTCCGCTACGGCTTAACCCGCGGCCGCCGCCCGCTTTCTGGCCATGCGGGACCTGTAGATGAGGGCCGTGAAGACGATGCAGAAGACGTAGAGCACGCCTATGACCACAAACCCGTTCAGGTTGGTGATCCCTCCCAGGCCCTGGGTCATGAGGTAGGTGATGGGCGAGCCTCCCTGGTCGAGGGAGGCTATCCTGGTCGACTCGTTGGCGATGAGGGAAGACCCCACGCTCTTGGCGAGCATGGTGTTGAGGGCGATGGTCTGGTTCGCGATCCAGACCGTGATGATCATGATTATCGTGCCGGAGATCAGGGTCCTGAAAAGGTTGCCCTTGTGGATGCCCACCGCCATGGCGATGAAGAAGCCGATGGTCGCGAGATCCCCGAAGGGCAGGACCTCGTTGCCCGGCATCAGTATGGCTATGGCTATGGTGAGCGGCACGAACAGGAGGCTTGCGGAGATCACCTGGGAGTCGCCCAGAAGGATCGCGGGATCCAGCCCGATGTAGAAGCGGGCCCCGGAAAACCTCTTCTGGAGGGAGCTCCTGGCGGCCTCGGAGATGGGGATGAGGCCTTCCATGATGCATTTGACGACCTTGGGCATGAGGACCATGACCGCCGCCATCTGGATGCCCAGCGACAGGATGCCCTTGACGTCGTAGCCGGCCAGGGCGCCTATGACGCAGCCCAGTACCCCGCCGATCACCATCGGCTCGCCCAAGGCCCCGAACTTCTTCTCAATGAAGCCGGCGTTCACGTTGATGGACCTGACCACGGGAATCCTGTCCAGCGCCCAGTCCACGGGCACGGCCACCGGGCCCATGTAGGCAGAGGTGCCGTGCGGGACCGCGATGCCGTCAAGCTCGTAGTACTCCTCCAGGACCGGCGCGAACCAGTCCCCGAACTTGTAGGCCACCGCCGCGTGCACGGCCACCGCCGCGAGCGCCCAGGCGAAGCTGCCCGTCGCGAGGTTGACCAGGGCCCCGGAAAAGGCGAAGTGCCAGATGTTCCAGATGTCCACGTTCACCACCCTCGTCAGCCGCGTGAGAAGCATGAGGATGTTCACGAGGATGGCCACCGGGATGGCGAGCACCGCCACGCGGGAGGCCCAGGTGAGGGGGGATGCCCCCGGCCAGCCGATGTCCACCACCGAAAGCGAAATGCCGAAGCGCTGGGACATGACGTGGGCCGCCGGTCCCAGGTTGTTGGTGAGGAGGCTGACGACGAGGCCTATCCCCACGAAGCCCACGCCTATCATCAGGCCGGAACGCAAGGCCCGCCCGAACCTTACCCGGAAACAGAGGGCCAGGACCGTCATCACTATAGGGAGCATCACTGCCGGCCCGAGATCGACCACGAACTGAATCGCTTTTAACACTGGTTCCATGTGGATTATCCTTGCAAGAGGCTCCCGCGGAGCCCCGACGTGAGCCGCCGGCACGCAAGCGCGGCCATTGAGCCTCCGGGCCTGCGCCCGGAAGCGGGAGACGCCAAGCGGAAGAGCGGAACTTGAGGGCCCTGGGCGCCGCGCGGAAAGACGCCGGCGGAATGCCTCAGGCCTCAAAGGGCAGGCCCGAAAGGGCGGGGCCTGAAGAGGCGGCCCCTGAAGTGCGGGGCCTGAACAAGCAAGCCCTGAAGGATGGGGCCTGAAGAGGCTGGCCCGAAAGGGCGCGGCCTGAAGAGGCGGCACCTAAAATGCGGGGCCTGAAGAGGCGGCCCCTGAAGCGCGGGGCCTGAAGAGGCAAGCCCTGAAGGATGAGGCCTGACAAGGGGCGGCCCCTGAAGCGCAGGGCCTGAAGAGGCGGCCCCTGAAGCGCGGGGCCTGAAGAGGCGGCCCCTGAAGAGCGGGGCCTGAAGAGGCAAGCCCTGAAGGATGAGGCCTGAAAAAGCAAGCCCTGAAGGATGAGGCCTGAAGAAGCAGCCCTTAAAGGGAAAAGCCTGAAGATCGAGGCCGGAGAGCCGCGCAAAGCGCCGGCGACCGCCCGGGCCGCCGCGAGGCCTCAGGCCCTCGCTTCCCCCCCGCCCTTCAGGGCCTCCAGGATCGCCGCCCTGGCCTTGTCGGCGCCCACCCCGGATATGAAGGGCACCCCGCTCACGAAAGGGACCCCGAAGTCCCTGGAGACCTTGCTGGTCGCGACTATCAGCACGGCGCCGTCGGCGTGGGACTCGATCTCGGAGACGCGGCACTGCACGATCTCCACCTCCAGGCCTTCCTGCCTGCACAGCTCTCCGACTTTGGCGGCCGCCACCGTGGAGGTGGCCACGGCCCCCCCGCAGGCGACTATCACCTTCTTTCTCATTTTCAGGACTCCTTCCCGCCCCCGTCAGGGGCTGAGGCCCGGGCAGTCTCTAAGCCCGCGGCCTCCCTGTCGCGGATGACCGCTATTACCTCCTCGGCCGAGGAGGCCCCTGCCAGGGACTCCAGAACCCCGCGATCCCTGAAAATCTCGAGGAGCGCCTCCACGAAGTCCAGGTGAGCGGCAGGGTCGTTCAGCGCGAGGGCGCACACGACCCTCGCCTCCACCTGCTCGTCGTCCATTCCCATGGCCGTGAAGCGCGCGGGCCTCAGCGGCACTCCGATCGCCAAGGCCGGGCTTATCACGTGGCTCGGGTCGGTGTGCGGCAGCGCGATCCCGAAGCCGTCCATGTCCAGTCCCGTGGGTGACTCCTCCTCCCTCCGGCTGAGGGCCTCGGGGTAGCTTTCCCTGCAGGCCCCGGAGGCGACCAGGGCCGCTCCGAGCGCGCACAGGATTTCCTCGCTGGTCTCGCTTTCCATGCCCAGGAGCACCTGCCCCGGTCCGATACGTTCCCAAATCATCGTTCGGCAACCTTTCCCGGAAGCTGGCCCGCGCCGCAGGGAACCTTGAATGGCTCCTGACGCCCCGCCGCGCGCAAGGCGCGCGCCGCCGCCCGCCCTGACGGTCAGAAGGGACCGCGCGCGCCGGCCTGTCCTGACAGGCAATATACATTCCGGATGGGCCGAGGGAGAACCAGCCGAACGTGGTTTTCCGAGATATTTTATATTTGAAAACTCCCCCGCCGCGCGCGCGGCGGCGGGGAGCTGATGCCGAACAATCAGAGCCTGTTAGGTGTCCCGGCGCGCCGCTCGGGCGCGCCGCCGGCTTTTCCGACGATTCGGGTTTTCCAAAGTCAAACGCGGAAACGCCTCAGCCGCGACGTATGCCACAGGCGCGCGCGCCTCGGGCGCACTGAGCCTCCCCAGGATTGCCGAAGGACCGGCGGGCAGGGCTTTGCAGGAATTTTCCGGTTTGCCGGGGGAGAGACGCCGCCGCTGGCAGCCGCAGGGGACCTGAGGGGCAAGAACCCGCGGAAAGCGCGGCAGGCCGAAGCCGGATCAGGGCGCGCGGCGGCTGCAAGCCGCCGCGGCTTTCCGCCGGCGCAGGACAGGACCCGCCGCATTCATGGCGACCGCGAAGTATTGGGCCCATCTAGGCGATCTGGCCCGTCAAGCCGCGCGTGCGGTTCGGGCGGCACGGGAGTTTCCGATCGCAGGAAAGCTTGCGGCACGCGGCATCTGCCGGAACATGCATAAGCCATATTTCATGGAAAATAGTTTGATGAAGAATAAAATTCAATAATGTCAGGCAAAAGACATACGGGTGGATTTACCCAAAACAAGTACCTGATAATTTTGACGTCAGAAAATCCTGTTGCTGACATTCCGGCCCGTGAGATGTTACTTTAGGCGGGGCAGCGGGGGGGCTCGGAGGGCATGGCTACCCTGGCCTGTTGCCTGGAAACCGAGAGTAAACAGGTCCTTCCTTCCGGCCGGAAGCCCAAAAGAGGGATTTCCAACCGCGTTTTACGGCCGGGCTTGCGGCATCAGATGCTTTAGGGGCTTATGCCGAGCGGTTATGGCAATCGCCTGCACGGGAAGGTC
>JAITRL010000300.1 GCA_031288415.1 Deltaproteobacteria bacterium | reverse complement strand
TCAGGGACGTTAGACCCTCCCTGGTCTCGTAGGAGATCTCCTCGCCCTCCTCCAGCATGCGGGCGAGGAGCTCCATGGCCTCGCCCATGGCGGAGTTGATGTGCCGCCTCTGCTCCTCGAGCTTGGCGGCGAAGCCGTGCCGGGCCTTGGAGAGGCACGCCAGCACCGTCCTGGACACCCGGGCCTCGGAGCTGGTGCACAGCGACAGGCAGGGCCCGTCGAAGTCTCCGGAGCCCGCCAGGCGGGCAACTATGTGGGCGTAGCCGGAGAACTCCTCGTCCATGGACAGGAGGAGGGTCGGGTCGGAGTCGTCCAGCTCCGCCGCTCGATCCGCGAGGGCGTACATACGGTCCAGGGCGCCCTCGAGCTGTCCGAAGGCCTCCACCGCGCGGCGGCAGTCGCCTATCACACGGGGCATGTCCTCCATCTCCTCGGTGAGCTGCTCCAGGGTCTCGGCCACGTCCAGCGGGTCGGAGGCCAGCCGGAAGCCGGCAAGCTCCTGGGCCATCACCCGCGCCAGGGTCTCGTAGTGTAGGAGGTCGTTCAGTGTCTCCGGGTCGCGCATCTGTGTTGCTGTCATCTTCTGGCTCCTGGGGTCGGGCGCGCCGGGGGCTCCCTTCCCGCCCTTGCGGCGGTCCGGGGAAGGGCCCCCTTTTCTTTTGCTGCCCTTACGCAGAAGCCTTAGCAAGTAACCGGCCAAGATTCGCTCCTCGGTTGCCGGGCCGAATTTTCCGCCCCCGGCCGCGTCCGGCTCGCCCCCAGCGGGGGGCCGGTGTGCCGGGATGCGGCAGAGCCGCCGCCCGGAAGGCATGGATCCCGGATCCTCCCGGCGCTCCCGGCACGGAACTCCGGGAGCCAGGGGCGTCCGGCCCCCGATCCAGGAGACCGGCGACTTACGTCGGCGCCCAGGAAAGGGCCCGCCTTAAGCTCTGTGCGCGCGGGAACCCGCCGAGGCCGACCCTCCGGGCACGGACGCCCGCTAAGGCCCGCCCCGGAAAGGGCCCGGCCCGCCGATCCTGCCTGGATCTCCGGGCGCGCGCTGACTCGCAACGGCCAGCCCCGGAAACTGGCCGGCCCGCCCCGGACTAGGCCGCCGGGCGCGTAGAAACTCGCTGGGGCCCGCCCCGGAAGGAAAGGCCAACGCCCCCGCCGGAACGAGGCCAACGCCCCCGCCGGAACGAGGGGGGCCCGGTAAGGAAGTTCCGATCCGGGCGGGATGGCCAGTGCCGCTGCGGGAGGGATCCTGCCGCCTCGGCAACCGTACTGAGGTGCCTTACGTCCCCCCGAGGGAGGCTCCGGCGGCCCATCGGGCCTGGCCTCCAGGAACTGGCGCCGAGGCGGGGGGGGCGCCGGCAGCGGCGGGAGCCGAAAGGCCCCCAACAGGAAGGCGCCGACATGTTGGGGAGGCGCCGCCTTGCTGAACAAGTGTATTGTAGTAGGCCTCCCTGCCCGGATCAAGGGAAATCGGCCCGTCCTCCGGGATTTCGGCGCCCCCGGATCCCGGAGGGCCGGAGACGGGGGGGCCGCAAGCCGGAACCGCCGCGGCAACCCGCTTGCCGGAACCGCCGCGACAACCCGCTTGCCGGAACCGCCGCGGCCGCCCGCTTGCCGGAACCCCCGCGGCCGCCCGCTTGCCGGAACCCCCGCGGCCGCCCGCAGGCCGGAACCCCCGCGGCCGCCCGCCGGCCGGAACCCCCGCGGCCGCCAGCAGGCCGGAACACCTGCGGCCGCCAGCAGGAGAGGCCGAAAACGGCTTGACAAGCGACCGGCGGGGTCGCATAATACCGATTCCTTGCCGGAGCCCCCCGCAGAGGTTCCGGCATCTCTTTTGCCCTCTGCCCGAAGAGGGCCAAGCGAGGTGACCCGCCATGCAGTGTGATACCGTCAAGCCCCAGGTCGAGTGCAGCTTCATGTCCAAGAACGGGTGCGGCTTCCTCGGGGGCGCCTGCCGCACCATAGCTGAGAAGTGCGAGGGCTGCGACAGGACGATAGAGGTCTCCGGCACCAAGTACTGCTCCGTCTTCCCCGATCCGACGGTCAAGTGGCGCCTGGGCAACTGCAACATGGCCACTCATATCAAGGTCGAGAGCAAGTCCGCGGATGCCAAGGTCCGCGTGGGCCAGCAGAAGCAGAAGAAGAAGTAGCCCCTACGTCCGCCTCGGCGACCGAGCACCCTGCGGGCCTTCCTGGCGAGGGGTGCCTCCGGCTCCCCGCGTCCAGTCTCTTCTGTCGCGCCTTTCAGGGCTTACGGCGGAACCGGACGCCCCGCCTTCTCCCTTTTGCCGCCCGGCTCTTCCCCGCCGTCCGGCTCCCGTCAGGACGGAAGCCCCTGAGCCTACCGCCCGGCGGGCAGGCGGCCCACAACGGCGGCGCTATATGCGACACTATATGTCGCTATATTATATTTTATGAAGTCTCGCGAGATCCCCAGCCCCTCCCTTGGAGGGGCTTTTTTTTCCCCATGATGCCTTCTGACGCCCGGTGCATCAGGTCTGAAATGGCGCGAGCCCCAGGCCTGAAGCGGCACCGGCCTCTGGCCTGGAGCGGCACCGGCCGCAGTCCGGGAGAGGCAAGGGCATCAGGCCTGGGGCGGCGCTGGCCCATGGCCGAGAGAGGGGCGGCCATCAGGCGAGGGACGGCGCTGGCCCATGGCCGAGAGAGGGGCGGCCATCAGGCGAGGGGCGGCGCTGACCTATGGCCGGGAGAGGGGCGGCCATCAGGAATGGGGCGGCGTTGGCCGCAGTCGGGGAGAGGCACGGGCCTCTGGCCTGAAGCTGAGCTGGCCAAAGGCACGGGAGCGGGGAGGCCCTCAGGCCTGGAGCCGCGCTGGCCAAAGTCCTGGAGCGACGCCGGCCAAAGTCCTGGAGCGGCGCCGGCTAAAGGCCAGGAGCGGCGCCGTCCAAAGTCATGAGGCCGCGCCGGCCAAACACCAGGAGCAACGCCTTCCAAAGTCCTGGAGCGGCGTTGGCAGTTGGCAGTGGCCGGAAGCAAAGAAATGCACGTCCCGTGCCAAGCGGATCAGGATCCGTTCCCCGCGCCAGGCGCGGGCGAGGAAGGGCCCTGCGGCGACCGGAGGACTGCCCGAGGAGCCGGGCCGGAGAACCCCGAGGGCCGCGCTACAGGATCGTGGCCACCCTGTCGAAGTCCAGCCTGGGCCCGCGGGGGTAGAAGGCCCCCTCCTGGCCCCAGCCCAGGTTGATGAGGAAGTTGCTCTTGACGTCCCCTCCCGGGAAGAACTCCGCGTCCACCTTGGCGTTGTCGAAGCCGCTCATGGGGCCGCAGTCGAGGCCCAGCGACCGCGCCGCCAGGATGAGGTAGGCCCCCTGGAGGGAGCTGTTGCGGAGGGCCGTCTCCGCGGCCAGGGCGGGATCCTCGCGGAACGGCCCGGAGGCGTCGTAGGCGGGCCACTGGACCTTCAGCTCCTCGTAGAACTTCAGATCGGAGGCGACTATCACGGTGGCGGCGGCGCTCTCGACCTTGGCCACGTTGCCGGGCATGAGCGCCTGGATCAGGCGCCTCTTGGCCTCGGGGGACCTCACGAACACGAAGCGGCCAGGCTGGCAGTTCACCGCCGTGGGGCCCCACTTCCAGAGGCCGTGGAGCTCGCGGATGATCT
>JAITRL010000291.1 GCA_031288415.1 Deltaproteobacteria bacterium | reverse complement strand
GTACAGGGCGGGGCGGGGCGGGGCGGAAAGGAAATTGGAGGCGAGGCGGGCAGGCGGGTTTGAGGGGAAGGGCAAGGAGGGGAGCTGACAGGGCGGGGAAGTCAGAGACAAGGAGGCGGGGGGTGGTTGAGGGGGGCGGTCGGGCGGATGGCGAAAAAATGGGCCGGATTGCGGAAAGCCAGGTTTTTCCGCGCACCGGCCCAGTCCCGGTGTGGCCGAAGAACGGAATTGTCCGGTTCAACAGGTGGGAGGCTGCAAAGTAGTCAACCCCGTCCTTCAGCTTGAGACACATCTTACAAAAACTGAGACTCAATTGCAATAGGTCTATGAAAAAAAATATCCTTTAATTTTAGGCACTTAAAAAATCTGAACAAAAAATGGAAAAATTATTCAGAGAAAAACAGCTCTCTAGCCTTCAGATCGGTGTTACGCTATAGAAGATAATTTATATATTTTATCATATAAATTTAAATTAAATAGTATATATATCTATATTATAAGTCTCAAGAGTTTCTAGCAAATTCGGACTTGGGCATGGGGGCATCCCGCGTTTTCGGGGGTTCCGAAAGTCTGCGGCCGCTTGGCGGGAAAGAGGCGTGCGGCCCTGGCTTTAATCGCGGGTGGCGAGAAGAATATTCGATCAAAGAACGTGTTTTTTTTTCCATCGCTCCCGATTTTTTTCGCCATCGCCCACGATCGCCGGCCGGTCGCCTGTTTTTTGCTTTGCGGGGGCAGGCGAACGGCAAAGGCTCAAGGGATTCAGGGCAGAAAAGCCGGGGGGCGATGCGGCAAGGGGAGGTCGAAAATCCGAAAAAGCACGGAAAGTGCAGGAAAATGCGGGAAAAGTGGGGAATTATCAACGGAAAAGTCGGAAATACTGAGAGAGAATAGTTAAAATGATTTACTATTAAAAATGTAAATATGTAATTTAAGATTTATTTAATAATCAAATAATCGTAATTTTTGTATTGGCCCAAAAGTTGCTTTGTTCCTTGGCATTCCGGAGGCCAGGCTAACCACAGGCAGGCCAAGCACCTGCCTCTGCCGCGCTAACATTTTCCTTGCCCGTGTCCCACCTCAAAATCCCCAGGCTACCTCCATCGCACCACCCTGGCGGTGATTTTCCGGAACCTCCATCAAACGCCCCAATACGCCCGGCAGTTTATTCCAAAATAAAGGGGGGAAGACCGTCCGGAAACGGTTCTTCCCCCCCTTTTTCGTTTCGGCGCGCCTGCCGCCGCCGAGTCAGGCCGTTTCAACCGGAATCCGGACAGATGTCACGGCCCGGCCGCCTGCAGACCCGCTTCAGGCCGCCCGGGGCGGGGACTCGGAATTCAGCTTCAGGAAGCTTCCCGCGCTGGCCTCGGGCAGGGCCGGAGGCTTTTTAAGGCAATTTCTCCGGCCGGCTTTGCGGCCTGCGGCCCCTGCCCGGACGAGAAAAGACGCCTGCTCCGGGCGCGCCGCCCCGGCGGCGGAGGCAAGAGCCCAGGGCCGAGCGAAGATCCGGCTCGCAGGCGCCGCCGGAACGCCTGAGACGGGCTCCGGAGCCGCCTGTCAACGGGGCCGGCACGGGAGTTGAGCCGCCGCCCGGAGCTGCGGCAGGCCGTTGGTTTGCCCCTGCGGGCGGAGGGACAGGCTGCCTGCGGGCGATCGCCTTGACCGGCCTTGTGGCGGGCCGGGGCCCCGTTTGCCGGGGGCGGAAATTCGCAGGAAGCGGGGACCCAGGAGCCTCCGGCATTACGGAGCGGGCCGGCCCGGCCTTCCGACTCTCCCCCGGAAGAGGCTTGAGGCCTCCGATCGGAGCGAGAGGCGCTTCCGCGCCTGGAGAAGGCCGCCGGTCCCCCGGCACGGCAAGGGCCGCCCCGCAAACGGCAATACTGTAGCTCCGCGCTCCCGGGCCCCGGGCCAAGCCGCCAAGGGGCGGCCCCCGCACAGCCTTGCGGGCGGCTGACGCCGACTCCTTCGTTTTCCGCCCTTCGCCGCAACCTCAGGCCCGGCGCCCTGAACGCAGCTGGCCTGAACGGAGCTGAACAGGGCCCTGCAGGAAACGGGACCCGATTGATCACTGAGTTGGCAGGTCAGTTGGCGGCGGCAAGCGGCAAACAAGGGGGAGGCATGGCTCCAAAAGGGGCCTTCCCGGCTGGAAAGGCTGGCTGGGCCGGCGAGGCGGGCTTTTCTGAACCGGCCCGGAAGCGAGGCGGGTCGATTTTACCCGGTCAGCGCGCGGCTCCCGCAACTGGAGCTTTGGCGGGCGGGGAAGCGCGGCAAAGATCATGAAAAATAAAAACTAACGATTTCAAGTGATTGACGTGGCCTCTGGAGGCAAATCCGGAGGGAAACGGGAGAATTGACAGGATTTTTGGCACGGAGAATGCTTAAGCTAATCTGCGCTGGAGCCAGGGACAGAAACGGGTCTCCGTTCTACGACGCTCCCTTCCGATTACCGCCGAGCTCCCACCCCACAGAAATCATTTTCTAGCAATCCCTGGCGGCTTTCTTCAATCTAGTTCCCACCCCACACGGCGTTGTAGATTTCAGGCGGGCGAGGCCGAAAAGGCCTTAGCCCGCCTGACTGTTTTCCGGAGAAGCGCAAAGGAAGGCGGCCGCGCCTGCGCGGCCGGCTCCGCGGGGGAACGCCCCTGAGTCGGGCCCTGAAGGACGGCTCAGGGATCCCAAGCCTTCCGGCGGAAAGCGGGCCTCGCCCTTAAACCCAAAGGCCTGCGGGCCGCTTGCCTCTCCTGCGGTTCCGGCCGCTCCCGGCGGGTTTTCCCGCGGGTCCAGGCTGCCGGAGTTCGGTTTGCTGGAGGAACGGCTCAGGCAGGCCGGGGCCTCGCCGAAGCGCGCGCCGAAATCATGCGCGCCGCCTTAAGCCCGATTCCGGCCGGGCCGGCCTCAAGGCAACCTCTGCCGCCGCGCAAGCTCCGCCGCGGCGGGAGCTTGAGGTCCCTCTAAGCCGAGGGCGCGGCGCTCGCCGCGGCTGCGAGTCCGGGGGCACATTTTATCGCCGGGAGAAGCGACGCGGCGCCTGGCAGGAGAAACGGCCGGCCAAGCGAGGCAAGGGGAAGCCTGAAACGCCGGCTTCCGGCGCGGACATTATGCCGCCGGGCCCGGGGCAGGCCCCGGACGTGAGGCCGCGGCCCCGGAAACCCCGGGACCGGAAACCCTTTACCGGCGAGGCCGGGAAAGGAGGGGCGCCCCGGAGGAGGCTTCAGGGCGCGGCGAGGCGCTTCACCGCGCCTGTTTCAGGAAGTCCGAAAGGGCGCTTCCGGGCTGTTCCCCGCGCGGCGCGGGCTCGGCCGGCCTTCCGGGCAACAGGTATTCCACGTAGCGGGCGATCAGGTCGGCCTCCAGGTTGACCTTGTCCCCTGCCCTGAGATCGCCCAGGGTGGTCGCGGCAAGCGTCTGCGGGATGACGTTCACGCTGAAAAGGCCGTCCGAAGCGGAGTTCACGGTGAGGCTTACCCCGTCGAGCGCCACCGAGCCTTTGGGCACGATGAGCCTCGCCAGTTCCCGTGCCGCTCTGAAAGTCAAGCAGACGCTCTTCCCTTCCTTGGCGGCGCCGACGGTCACGGCCGGCCCGTCCACGTGGCCGGAGACCAGGTGGCCGCCCAGGCGATCCGAGAGCCTGAGGGCGCGCTCCAGGTTCACGCGGCGGGCCGGGCCCAGGTTCGCGCGTCTCAAGGTCTCGGCGGAAGCGAAGGCCTCGAAGGAGCCTGCGGCCAGCGCCGCGGTCACGGTCAGGCATACCCCCGAGACGGACACGGACTCGCCTATGGCGAGGGGCTCGTCCCAGGCGAAGCCGGGGGTCACCGCGAGAACGCAGTCGGGGCCGGATTTTTTCAGGGAACCGACGACGCCCGTCCCGGATACTAGGCCGGTGAACATGGGTCTCCTCGGAAGGGGCAGGGGACGCCCGGGGCAGTCATGAGGCGGTTCCGGGACGGCGAAGGGCCCTTGGCGCGCGGCGGGGAAAGCCTCCGCCGCGGTTCTCGAGGGGCCGCGGCGCGCCGGAAAAGACGCCGCTTCCCGCCGCAGGGGAAAACCTGCCGCGCACGGCCGCGGGGGAAGGCTTCGGGAAAGATGCGGAAACCGCCTGGGCGGGGGCGAGGATTCAGTCCTCGGGCTCCTGCGGGGGGGCGGCCGCCGCTGGCTCCAGATCATCGGGGAGCAGAAATCCGGCCGGCGGCTCGAAAGCCCCTTGGGGACGGATTACCATGTGCAGGTCCGGGCCCTTGCGGCTGATGCGCAGAAATTCCGCCTGGCGGGCCTCCGAGAGGGCGGAGACCCCCTCGCCGCCCAGGATGCCGGGGGCGTCGTGGCCGCCCAAAAACATCGGGGCCATGAAAATGTGGATAAGATCGGCCACTGTCTCGTCGATGAGGGCGGAGGCGGCCAGGGTGGCCCCCGGCTCGATGAGCACGCTCTGGACCTCGAGGCCGCCCAGGGCGGTAAGGGCGCTCTCCAGGGAAAGCAGGCCGCGGCGGGCGTAAGGGATGCGTATGACACGGGCGTCAGCGGCCGCGCGCGCCGCCGCGGCCGCTTCAGGGGCGTCAGGCGCGCAGAAGACGGTGGTGGGCCCGCCGCATGAGGGGTCAAAGAGCTTAAGGCTCAAAGGGAGCTTGAGGGAGGGGTCCAGCACGCAGCGCATGGGCTGCCGGTGCATCTTGCGCCTTCCCCAGGGACGGGCGGAGAGTTCGGGGTCGTCCTTGGAGGCGGTGGCGCGGCCGATGAGTATGGCGTCGACTCCGGACCTGAGATGATGCCCGTAGTTGCGGGCGACCTTGGAAGTGATCCAGCGGGAGTCGCCCGCGCGGGTGGCTATCTTGCCGTCCAGGCTCGCCGCTGTCTTGAGAATGACGAAGGGCTTGCGGGTGAGCTGCCATTTGACGAAGAACTGGTTGAGCTCGTAGGCCTCCTGGGCCAGGAGCCCCCGCAGGGTCTCCACTCCCGCGTCCTCAAGGGCCTTGGCCCCGCCCGCGGCCAGGGGGTTGGGGTCGGGCAGGGAGTAGAAGACGCGCTCCACGCCCGCGGCGATGATGGCATCGGTGCAGGGGCCTGTCCGGCCCGTGTGCCTGCATGGCTCGAGGTTGACGTACAGGTCCGCGCCCCGGGCCTTCTTGCCCGCGGCGGTCAAAGCCTCTATCTCGGCGTGGGGGAGGCCAGGGCCGGTGTGCCAGCCGGAGGAGACGATCTTGCCTCTCTTGACGAGCACCGCGCCCACCATGGGGTTGGGAGATACGAGGCCCCAGCCGCGACGGGCCAGCCGCAGGGCCTCCTTCATGAAAATCCTGTCTTTGTCGGTCCAGCGTGTCATAACCCCCCCCGCCAGGGCGGCCCGGCGATCCGCCCGAGGCGCGCCTGCAGCGAAAACCGCGTCTTAACTGAGCGGTTTATGAGGTTCCCACAAAACTGTGAGCTTTTCAAGTGTTCGGGGCTTTTACAAGTGATTTCAGGCGGTTATGAAAGCCTTGAGGGTCCGTGAGGGCGTCACGGGGAAAACGGCGCTCAGCCTGCCGCGCCGCCGCGTTTCGCAGGGCCTGACACTTAAGCCGGCCTCGAACGCAAGGTCCGCCAGGGCGCGCTTTGCCGGGCGCCGGCAGGATCGGCCGCCGCCTGAAGTTCCGGCGCCGGCTCAAGAAGCGGGGAAAAGGCGGGGATCGCGTCTGAAGCGGAACCGAACGCGGAGGATCGGACGCTCGGTTTTTCCTGCGGAGGGACAAGACCGGAACGGAAAACCTGAAGCAAGCGTAAATCGGAAGAGCAAAGACGGAAGAGCAAAGACGGAAGAGCAAAGACGGAAGAGCAAAGACGGAAGAGCAAAGACGGAAGAGCAAAGACGGAAGAGCAAAGACGGAAGAGCAAAGACGGAAGA
>JAITRL010000290.1 GCA_031288415.1 Deltaproteobacteria bacterium | reverse complement strand
TACAGCCGCTCGAGCTCCACCGCCCCCAGCCCGGACCTGAAGCTCGAGGTGGCGGTGAACCAGAGCCTGTCGGTCACGCTCACCCCGTCCGAGGCGTTCGACTTCAACGCCACCTTCTTCCTGAACCGCCTCAAGGGCAGGATCAGCTACGTGCGGGAACTCAATTCCGGCGTGGGCTCCTACAAGAACCTGGGCCGGACCGTCTACCGGGGCGTGGACCTCAGCTTCGGCTGGAGGCCTCTTCCCGCCCTGGAGCTCAAAGGGTCCTACACCTACCTGGAGGCGCGGGATCTTGACCTCGACAAGTTCCTCACGAGCCTGTCCCGCAACTCCTGGTCCCTGGAGGCTATAGCGCGGCCGGTGGAGTCATTCACCGCCGCCGTCAAGGCCGACTACCAGAGCCGTACGTACGTCGACCGCGAGAACACCCGGGCCATGTCCAGCCGCCTCCTCTGGTCCCTGCGGGCGGAGAAGTCCTTCGGGCCTTGGGTGATCTTCCTGGACGGCGAAAACATCTTCGACAAGGAGTACTACTACGTGGACGGGCTCCGCGCCCCTCCGCGCAGGTACTTCATGGGGGTGAAATACGCGTTCTGACAGGGCGGGGCCGGCTCCCTGGAGCCTCCGGGCCGAATCCGCCAGGTCCAGGGAATGGTTTGACTTCAACCCGCGTTCACGCGGCCCGTATCCCGCCTTCCGACCGCGCCTTCCGGGCGGCGGGCCGGGCAGACACGGCAAAGGTCTCGGGCCGTGCCGACACGGTCAGGCACACGAGCCGAGCCTAATGGTCAGGCGTACGTGCCGAACCGTCACGGCCAAGCATACGGCCATCAGCTATACCTTAATACAGGCCGAACCGACACGGCCAGGAACATGGTCATGGCCTGAAACCCTAGGCAGGCATGCCGAACCGGAAAGCAAGGCACACGGCCATGACCTGAAACCTCAGGCGCACAGGCCGATCCTGTAAGCAAGGCACACGGCCATGACCTGAAACCTCAGGCGCACAGGCCGACCCTGGAAGCAAGGCACGCGGCCATGACCTAAAACCTCCGGCGCACAGACCGAACCGGCAAGCAAGGCACGCGTGCCTAATCGAAACATTCAGGCTAACCCAGCCTAAAGACGACAAGCCTTTTCCTAAACTCACTCCTTCAGACTCACGGGCCGATGCGACAGTCAGAACTATACAGCGCGGAGCGCGCCACGAACGGCGAGCTCCGCGTTACGAGAAGACAGGAGGCTCCACATGTCAAGCTCCGCCGTACACCATGGCTTCCAGAACCTTCCCAGAGCCGCCGCCGCAGGCGGAAGAGCTAATGCCGCCGCTGCCGGAAGAACTAACGCCGCCTATGGCGGAAAATCGGATACCTCCCCTGGCGGAAAGAAAAAACTTGCCTGGTCCGCTAAGGCCTGGCGCGCTAAGGCGACTGCGGCCGCCGCCGCTTTCGCTCTCGCGCTTGCGGCCCTGACAGGGGCAGCCGGAGCGACCGACTACGTCGATGACGAGGGGACCGCCTTAAGGTTCTCCGGAAGCCCGAAACGGACTGTCTCGCTCGCCCCCGGGGCGACCGAGATCCTCTGCTCCATCGGGGCCGGGGACTCCATAGCCGCAGTCACTCTGGAGGACAATTACTTCGAGTGCATCGCCTCCAAGCCCAGGGTGGGGCCAGCCAAGTCCCCGGACTATGCCAGGGTCCTGTCCTTCAGGCCGGATCTAGTGATCGTGCCGCCCGCCGAAGCCGCCAGGGCCAAGGAGTCCCTATCCGGGTCCGGGGCCAAGGTACTCGTCTACGGGGGTCCCTCGGATCTGGAAGGCGCGGACAGGACCATCCTGGCCCTGGGGGATCTTTTCGGGAAAAAGGCCCAAGCCAGGGCGGCCGCGGCGGAAAGCCAAGGCTACCTGGACATGTTGGCCAGGAAGACGGGAATATTCACTGCGGCCTTCAGGAAAAGGGTCATGCGCCTGAGGGCGTTGGATGGCGGCGTGGGCACGGGCGGCCCCGGCACGCTCGACTGGGCGCTCATCGAGGCGGCAGGCGGCATCCCTTGGCAGGGAGGAGAACCCGGCGGGATCAGCCCCGTCTCCGGCAAGGATTTCGCGGCCTTTGATCCTCAATACGTCTATGCCTGCGAGGAAGACCGCACCGCCGCTGAGGCGATCCGGAAAAAATCCCCTTTCCGGGGGGCGGCCGCCTTCCGGAACGGGGGGACCGTCCACTACTTCCCCTGCGCCCTGACGGACCGGCTCTCGGCACACGCGGGCTATTTCGCGGCCTGGCTCTCCGGTGACATCTACTCAAATGAGTACGGCGACCCTGCCAACCTCGTTTTCCCTCAGGAAATCATCGGCGAGAAACCCTTGACGATCAAGGGCATCCCTTACGTGAAGGGCGCGAAGATCGTGGAGTACCGGATGTTCGACTTCATCCACAGGACCCTCCTGGTGGAGTTCGCCTCTCCTCAGACGGTGGTCACCACCGGGGAAGGCGCGGTCCACGACGTGAACGTGATCGGGAACTCCTACTCCCCGCCCATGGTCTGGAACATCAACCACAAGGGCGGCTGGGCCTGGGCCGAAGGCGAGATATACAAGGTCCTGGGCCTGGACCGGGAACGCACGAGCCTTATCTTCACCGGGGCCGACATGCGCAACCTCGCGGTCAAGAGCGCGAGCTACAAGGATCTGACCGTGACCGCGCTCGTGACCGCCGGGGCCGAGTCCAACGCCCTGAGGACCTCGCGCGATCCCGGAGCCTTCTACGAGCCCGGCACCATCAACATCATCATCCTCTCCAACAGGAAGCTTTCGCCCAACGGGGCAACGGCGGCGATAATCGTCGCCACCGAAGCCAAGACAGCGGCCCTCTGGGACATGGACATCCGCAGCTCCGAAAGCCCTCTGCCCAACCCAGCCACCGGGACAGGCACGGACGACGTGTTGGTGGCCGCCGCAGGTACCGGCAAGCCAATCAATTACACCGGGGGCCACGGCAAGGTCGGCGAACTTATCGCTCGGGTAGTCTACGACGGGGTGACCGAAGCCTTGAGGAAGCAGAACGGCAAGGCCCCGCGCCGGAGCGTCTGGGAGCGGCTCGCGGAAAGAGACGTGGACTTGGCGAACCTGGGCCCGGCCTTTTCAGGACAGGGACCTTACCCGGCCCTGGCTGAGGACATAAGGACCCTCATGCTGGACCCTGCGGCCAAGAGCCTCCTGGAGGCAGCCTTCAGCCTGTCGGATGCCCAGGTTATGGGCCATCTGGAAGACCATAAGCTGTTTGACGCCATGGCCCTCCAGGCGGCGACCTCGGTCGCCGGAAAGCCAGTCACGTCCATCAGAAGCCTGGTGACGGACAAGTCTATCCCCCCGGTCCTCAAAACCGCTCTGGATGCCTTGGCAACCGGCATCCTCGTGAAAAAAGGGCTCTGACGGCCGCTGCAGCCGTGAGGCCGAGTCGGCGCAAGGGACGTCCCATGGCCAGATCTGGTACCGAAGGCAAACCGATATTGGGCTCATACGCGGCTGGACGACCTCTAAAAGCTTTTCCGGCCGGATTTGGGAGGAAAACGCTGAGACGGGGCCCCCTGTGGCACGGATGATAACTTCAGCCGACATGATATGGAGGAATATAAGGCCGAGTTCCGGTCTTCCCGCCTGTGGTCATGAGGCGCCTGAGCCAACGGCCAGGCGGAACAATACCGGTGGGCCGCAAGACCTTCGGCATGTGAAACTTCGGTGAGGCGGGTGACTGAGCCCCTGCAGGCGAAGCTCCACGCTCTGAAGGAAGGCGGATAGCTCGCTGAAGCTCCTGGGAAAGGGCATGACGGCGGAACACGAACTGATGCGCAGGAACTGAGAGGTTGTCAAATTGGAGATATTCGCTGGAAAAGACCGGACATGCGTCATGGAGCTCATGTCCGTGGCCGCCTTCCTACATACGCGGCGTTTCAGGGTTCTACGCAGTGCAAACGCGATAAATTGGAGGCCTGGTTAAACAACAGGTCCATGCCG
>JAITRL010000096.1 GCA_031288415.1 Deltaproteobacteria bacterium | reverse complement strand
TATTTTTGGGCGCACGCGCGCCGGGGCCGTCTTTCCGCCGTAACCTCCGGCGCGACGGATTCCCCTGGCCAGCGACAGGGATCTGAAGGCGCATCCGCGCCAGGCCATAACGGCCCGGGGCCGTGTTTCCCCTCCTCCGGGACTGGCCCGGGCCGCGCGACAAGGAGAATCATCATGTTCAGCAAAGGGCTTGCTGCCATCATTTTCGCGGCGGTTCTTGCCTTTCCGGCCGGAGCTATAATGGCTCAAGGCGGCGGCGCGGACGTTTCCGGATCGTCTGACCTACTGGGCACAGTGGTCGTCTCGGCCAGCCGCACGGCGGAGCGGCTGCGCGAGGTGTCTAGCAACATAACCGTCATATCCGGCGAAGACGTTGAACTGGCTCCTGCCGATGATCTGTCCGAGCTTCTCAAGCAGCAGGGGTTTGCGATGATTGACTACGGGGCGTCTACCGTGCTCCAGATCAGGGGAATTTACCGGAGCGTAAACGTTCAGACAGGTTCGATTATCCTCGTTCTTGTCAATGGGCGCCGCACCGGCATCACGGACGTCAAGCAGGTGCCGCTCGACAACATCGAGAGGATAGAGATAATCCGCGGTCCTGCGGCCGTTCAATACGGTTCCGCCGCTATGGGAGGCGTGATCAACGTCATAACTAAACGGAGGAAGGAAGACGGCATTTCACTAGCGCTTGAAACCGGCATAGGCTCGTGGAATCTGAACAAGAGCTCTATGTCTATCAATGGAATGTACAACGATTTCGACTTTTCCGTAGCGGCCAGCTACATGGACAGGGGATCGTTTTCCGTAAAAGGCGATGTTGAGTTCCCGCACACCTCGACCGAGCAGAAAAACATAATGGTTGAACTTGGCTACACTTTCGCGGAAAAGCACAGGATAGGGGTTCATGCCTCGAAAAACGAGCTTAACAACGAATGGCCAACCATCGGATTCAGAGAGATACCTGTGCTTCAGCCCCCAGGGACTCCTTTCACCAGTTACAATACCTTCAATTTTTCAGAAACCACTTGGGGCATCACTTACGATGGAGCAACGCCTGGCGGTGACTTCGACTGGTCTGCATTCTATAGCAAGAGCAAATACAAGAGGGTACCGTACTACTCTGACGGTTCAACTGACTTTATCACGCAGGATATCGACAATTACGGAGCAGCTCTAGGATACAACAGCTCTTACGTCGATATCGATCTTGGGTTCGATTTCATCAGATACAAGATAAAGGCCAATTACGAGGGGGATAACGTTTTCAAAGACTTCGGCTTATACCTGAACTCAAAAATCAAATTATTTGACGACAAACTGTTCGTCTCCCTTGGAGCCAGGTTCGACGAAGCCAGCTTCCGCAGCAGGGCGGCTGACGGATTATCCAAGAGCGAGAATAACTTCGCCACTTCATTCGGCGTGTCTTACCTCCCTGCGGAATGGATAAAAATTCGCGCCAATTACTCCCAAGGATTCAGGATGCCCACTGCCTATGAATACCTAGGAGGCACTAGCTATTGGTTTACTTACCCGATCACATATTTGCCTAACCCTGATCTCAAGCCCGAACGCAGCAAGACTTTCGAGTTCGGGTTCGACATCGACTACCTCTTCTTCAGCTCCAGCGTGACATATTTCACGACCGTCTGGAAAGACAGGATCCATTCCATGGGCGTGGCGGGCGGCTACCAGGCGCTTAACCTAAAGAAAACTGAGACGGCGGGGTTCGAAATCGCGTTAAAGGCTGATCTCGGTGAAGCGTTCGACTTGGGTTTCGAGATCAGCCCGTACGTTAACTTCACGTATCTGACAAAACGGAAGAACAGGGATGAGTACTATATCAGAACCAGCGGCTACGTCGACACAATGCCGGCCATCCCTCACTGGACGCTGTCATACGGGGTGACGGTCAGGCATCCGGGCATCGATCTCATGGTCAACGCCAACGCGGCGCACACCGGACCGACATATTTTTGGAACTACAATAATATTACCGGCGGCAGGGATCCAATTTGGCGCGGTTCGGAAATGGTGGCTCTGGACCTCGCGATCGAAAAGGGGCTATGGGAAATCGGCCAGAACGGCCAGTACGGCAAGCTCAAGCTTCGCGTGGAGGCCAAGAACCTCCTCGACTCAAAAAACGAGGTCTACTACGATTACCCTGGCCCAGGCAGGAACTTCTACGTGGGCCTGAAGTACGAGTACTAGATACCCCTTCCGCCACCATTTCGCCATCCCGGCTTACGCTGGCAGCCTGCCTGATTGCCGGCTGAGGGTTTACAGCTCGATTTAGCGGGTCAGGCACGCCTTCCCGGTTCTCATCCCGCGAAATTTCACGGTGGCTTAGATTTTCAGGCTCACCAGGTATTGAAATACATATTCAGTCATATTTTGGGCGGCCTTTCGCGGTTTATCCCCGAAAAGGCCGCCCGTTTCTTGCGTTCACGAAAAGTTCCCCGCGGCAATTCGGCATGTCACGGGTCTTCTCAGCCTGCCAGCCTTGCGGCGTACTCAAAGAACCCAGGCTGCGAGTCCTGGAGCCTCATGGCCTCGAGCGCGCTGGGGATATCCTGGCGCGTCTTGAGGCTGTTTATCGGGGACGCCGCCTTGCGCGTAAAAAAGAAGGTCTTAGCCCAGAAGCTGATGTCCCCCTGGACCGGCTGGAAGTAAAGCCGCCCGTCCTTGACCGAGACGGGCATGTAGAGCCCTTCCTCCCTAATATTGTCGGATATCCTCGCCGGATCCAGGTAGTGGTTGAAATTCTTGTTGAGGTAACGGATATCCTCTGGCCTCACGCCCTTGAGCCGAAAGCTTTCCACAACCACGTCCCTGGCCAGCATCGGGTCGAAGGCGTGCATGCCGCCCTTAATCGGCCGCCCGGGGTTGTTGGGGATGACTTCCATCATCATGCCGTACCCCTCTGAGCGCTTTTTGACGGCTAGGCCAGCCGTCTCGAGATCCAAGGCGGAGGTGAGGTAGCTCAGGTCCTCGATGTTGTAGGATACAAGGTCCCATGCCTCCTCCAGAATCCCGAGGAACGCCTCCCTGGATAGCCATCGGGGCCTCCCGTCATCGCCCAGCCTGAAGACCTGGCCGCCCATGGTCTTCTGCATGGCAAGGTAGCCGTGATTATGAGGCCGCCTGGGGGAAGATGGATCCGGCCTCCAGCCGGAAGGGCCTCGCTCGAGCCCGTGGAAGGCCGTCTGGACCATGAAGAGAAGGGACTCACGGGGCAAGGCGCCCGCGAGATCCTTGGACGCCTCCTCCACCATGCCCGGCAACCCTTCCTCCGGCACCACCAGCAGCATCCTTTGTCTGGCCATGGCCTTTTCGGGGTCCACGCCGGACAGGTCAGCAAGCTTCCGAATCTCATAGGCCAGCTGAAACATGTGCCGCCTTCCCAGAGCCAGCGGTTTGATCCCGCCGACCGGCGCCGGGCCCCCGTCCTCGGCCAGGCACCGCTCCAGCAGATCAGGACCTATGAAGTATTTCGGGCCTAGCCCCAGGCGCGTGGCTTCTCCCGCCGCAGTGTGCTCCCAGAAGATCCTCCCCTCGAGCACCGCCCTGCGGCCGGTCTCGGCCAGGGCTGGCCCTTCATCCTCAAGAACTTTACCCTCCGCAGGAGGCCCCAGGCTTTCGCGGCCCGGGTAGGCGTTGATGTCGTCAGCGGCGAGCCCCACCTCCTCCGCGCTGCCGAACGAGGCAAGTCGGGAATCGGCAAGGCGCGCCGCTGATTCGAGGTAGCTCTCCGGAGACTCCAGATCCAGTTCTGTCATGTTCTTGCCCGTCTGCGGCCTTCTGGACAAGGCCTCCGCCCTTCCGTGGACGCCTGCGGTACCCGCTAGCCGCTGTTCGGCCTACCGGCGACAGCCGCCTCTTAGCGTCGCGGCCCTCCAAACCGGCATCGGGCGGCCGGAACCAGTGCCGGGCCGATTGCCTGAAGCCGGGACGAACCAGGACCTGAAAAAAGCCCCGCGCCTGCGGGCCCAGGCGCCTGAAAACGCCCGTGCCCGGCAGGAGCGGGGCCAAGGATGGCCCGAAGCTCTCAGTCTTCGACCAGTGTCTTCCCGAAGATGTCCAGGGCCGCCTTGACCGCCGGGCTCTCGGCGGTGAGGAAAGAGGTGGGCTCGCCGCTCTGGTCTGCGTTGTAGATCGTCTCGTCGTCCGGGATCACCCCCGCTAGGTTCAGGTTCTCCTTGGCGATGATCTCCTTCACCTCGGGGATGAGATCCCCCCTCGTCCTGTTGACGATCAGGTACTTGTGCTTGATGCGGATCTTGAGCTCGTCCACGAGCCGCCAGATGCGGAGGGCCGCGATGAGGCCCCTGCGGGAGGCGTCCGAGACGATGAAGAAGATGTCCATGATCTTCGCCGTGAGGCGGGAGATGTGCTCCATGCCCGCCTCGTTGTCTATCACCTGGTACGGGTAGTTCTTCAGGGTCCTCTCGAGCACCGCGGCCAGGATTGAGTTGGCGGCGCAGTAGCAGCCGGAGCCTTCGGGCTGCCCCATCACCACGAGGTCGAAGTCATCGCCCTCGACTATCGCCTCCTGGGTGCGAAGCTCGATCAGGGTGTCCTTCGTTATGGACACGTTGCCCACGGAGGATTTCATCTCCTCGCGGGCCTCAGAGAGAGTGTGCTCGTAAGTCATGCCGAGGACGTCCGCCAGGTTGGCGTTGGAATCGGCATCCACCGCAAGTATCGGCACCTTGCCTGTCTTGGCGAGATACCTGACGGCGAGCCCGGCGAGGGTGGTCTTGCCGGTCCCGCCTTTGCCCGCCATGCCAATGATCATCGACATACGCTTGTCTCCACGGTAAGGGGATGTCAACATCCGCTTATCGGCCGGACGGCACCTCCGTCCGCCGCTCGCCGGCCGCCTCCCGGAAGGTCCGGAGTGGGGATGGCGGCTTTTCCATGGCGACATGGTACATTATCCGGCCGAAAAGATCGACCGGGCCGCGGTCAGCTTGGCGCCGGAGCCTCATGGCGGCGGCACTCCCGCTCTGGAACTTTAGGGCGTTCCTTCAAGAGCCTCCGATACTTCCGCGGAACTCTTCCAATGCTCCCCGGAGGCCCGAGAGGGCGCCCGGCCCGGCGGCGCGTTTAGGTTCCCAGAAGTCCCTCACAAAGACTTACCAGGGGCTTGAGGGCTCTGTGGCGGCTCTTAGGGCTTCCAGGGTACCCGGCTATATTGGACTAGCAGACTCAGACGGCGTCTGGGCCGGCGGAAGGGGGGCAAGTCCGGAAAGCGCCGCAGGCCCCGGCCAGCTAGAACTCCAGGCTGCCGGGAGTCCTGGGGAAGGGTATGACGTCCCGGATATTGGTGACCCCCGTCAGGAGCATGAGGAGCCGCTCGAAGCCCAGCCCGAAGCCCGCGTGGGGGGCTCCGCCCCAGCGGCGAGAGTCCAGGTACCACCAGTAGGCGGCAGGATCTAGCCCCAGCTCCTCCATTCGTGCCAGAAGAAGCGGAAGCCTCTCTTCCCTCTGGCTTCCGCCCACGAGCTCCCCCACCCTGGGAACCAACAGATCCATGGCCCCCACGGTGCCCCCGGCCTCCTGGCGCATGTAGAAGGGTTTGATGGCGGCGGGATAGAGGCTCACGAAAACCGGGCCCTTGAAGTGGACCTCGCAGAGGTACCGCTCGTGTTCGGTCTGTAGGTCCGCGCCGTACTCGGGCCTGTAATCGAACTTGGCCCCGCTCGCGGCCAGGATGTCCACGGCCTCGCGGTAGGTGATCCGGGCCCAGGGCCCCCCGAGCAGGGCCTCCAGGCGGGAGACGAGCCCCGGCTCCACGAAGCGGTCGAAAAGCCCGAGGTCCTCCCCCCCCTCGTCCAGGGCCCTCGCGACCACGGATTTAACGAAGTCCTCAGCCAGGTCCATGTCGTCCTCAAGGTCGAAGAAGGCAGCCTCGGGCTCGATCATCCAGAACTCGGCCGCGTGGCGGGGAGTATTGGAGTTCTCTGCGCGGAAAGTGGGCCCGAAAGTGTAGACCCGTCCCAGGGCCAGGGCCAGGAGTTCGGCCTCCAGCTGTCCCGAGACAGTCAGGGCGGCCGGCCTGCCGAAAAAGCCGCCCTTGGAGAGGCCTTCCTGGGCCCCCGGAGGGGCCTTGTCGTCTGCGGTCGGTTGAGAGTGCCCAGGCGGCGGGCCGGAAGGCCGGTTACCGAGGCAGGAAGCCGTCCCCTCTGGGCGGCCGGCCGTGACCGAAAAGAGTTCGCCCGCTCCCTCGCAGTCGTTCCCGGTGATGATGGGGGTATGGACATAATGGAAGCCGCGTTCCCGGAAGAAGGCGTGGACGGCGTAGGAGCAGAGGCTCCGCAGCCGGAAGACGGCCCCGAACTTGTTGGTCCTGGCTCTCAAATGAGCCTTCTCCCGCAGGAACTCATCCGAATGGCGTTTCTTCTGTAGGGGGTATTCAGGGCCGGAAGGCCCTAGCACGGCCACGCGAAAGGCCACGAGTTCCCACTTCTGGCCCTTCCCCTGGCTGGGGGCGAGCTCGCCCTCGGCCTCGAGGGAGGCGCCCGTAGTTATGTCCTTGTGCCCATCAGCGCCCAAGAGGCCTTCCGGCACGATGATCTGCAGGGAGGCCAAGCAGGAGCCATCGTTAAGCTCCACGAAGGAGAAGCCCTTGGCGTCTCGGCGGGTCCTGACCCAGCCCCTGACCAGGGCACGGGAAATCGGAGACGCTGACTTGAGGAGGGCGGATATCAGAGTATGTGGCGGCTTCAAGGGACAACTCCGGAAGTAGGGCCTCGCCGGAAATGATGATTCACGTGGCGGAACGAGGCACATACAATTTACGACTTCCAGGGCAGGAGTTCAACATGCGGCGAAAGAAGAGCAGGTGGAAGGCGAACGGCGCGGCCCCCACGAGGCGGGGGCGCCAACGGCCGGCTGGGAAGGGGCGGGCGGCTGGATAAAGGCAAAGGCAACCACGACAGGCGTGGCAAGACTGCCGGCTGAGGCGGGTGAGAACCGCTCTGAAAGGAACGGACAAGGCAGGCGGCCGACAATGCTGAAGTGCGGTCGCCGGGAGGCCGAACTGCGGCAAGAGGGCTCCTCAGTCGCCCATGAAGAGGCAGGGCCTTGCACCGAAGCCCGCCAACCGGCAGGGACATGACAGAACCAGGCCTGGAGTCACCGGAGGTCAATTTCTTGTCTATGAAGCGGCTTGCCGATTACCTGATCGCCTCGTTCGGCAGCGCGGATGAGGAGGTTCTCGCCGCGGACGATGTCAACGCTTACCCGGACCGAGAAAGCCTGGGCCTCCTGCGGAGGGTAAAGTCCTCCGGGTAGAGGCGCCCGGCCTGGCGGAGACCAGCCGCAGGGCGGCGCTCGAGGGGAGGATCTCCAGGGAGATCTCCGCTGCGGGAGAAGCCACGCGGCTGGTGTCCAGGCCGAAATATTTCTTAGGTCCTGATCTGCTGAAGCGGCGCCTGGCCGAGGACAGGGGCCCGGACCCGGCCGGCGGGCTTAAG
>JAITRL010000090.1 GCA_031288415.1 Deltaproteobacteria bacterium | reverse complement strand
GGGGGGGGGGGGGGGGGGCCGGCCGGGCGCGCGGCGCCGGGCGCTTTCCCGCAGGCGAGGGGCGCCCCCGGAAGGCTCCCGCGGCGGGGCCGCCGGGGAGCGGCCGGAGAAGGGCCCCGGGCGGTCCCCGCCTGCCCTTTGCCGAGCCTGTACTGAGGATCGCCTGTCAGGGCAAGGGACTTCCGGGGCGCGGGCGGAGGGCCGTCCGCCGGCAAGAGGCGGGACAAGGGAAGGCCGGGCTTTCCCGGCCGAAAGCCCTTGGGCGGCGAGGAAGGAAAAGGCCTGTCAAGCGGAGGGCGGCGGGGACAGGCGGGGCCGCCTGTGAAACCGGGCGTATGCCGGAGGAAGCGGCAGGGCAGGCCTGCCTGGTCTCTGAAAGACGGGCAGGCAAGGCGCCGGCCCGACCGGCCGCGCGCGAAAGGCCCGCCCGCTGATCGGTTTTTTATTGACAGGCTTGATCGGTTCGCCGCCGCCGTCTTTCGGGAACTTACAGGTTCCCGCGAGGCCGGGGGATTTCCGGCTTTCCCGGGCCCTGCGGCCTTCCGCAAAGCGAGCGGCGCGCCGGAGGCAAAAAAAAGCCCCCCGTAGCTAAGGGGCCGAGCGCTGTCCGCCGCGCCTGCCGAACCTGATCCTGGACGGAGGGGGGGAATTACGGGAAGGGCCGCGGGCGCGGCCAGAGGCCGCGCCCGCGGAAGCGTAAAGTCTAGCACTTTCCCCTGGCCTTTTCAAACCTCGCATACGCGGGCGAAAACGCCTGGCGGCCGCCCGAGGCCCCGCCAGGGGGCCGCTTCCGCGTCCCGAAACCAGGACTGCCCGCGCTCGGGAAAAGCCCGCCTCCGGCAGGCGGCGCCGCAGGCAGGCACAGCCGCAGGCAGGCGCCTCGGCCGCCCGGCTTTCATGACATGAACTCCCCGGAACCTGCCGGTTCCGGGACCAGGCGGGTTACCGCAGGTTAAGGGGCCTTGAGCGTTCCGGTCCGGCGAGCCACATGCCTTTCCCGTGCCGCCGCGCGCGCGTCTCCGTATTTACGCCTCCCTGCGGCTGAACTCCCCCAGGCTCACGGCATCTTCATAGCCTGCAGGGCGATCTCACGAATCGCGCGGGAAAACTTTCGGCGCCCCGCCTTATGTCCCGGCCGGATCGCGCGCAAGGAGACCGGCGGCTGCCGAAAGGAAGCCGGCGAAAGCCGAGGGGAAGCCGGATCGATGACGACGGCCCCGGAACCCTCGCCAGGCCGCGTAACCTGAGGCCGATGTCAGGCGATCTCCCGCGGAAGCCCGTGACTGAAGAGGCGCCGCCGCCTCCAGCCGGACATCCCAGAAAGCCGTCCTGAAGTTCCTCCGGCGCAGGAAGCCCGGAAGCCTGGGGAGGCGCCCCGATACGCGCCGGAAACGTAAGTCGCGGGCCGGCGCCCGCCTGTCCCCGAAAGCGGAAAAGGGAAGAGACGCCCTCAGAAAGAAGACGTTCGACGAAATGCCCCGCCGCGAAGCTTTGCCGCCTCCTAGGAAAATTTCAGCCGCCCCTGCCTTCCCGCTGAACTTGCGGCGGAACTTACGGCTTGCCTTGAGGCCGATCCTGCGGCGGAGC
The DNA here is from genome assembly GCA_031288415.1 of Deltaproteobacteria bacterium. GTDB lineage: Bacteria > Desulfobacterota > Desulfarculia > Adiutricales > Adiutricaceae > JAIRZX01. The sequence continues at coordinate 6,207 of JAITRL010000090.1, read as the reverse complement.
TTACGGCTTGCCTTGAGGCCGATCCTGCGGCGGAGCTTGCCGCTTGCCTTGCTGTTTGCCGCTTGCGGCTTGCCTTGCCGCTTATCTTAAGGATTGCCGCTTGCCTTGCTGTTTGCCGCTTGCGGCTTGCCTTGCCGCCTGCCTTGCCGCTTGTCTTACGGATCACGGCTTGCGCCTTGCCTTGCCGTCTGCTGCTGACGGCTCGTTTTGCCGCTTGTCCTGCGGCTTGTCTTGCCGCCTGCGGCTTGCCTTGCAGCCTGCGGCTTTTCTAGAGTTTGACGTCACGGCGAAACCAGCGGCCGGCCCTGCGCGCTTTCGGCCTGACTGCCGCGTCAGATTCAGGTTCCCGTTTCCTGCAGCAGGCGGCCGCCCCGCGCGCCGGAATGAGGCCGGGCGCCCCGGCCGCCTGAACCTTCATGAGCTAATGAAGCTTTCAGCGGCCTGTCTTTTCGGGCGCGGCGCGACGTGAGGCATGGCGCGCCGCGGCAGGCGCGCGCCTGAAGCCGTCTTCCAAGGAGTGGCCCGACATGCCGGTGAAATGATTCCGGGAGCTGAAAATCCCTCACGCCCCGGGGCAAGGCTCCGCAAGGAAGAATGCGGCCGGCCGCGAGGCGGCGGACCGCTGCGGGAGGCGTGACAAACAATTAGCTTTCAGGGCCGGCCGCGCCTCCAAGCCTGGAAAGCCCGCGCCCTTTCTGGTAGAATTGCTGCGCCTGCGGGGGAAGCTGAACCGGGCCCTCGCCCGGGGCTCGGCGCCGCCCGCGGAAGCGAGCCCCCCCGTCTTCAAGCCCGCGACGGCGCGCCTTTCCGACCCCGGCCAACGCCAGGGCCTGCGGGCCGCGCCGCGCGCCCCGCCGTCTTTATATCCCGCAAAAGAGATTCCCGCGAGCGGTCGACCTGGCCCTTCCCGGACCTGTCCGGATGGGCCGCATCGCCCCCCTGCCCTAGGCCGGGGGCATCCCCAGTGAGCAAGAGATCAAGAGATGAACCCAACCGGAACCCGACTCCTGACCGGCCTTGCCGCGGCCGCGGCCTTATCCTGGATCCTCGCCCTCCCGGCGGCGGCCCAGCTCACGGCCCCCGTGCAGCTCCCCGACTCCTTCGAGGCGGCCTTCACCTACCCTGGCGAGACCGTCGACCCTGAAGGGGACGCTTCGCTGGACATCACTATCCGCAACACCGGCCTGAAGGGCGACACCTTCATGGTGGAGGTGACCGAGTCCCCCGAGGGCTGGACCTACGAGATCTCCCGCTTCTCCACGGTCCTGTCCGGGATCTTCCTGCCCTCCGAGGAGAACGCCTCCCTGACCCTGGCGGCCTTTCCCCCGGGGGACGATGAGGCCCCCTTGCCCGAAGGCGAGTACCCCTTCGCCGTCAAAGTGACCAGCCAGAGGACCGGCAACTCCGTCGACTGCCGGACCACCCTCAAGGTGGCCTCCCGGAAGACCTCCGCCGAGGCCCTCACCCTGTCCACCAGCTACCCGGAAATAGGAGGGCCATCGGACGGGCGCTTCTCGTTCTCCCTCGAGATCAAGAACAACGCCCAGGATGAGGCCAAAGTCAACCTCTCCGCCGAGGTCCCCCAGGGCTGGGAGCACAGCTTCAAGCCCGGCTACGAGGACAAGCAGATCTCCTCGATCCAGGTCCCCCGGGGCCAGACCCGGTCGGTGACCCTGGACCTCACCCCCGCCTACCAGGCCGATGCCGGGGCCTACCCGATCAAGGTTTTCGCGGAGGCTCCCTCGGGAAGCGCCGAGACCTCCCTCACAGTGAACCTCACCGGCACTTTCAAAATACGGGCCGGGGCCATGAACGACCTGCTGTCCACTTCAACAGAGACAGGGGTGCCGGTGACCCTGAGCCTGTACGTCATCAACGAGGGCTCGGCCACCCAGCGCGAGGTGTCGTTCCTGGCGGTCAAGCCTGACAACTGGGAGGTGACCTTCAGCCCCGAGACCCTCCAGAACCTGCCTCCCCGCAGCCGCCCCACGCCGGTAGAGATGACCATCACCCCTGCCGCAGGGGCCCTGGTGGGCGACTACGGCGTGGGCATCTCCGTCGAGGGCGAGAAGTCCCAGTCCGCGCTGGACTTCCGGGTCACCGTCAAGGCCGGGAGCGCCTGGGCCTGGATAGGGGCGGTGATCATTATTTTGGTGGTGGCCGCCCTGGCCTACACCTTCCGCCGCCTGGGCCGCCGCTGAAATCCCCCTGAGGCTTCCCCGCCCCGAATCGCCCGGAAAGCCTTCCCCCCAGGCCGGCCGCCCCTTGCCCGCCGCGCCCGGCCCGGGTTCGGCTGTCCAGGCAAGGCGCGGGCAGGCAACCCGATACGGGCCCGCCGGACAGGCGGGCCAGGGAAGTCCCGTCTGCCGTTTCGGCCCGGCAGACCCAGGCTCCGATCACGTGCCGCCTCAGTCTCCGGCCCTCAGCATCTGGCCCTGTCGCGCAGCGGCGCCTCTGCCGTCACAGGCGTGCCCTGCTGCCGCGCGCTGTCCGCGGCCGCAACGCGGCAGGCCCCGCGGCTTTGCGCTGTCCGCGGCCGCAACGCGGCAGGCCCAGCGGCTTTGCGCTGTCAGCGGCCGCAACGTTGCAGGCCATCTTTATCGCTCAATTCGCGCCTTTACGCGAAAGGCGCCGCGGCGCCGCATCGTCCGCGGCAGGCCCGCGAATGCGGCTTCCGCAACTGCAGGCCTGCCCGTTTTCCGGACCGCGCCTTCAGCCGCCCCCAGCCGCTTGGGGGGCGCGGCGGATTTTCTTCGGGCCGGGCGCGCGCGGCAAGGCTCCCTGGACCTGTCGGCGCGAAATGCCAAGGGGCCCCTCCTCCGGACGGCGCCGGCGGAGGCCTAAACGGCGCGGGCGCCGCGGGACAAGCGGGCGATCGCCGCTCGCAAGGCCCGGGCGGCCTGGTCTTTCCGCCGCGGACGACGAAAATCCTCGCGCGAGACCGCGTTCGCGGGGCCGGAATATTTCCCGGCTCACGCGCCGCGGCCGGTCATAGCCGCTTTACATCCCCGGCAGGCTGGCCGGCGTCATTGTCCGGCGCCCGCCCGGATGCCGTCTCCGTCAGCCGGGCGGGCAGATACGGCCGAGAGCCGCTGTTACCGTGCCGGGCGCCGGTTATTTGTTGGCTTTGGCTTGCGCATTGCCTAAGATAACGCACTGGAAGCCTCCGCGCCGCTCGTCAACCCCCCAAGCCGATGCCGCGCGGCCCGGGCGGGGGTTTGACTTTCCACGGAAAACTCCAGGGCCTGGCCGCAGGCTTGGCGCCTTTCCCAAGTTCAGCCGAGCCTGCAGGCAGACGACGCGGCGCGCGGCGGGTTCAAGGCAGGCGGGCGGTTCAGGGCCAAGGGACCGTCAGCGCGCCCCGCCCTCAGGCGCCGCCCGCGTGAGCCTTGCCTCTTTCCGGAGCCCTGAGGGCGGCAAGCCGTAGCTTTTGCGGAGCCGGAGCAAACAGGCTGAAGGGGCCCCCCCCTGCCCTCCGGCATGGCTTTCACATGGCCGCCGGCCAGGCGAAACCGCGGCTTAGGCCGGTCCGGTCCGGTCCCCGGCGCCCGACCGTCTCCCGGTTCAGAGCTTTTGGCTCCGCCGCGCCGCGGCCGTCCTTTGCCCGGCGCCGGGCCTGGCCTCCGGCTCTTCCCGGAGCCGCAGGAAGAGCCTGTCCTGACTTTCTTCCCGCCTCCCGCAGGGGCCTGCCGCGAAACGGGCGGATAGCCCGCCAGGGTGCCGCGCCGCGGCCCCTGAGAAGTCCCGGCCAAAGGACTGCGGCCCCGCCCTTACGAAAAAAACCGGCCCTCAGGCCCCGTCGGCGCGGGTCCCTTAAAGCCGCGGGCGGCGGCTTTCAGCGGCCGCCTCCCCGTGTGGCTCTTCCCGCTTTCCGTCGTCTTGGCATGGCGGCTATGACGGCGGGAGCCTGGGACTTGTGATACCATGTCGCCATGGACCCATATCGGGCCCTTGCGGCCGACTCGCATCACCATCATTGACCGCGCCCCTGCCCCTGACCGTCAGGCCGGCGGCCTTGTCCCCGGGCCGGGGCGCACCAGCCGGGGTACCATGGCATCTTGGCTCCCATACCCTCACCGGGGCGCCCGGCGCCTCTCCGCGCCCTCCCCCGCTCCCTTCCGGGCAACGCGGCCCGCGGCCCTGGTTCCGGCCTTGGCCCTGGCCCTGTGCTGCGCCCTCGCCCTCGCGCTGTCCCCCGCCCTGGCGGGGAGGGCCCTGGCGGTTACCGTGACCGAGGAAATCGAGCTGGGCCGCGAGATCCATATGCAGATCGCGAAACAGGGGGCAATCTTCACGGACCCGTACGTCTCGCAGTACTTCCAGAAGGTCTGCGCGCGGCTCCTGCGGGCCGCGGGCCCCCAGACCATGCCCTTCACCTTCACCCTGGTCTACAGCGACTCGCTCAACGCCTTCGCGCTGCCGGGCGGGTACATCTACCTCCACACCGAGACCATCATCAGCCTGGAGAACGAGGGGCAGATGGCGGCTATCCTCGCCCACGAGATCGCCCACATCACCTCGCGGCATTTCGCCCTGAGGGCGGAGAAGAACTCCACGGCCACCTTAGCGGGCTTCGCGGGCATGATCGCCGGGGCCCTCATCATGTCCCAGGGCGGGGGCAGCAGCGCGGCCCTGGGCCAGGCCCTCGTCATGGGCTCGTCCGGAGCGACCATCCAGGCCATGCTCGCCAACTCGCGGGCCGACGAGTCCGAGGCCGACCGCAAGGGCCGCCAGTACCTCATCAGGGCAGGCTACAACCCCAGGGACATGTACGGCGCCTTCAGGACCATGAACGACAAAAGCTTCTCGCTGTCCAGCCGCATCCCCACGTACATGAGCACCCATCCCGGCATCCCCGCCCGGCTCGCCTCCACCTTCTCGGACCAGCAGGCGGCCCCTCCCGCTCCCCCGGATCCCGTTTACCAGGCTGTCCGCGACAGGGTGATGGCCCTCACCACCGACCAGGCCCGGGTCCGCAACGTCATGAACAACCGCCTCAAGGAGAACCCGAAGGACGCCTCGGCCCTCCATGCCTTGGGGCTTTTGGCCTTCCGCTCCAAAAACCTCACCCTGGCCGACCGCTTCTTTCAGGAGGCCCTGGCCATCTCCCCCGGCAACGGCGAGTACCTCTCCGACGCGGGGGATCTGGCCTACGAGCGCCGCAAGCCAGAGGACGCGGTGAGGCACTTCTCGGAAGCGCGCCGCCGCGGGGACTCCACCCCCCAGACCATCCTGGGCCTTGCCCGGTCCTACGAGATGTTAGGGAGGGATGCCGACGCCTCCAAGGCCTACGACCAAGCCGTCTCCGCCGCAGGGGAACGCTACCCCAGGGCGCTGGAGATGGCCGGCCTTTTCTTCTCCCGCAAAGGCGATGCCGCCAAGGGCCACTATCTTTTGGGGGACTTCTTCCGGCAGACCGGAGACCCTGAGGACTCGGCGTTCCATTACGAGGCCGCCGTCAAGGCCCCAGGGGGCGCCCGCTACAAGTCCCAGGCCGAGCAGCACGTCAGGGACATGTCGAAGTTCCTTAAGAGAAAGCCTAAAGAAGACGAAAAGCCGCCCGCCCCGGTCGCGAAGAAGCCCTCCTCAGAAAAGAAGCGCACGTCCGGGAAGAAGCCTTTTGCCGGGACAAGGCGCTGACCGGCCCCTGGCCAGGCCAGCCAACCCAGTGCAGGGCCGGCCGAAGGCCCTTGCCCGGGCCGGCCAACGGCCCTTGCCCGGGCCAGCCAACGGCCCGTGCCCGGGCCAGCCAACGGTTCCAGGCCGGGCCAGCCTAAGGCTCAGGGCAGGGAAGGCAACGAGCCTATGGCTCTAATGGCTTATAATAAAGTCCCGGCTTAAGCGGCTGTTTTCATTGTCTTTCAGGATTTTTCCCCCTGGCGGCCGGAGGGACTTTCATCCGCGGGAGAGCCGGGCGCGGAGCGGCCGGCAGCGTTGCTCCTATGGCTCCTGGGCCGGCAAGCTTCAGGTGATCAGGGGCCCTGAATTCAGGGAGCCGGGGCTTTCGGGGTCCAAGACGCGGAAAGCCGGCGGACAGGTTCCTCCGGCTTTCCGCTTTCCGGGGCCTGGCGAAAGCCCCCGGCTTATCTTTTTCAAGGCCCGGACCGCAGGCCGTCTGCCGCAGGCGCGCATTGCGGGGAGCGTGGGGCCGCGTGAGAGCCTGCCTTCCTGCAGAGAGAGCGGGCCCCCCGCCGGGCCCGGCTTAAG
>JAITRL010000028.1 GCA_031288415.1 Deltaproteobacteria bacterium | reverse complement strand
AGGGTAGCAAAGGGTCCTCGAGAAGTCTCAGGTAGCCTCCGGGCAGCCTGGGGGGCCTCGGGAAGTCTCAGGTAGCCGCCAGGGTGGCCTGGGTCCTCGGGAAGTCTCAGGTAGCCTCCGAGCAGCCTGGGGGCCTCGGGAAGTATCAGGAAGCCGCCAGGGTAGCAAAGGGTCCTCGAGAAGTCTCAGGTAGCCTCCGGGCAGCCTGGGGGGCCTCGGGAAGTCTCAGGAAGCTGCCGGGGTGGCCTGGGGGGGGCCTCGGAAGGCCCGGAAGCGCCAGGGAGAATCAGGTAAAATTTCAGCAAGAGCCCTTAGACCCGGGAAGACTTCGCAAAACTCCTGAAGACTCCGGAAGGCCAGGCAAAGGACAGGAAAAACAAGGCGCGCAAGTGTCCGTCGTAATACAGGGCTGGCGGCGCTCACTGCCCGGTCGCCTGGGAAGCGTTTTCTCCGCCCACGGCCCGGGCTGCGGCCAGGACCGCCTTGTCCACGGTCTCCAGGGAGGACATGGCGAGTATCCCCTTTTCCGCGAAAAGCCTCTTGGGCGAGTCGCCGACCCGGGAAGCCACCACCGCGTGGCAGTCGGACAGGGCGTTCACCAGGCCAGACATGAAGCCCTCCGGCCGCCCGGCTCCTCCCCGCGCGCCGCAGCCACCGCCGCAGACGCCGGGGGATCCCCCCGCCTTGCGGTTCTCGACGAGCCTGAGATCGCGGCCGTCTGACTCGTAGATGTAGAACCGGTCGGCCTGGGCGAAATGGCTGTCCACCACCACGGCGCTCTTGGTGACGACGGCTATCCTGTAGACCGGAAGCCCCGCCTCTGCCTCGGCGGGGGCTTCCGGGGCGGAGGCTGCCGCTGCCTCCCCGACAGGCGCGGCGCCTTCCCGGAAGTCCCCGCCCAAAAGCCCTGCGGCATCTGCCCGGCACCGGCGGCAATGGGTCATCTGGGAAAGATGGGCCGCGCAACGCCGCCTGAGCTCCCCGCGTTCCTCTGCGGAGGTTTCGGGAAGCCTCTCGAAGACGCTTCCGGGGACAGGGTAATGCTCCATGAGGTTCCCGATCTCGGCCCCCAGGGAGGCGACCTTCCTGGCGATCTCCTGGACGTGGGCGACGTTCACGCCCTTGAGCAGCACCGTGTTGACCTTCACCCTGATCCCCAGGCTCCTGGCCAGGGCTATCCCGCCGAGCTGGCCCGCGAGCAGCAGGGATGCCCCCGCCTCCCCGAAGTAGCGCCCTCCGTGGTAGTCCACGTGGGAACAGACTGCCGCCCCCACTGACGGGTCCACGGCGTTCACGGTGACGGTCAGGTGCCTCAGGCCCAGGTCGAAAAGTTCCCTTAAATGCAACGGAAGCATGAGCCCGTTGGTGGACAGGCACAGCTGAATCCCGGGATCCTCGCGCCTGACGAGCGCGAACGTCCTGAGCGCCGCCTCAGGGCTGTGGAGGGGCTCGCCGGGGCCCGCTATGCCCACCACCCTGAGATCGTCCCGGGCCGCGCGGACCTCGCGGAAGCGCTCCAGGGCCTCTTCCGGGGTGAGGACCCGGGAGGCTGCTCCCGGCCGGCCCTCGTTGGGGCAGTCCCTGTCACGCCGGCAGTAGTTGCAGGAGATGTTGCAGCCGGGGGCCACGGGCAGGTGGAGCCTCGCGCAGGCGTGGGAGGCCTCCAGGGAAAAACACGGGTGGCCGGAAAGCTCCAAGGGCAGGCAGTTCGGCGGCGCTCCAGGCCCACGGGGGGCCGGGGCCGGCCCCGGCAGGGAACGGTCTGCGGCTCCCGCCAGGGAGGGGGCGGGCCCTGAAAGTGCCGCGGAGGCGGGCGGACCGGCCGGGCCAATGCCGCCGGGCGCGCCCGCCGGGGGCAGGGCGGCGGCGACCGCGAGCCCGGCGGAGGCCGCGGCGGCTTTCGCGCCGCCCGCCAGGAACTCACCCTTAATCCTCGAACGGAAGCCCTCCTCTTCCCGGGTAACCAGCTCGTTGACCATGCGGTCCAGAAGCGCGAGGCTCCCCTCGTAGCCGAAAGTCCTTATCCTCTGGCCGCCCACGTGATCGTGCACGGGAAAGCAGGCCCGCACCAGCGGTATGCCCAGGCGGGAGCACATGCGCCTGGCGTCGGAGCTGGCCGCCATGAGGTTTACGCCCAAGGCCTCCGCCTCCGCCTCGATCCGGGCGAAGTCCGCGCGGTCGGAGACGAACCCCTCCGGGATAAGCTGCGTCGCCAGGGACTCCCTGACTTCTGGGAGGACCGCTTCCGCGAAGCCGTCGGCCTTGGAGCCGGTGGCGGCCAGGACGGCAGGAAGGCCGTTTTCCGCGGCCAGCCTGGCCATGGAGTGCACGAAGTCAGGGTCGCCGCAGAAGGCGGCCCTCCCGAGGGCGCTGTACTTGTGGGAGTCGCACATGGCATCCATCAGGCGGCCGCGGCTTTTCGCCAGCCGCGCGGGAGGGGTCCCCCCGAGTTCCCTTAACGCCGCGAGAAGCCCGTCCGCGCCCCTGAGCCCCACTGGAGGGGCGAGCCTGACAAGGGGCACCCCGTACCGCTCCTTGAGCAGCAGCCCAGGGGAATCCTGCGGGGGGGCGAACAGGGAAAGCTCGATCGTCGCCCTCGCCCCCGCCATGAGGCTGACAAGGCTAAGAGGCGTGCCGCCCGAGGGGAGGCGGCTGTAGACCGGATCGTAAGGCCCGTCGAGGTTCTCCGAGATGTCCGGGAAAAGGATGAAGCCGAGGCCGCTTTCCTCCAGGACCCCCTTGAGGGCCCGGACGTCAGCCGGGCTCGAGGGGCCGGGGATCACGTTGACGCAGGGGTTCGGATCTTTCTTAAGGGGAAGCTGGTCCAGGGCCGCGGCAAGCCCCCTGAACCAGCCCTCGAAGTGGGTCCCCCCGTATCCTGGCGCGGGGACCGCCACGAGCTCGGTCTCCAGGCCGGGCCTGTCCGCCTTGTAGCGCCGGATCATGGCCCGCACGTCCTCTCCGATGGTCTCGGCCAGGCAGGTGGTGGAGACCGCCACCAGTTTGGGCCTGTAGAGCCTGATGAGGTTGTCGAGGCCCTTGACGAGGTTCCTCTCCCCCCCGAAGACCGTGCCCTCCTCGGTGAGGGAGGAGGAGGCGATGTCCACCGGCTCGTTGTAGTGGGTGGCCATGTGCCTGCGGATATAGGTGCTGCACCCCTGGGAGCCGTGCAGGAGGCTCATGGCCCCCTCGAGGCCGTAAAACGCCGTCACCGCGCCCAGAGGAAGGCACATCCTGCAGGGGTTCTCGGCGACGTTCACCAGGCAGTCAGGCATGGCAGACTCTTTCAGGCCGCCCGCTCCAGGCGGCGGAGGCGGCGCAAGCCTCAGGGCCGAGGCGGCGACAGGGCCGCTGGCCGCCCGGGCCTGGCGCGGCTTGCGATTGGGAAAGGGCGGCCCGCGATTAGGAAAAGAAAAGCTTGGTCCGCGAGGGGAAAGCCCGGCGCGGCCGCAGGCTTCCGGAAAAGGGGCCGCGCCGGAAGGCCGCCCGTGACTCAGGCGGGAGCCGCGAAGGGATCCCCCGCGCCCCTCACGCGGCGCCAGACGGGGCTGTTGATGGAGAGGTTGATCTCGCGGGTGAAGTTGATGACGCCGTCGAAGCCGGCCAGCGGCACCTTCCTCTCGTGGTTGTGGTCGCAAAAGGCGATGCCGAGCTTGTAGGCCAGCGGCCTTTCCTTGACGCCTCCCACGAGGATGTCGGCCCCCTTCTCCCGCATGAAGGTCTCAAGCTCGGATGGGTTGGCATCGTCCAGGATGACCGTTCCGGGCTTTACCAGGGTCTCGATGATCTCGTAGTCCTCCCTCTGGCCGGTCTGGGTGCCCACCAGCACCGTGTCCATGCCCAGGGCGTTGAACTGCCGGATCAGCGAGATGGCCTTGAAGCCTCCCCCCACGAAGATCGCGGCCTTCTTGCCCGCCAGCCCGGGGAGGTAAGGGGCGAGCTCCCGCTCGGCCTTGCCGCGCGCGGAGCGCGCGAGGCTCCTGGCCTTGAGCCGGGCGGCCCCGTCCCCCGCGAGGTCGGCTATCCTCGACAGGGCGCTCGCGGTGTCCTCCAGCCCGAAGAAGCTGGCCTTGACGTAGGGGATCCCGAACCGCTCCTCCATGGACCTCGCGAGATGTTGCATGGACCCCGCGCACTGGACTACGTTGAGGGCCGCCGAAGGCGCCTTCTTGAGGGAAGCGCAGGTGGAGTCCCCGGTGAAGGCCGACACCACGGGAATCCCTATCCGCTCCAGGTAGCCCCTGATGATCCACATCTCGCCCGCCAGGTTGAAGTCTCCCAGGATGTTGACTCCCGCGCGCGCGGGGGCCTCGGGCGGCTCCCTGGAGATCAGGCTCATGAGGGCCTCGCAGGCCAGGCGGTAGCCCATGGCCTTGTGCCCCGCGAACCCAGGGGCCTTGACGTTGATGACCCTGAGGCCGGGAAAAGCGGCCTCGGCCTCGCGGCAGACCGAGTCCACGTCGTCCCCGATGACCCCCACGATGCAGGTGGAGTAAATGAAAACCACGGGCGGCCGATGCTTTTCCCAGATCTCATCCACTGCCCTCCTGAGCTTGGGAAGCCCGCCGAAGACGACGTCCTTCTCCCCCAGATCGGTGGAGAAGCTGCGCCGGTAGAGTTCCGGGCCGCTCGACAGGCTCCCCCGGATGTCCCAGGTATAGGAAGCGCAGCCGATGGGCCCGTGGACAAGGTGGAAAGCGTCGGTTATGGGGTTGAGGACCACCCTGGCCCCGCAGAACACGCAGGCCCTCTGGCTCACCGCCCCGGAGACCGAGGCCTTGCCGCACTCCACGCCCTTGGCGCCGGATGCCCCGCCCGCTTCCTTAAGCACGACTGAACCCTGGCGCTCGTCCAGGATGCCCGTCAAGGCCTCCTCATCGGCCGGGCAGGCGAGGTTTGCGGTCATGGTCATCTTGCTCCCTTATCCGGCGGGACAGGCCCGCAGGCATGCCAGGCGGGCCTGTGCGCAGGCAGTCCCGCGCTTTCGGGCCGCGAAGGCTTTCCTCTCGCCGGCCCGCCGCTCCGTGGCGGCCGGAACCGAACGGCCCCCTTCCCTCTTTCGCAGTATCGGGCCTGCGCTGCCCCGGGGCCGCTACGGCGCGCCGGGAGGATCGACGGCGGGCCAGGCTGACAGGCTCGGGCTGACTGAACAGGCGGAAACAGGCGTTCAGGGAGATCAGCCTGCCCGAAGGCACCGGCCGCCGCGGCGGCCGGTGCCCTTCATGCATGCCCCGGCCGCCGCGAGGCAAGACGGGAGAGCCGCCTTAAGGCCCGCGGCCGGCCGCCGTTTACAGCACCAGCTCCAGATCCTCGTCCGCGCAGTCCCGATCCAGGCGGTCCATGATCGCGTCGGCTATCCTTCCCGCCAGGAGAAGGGAGCCCTGGTAGCCGATCAGCGGTTGGTAGGCGTGCCCGTAGCGGTCCAGCACGGGAAAGCCGGCGCGGACGAAGGGTATGTCCTCGGCCTTGGCGATCTGCTTGGCATAGGAGGACCCGATGAGGAGATCGACCTTCTCGTTCTTGATCCATTGGTGGAGCTCGAAGAGGTCGGCCGCGGCCTTGATTTTCGCCCCTTGCCTGGCGTCATAGGCCTCCAGGAGCCGGCCCGCCGCCTCCACGAAGGCCTCGCCGGGAGTGCCGGTGATGACGTATTTGGGGAGCATGCCCAGCTCCAGCGCCAGGGAAGTGATGCCTACGACGGTGTCAGGGTCGCCGAAGACCGCGCAGGTCTTGCCGTAGAAATAGGGGTTGGCATCCAGCATCAGATCGACCAGCCTGCCCCGCTCGTCCTCAAGCTCCTTGGGCACGGGGTTGCCGGACAGTTCCGAGAGCTTCATGAGAAAGGAGTCGGTGCCGCTGACCCCGAAAGGAAGGGGCATGATCGAGCTGTCCACCCCGCACTTGGCTTTGAGGGCCAGCGCCGGCTCCGTGGAGGCGAACGGGCCCATGGCCAGCGCGGCGCGGACCCCGCCGAGGGCGCGGATGTCGTCTATCTCCGTGCCCGCGTCGGGGAACATCCTGTACGTGCCTGTCATGGGGGCGTCAAGGACTCCCGTGTGGTCGGGCAACATGACGTATTCCGTGCCCATGAGGCCCATGAGCCTCTTGTACTCCCTCAGGTCGCCGGGGTTCACGAAGCCCGGGAAAAAGCCCACCCTCCCGCTCTTGGGGGCGCGCCTGTCCGCCAGGTACTTGATGAAGCCCGCCGTCATGTTGGCGAAGCCGTTGACGTGGGACCCCACGTAGCTGGGGGTGTTGCAGTGGACCACCAGCTTGTCGTCCGGAAGCTCGAGCTCCATGATGAAGGAGTTCAGGTCGTCTCCGATGGTCTCGGACAGGCAGGTCGTGTGGACCGCGATGATGTCGGGGTCGTAGACGTCGAAGATGTTCTTCACCGAGGCGGTGAGGTTGGCGCCCCCCCCGAAGACGGAGGCCCCTTCGGTGAACGAGCTCGAGGAGGCGATGGCCGGCTCCTTGAAGTGGCGGGTCAGGAACGTGCGGTGGTAAGAGACGCAGCCCTGCGACCCGTGGCTGTGGGGCATGCACCTTTTGACGCCCAGGGCGGCGAAAAGGGCGCCCACGGGCTGGCAGGTCTTGCAGGGGTTCACCCTGAGCGCCGTCCGCTCGAAAATCTCCTTGGGGGTCTGGTCTAGCACTGTCCTTCTCCTTCGCCTGCCCGGCCTTGCCAGCCGGGCGGCTTTCCTGCGGCCTTGCCGCCCGCCGCATGCCGGACCGGGGCGGCATCCCTGCCGCGGCTGCCTGGCCGGCCTTTCCGGGGCCGCCATTTCAGGCCGCGGCTCCCTGGCCGGCCTTTTCCGGCCGGCCTCTGCAAGGCCGCCATTTCCGGCGCGCCCTTGCCGGCATGTCCCACAGGGCCTCGCGGGAAGCCGGAGGCCGGGGCGGCCTACGCCCTCGCCGAGGCCCAGGGCGGCGTCACCAGGTTCCAGGCGGGGGCGTAAAGCCCCATGGTGAGATCCCTGCCGAAGATGACCGACCCCCTGAATCCAGCGTAAGGCCCGCTGTAGTCGTAGGAGTGGAGCTGCCTGGACAGGGTGCCCCCCTTCTGGACGACGAACTTGTCCTTGATCCCGGAGAAGAAGACATCGGGCTTGAGGTGCCTGATGAACTCCTCCGTCTCGAAATGGTTGAGGTCGTCCACCACGTAGGTCCCGTCGCGCATGTCGGTCATGAGGCCCGCGTAGTCCTCCAGGGGGATCTTGCCCTTGAGCTCGGAGAGCCTCTCCGGGGTGAGGTAGACCCGGTAGCGGGCATCCTTGTCCATCACAAGGTTCTCGATGTTCTTGCTGTCGGCATCCTCTTTGATGGTGGGGATGATCCGCCTGCCCTCGTAGTCGTCCCTGTGCGCGAACTCGTACCCGGCCAGGACCGTCTCCACCCCGAAGTCCCTCAGGAGGGCCTGGTAGTGGTGGGAACGGCTCCCGCCCACGAAGAGGGCCGCCGTCTTGCCCTCGAGGCGCGAGCGGTAGCGGGCGATCTCCGGGGCGATGAGCGAGGTCTCCTCCTCTATCACTTCCTCGGTCTTCTCCTTGAGCTCCGTGTCCCCGAAGAACTCGGCTATGTCCCTCAGGGTCTCGGAGGTGGCCTTGACCCCGATGAAGTTCACCTTCAGCCAGTTGACGCCGAAGGCATCCTTCATCATCTCGGCCACGTAGTTGATGGAGCGGTGGCACTGGACCAGGTTCAGGTCCGCCGTGTGGGAGTTGGCCACGTCCCGGACCTGCCCGTCCCCGGTGAAGACCGCCACCACCTCGTAGCCGATCTTCCTGAGGATCCTCTCGCTTTCCCAGCCGTCGCCGCCGATGTTGTACTCCCCCAGGAGGTTTATCTTGTGCCTGCCGGGCCTGACCGAGTCGTCGGTCCCGATTATCCTCTTCATGAGGCCGTTGTTGGCGATGTGGTGCCCGGCGCTCTGGCTCACGCCCTTGTAGCCCTCGCACGAGAAGGCGACGCAGGTTATGCCGAACTCCTTCTCGGCCCAGGCGGCGACCGCGTGGATGTCGTCACCGATGAGCCCCACCGGGCAGGTGGAGCAGACGAGGATCCTCTTGGGCCTGAAGATCTCCACCGCCTCGGTTATGGCCTTGCGGAGCTTCTTGTCGCCGCCGAAGACGATGTCGGGCTCCTGCATGTCGGTGGAGAAGCAGTACTGGACGAAGTTCTCGCCGTCCTCGTTGGCCCGCGCCTTGTTGCGCCTGGTGCCCCAGGAGTAGAAGCCGCACCCGATCGGGCCGTGGGTGATCACCATGGCATCCTTGAGCGGGCCCAGGACGACCCCCTTGCAGCCTGCGTAGCAGCAGCCGCGGTTGGTCATGATGCCGGGGATGGCCCTGGTGTTGGCCGCGATGGCCTGCTCCCCGCCCCCCTCGACGCGGATTATGTGATCCTTGCGGCTCTTGAAGACCTTGGCCTTGTACTTGGAAAGTATATCCGTCTTCACGTCCATGGTCACGCCTCGCACTCGGCGCCCAGGCGAACGGCGTAGGAGCGCGCCACCGGGAGCACGAAAACCCTCCCGTCGCCGGGGTGCCCTGAGGAGTTCACCGCGATGATGACGTCCAGCGCGTCTTTCACCCTGTCATCCTCCACCACTATGTTGAAAAGCCTCTTGGGGATCAGCCTCGCCGCCTCGGTCATGGACTCTCCCGCGGCCGTCAGGGGCAGCTCCCCGGACTCCATGATGAGCTTGAGCACCCCGGGGTCCATGAGCTTTTTCCCGCGCCCCAGGCAGGGCACGCAGGTGAACCCCGGAAAGCCCGCCGCCGCCAGGGCGTTCTTGGTCTGTCCCACCTTGGTGGAGCGGACTATCGCCATCAGTTCCTTCATCTTAATCCTAATCCTCTCAAGACGGGCGCGGCTCTCTCCGGCCGTGCCCCGCAGCTCCCCGCCGCCGGGCGGGAAGGCAAAGGCGGGCCGTTCGCCGCCTCCTTCCCGCCTGGCCCTCCCAGGTACGCGCGGTCAAGGCGAGCGGCGGAAAGCCTCCGCTTCCCGCGGCCCCGCGGCAGGCGCAGGGCCGCCTGCGGCCTTTCGCCCGGCAGACGGGCTTCCTGGGGAGGCGCAGGCCGGCAGGAGCTTCGGCAGACGGGGGCGAAAGAGGCTGCCCCCGCAAGCCCAGGCGCGGCCAACCCTCCGTACGGCCCGCGATCCCGCGTATACTCATGCCGCGGCGGGGCGCCCGGGTCTCCGCCGTCCGCGGAGGCATTGGCGGGGATGCCGGGTTTTCCGCCGGCCTCGGCCGCGCGCAGGGGCCGCAGGGATGTCTGCGGCCGCCACGCCAAGGGGGGGCCCCGCCGCGGGGGGAAGTCACAGCCCTTCCTGGCCGGTGCTGATGGTCCAGGCCTGCTCCACCGGCAGGATGAAGACCCTGCCGTCGCCGAAGTGGCCCTCGCCAGTCCTGGCGGTGCGCATGATGATGCCGACTATGTCCTCGCAGTCCTCGTCGCCCGCCACGATGAGCAGCATCTGCTTGGGAAGCTCATCGTAGCGGATGTCGTTGAGCACGATGCCCTTCTGCTTGCCCCGGCCGTAAACGTCCACCTTCGTGAGGGAAGGGTAACCGGCGTTCATGAGCTCGGTTATCACGGCGGTGGTCTTCTCAGGCCTGATGATGGCCTTGATCAGCTGCATTGATTCCTCCGGGGCCTTTAGAGTATGCCGTGCTCCATGAGGAGGTTCTCCAGCTTTTCCTGGCTCATGGGCTTGGGAACGACGAACATGTCGTTGGCGTCTATCTTCTGCGCCAGGCTGCGGTACTCCGAGGCCTGCTGGCTTTCGGGATCGTACTGGATCACGGTCTGCTTGTGGATCTCGGCCCTCTGTACCATGTTGTCCCGGGGGACGAAGTAGATCATCTGCGTGCCGAGCTCCTTGGCCACGGAGCTGACCAGGTCGGCCTCGCCGTCCACGTTGCGGCTGTTGCAGATGAGGCCGCCCAGGCGCACGCCTCCGGTATTCGCGTATTTCCGGATGCCCTTGGAGATATTGTTGGCGGCGTACAGGGCCATCATCTCCCCGGAGCAGACTATGTAGATCTCCTGGGCCTTGCCCTCGCGGATGGGCATGGCGAACCCGCCGCAGACGACGTCGCCCAGGACATCGTAGAACACGTAGTCCAGGTCCTCGGTATAGGCCCCCAGCCGCTCCAGAAGGCCGATGGAGGTGATGATGCCGCGGCCGGCGCAGCCGACGCCCGGCTCGGGGCCGCCGGACTCCACGCAGCGTATGCTGTGGAAGCCCTCGCGGAGGACGAGCTCCAGGTCGATGTCGTCCCCTTCCTCGCGCAGGGTGTCCAGGACTGTCTTCTGGGCAAGGCCGCCCAGGATGAGCCTGGTGGAGTCGGCTTTGGGATCGCAGCCCACGATCATGATCTTCTTGCCCATCTCCCCCAACCCGGCGTTGAGGTTTTGCGTGGTGGTGGACTTGCCGATACCGCCTTTTCCATAGATGGCGACCTGTCGCATTATGTGGTTTCTCCTTGGCAATGGCTGAGCGCCTCCCCCGCCGCGCGGGCGGGGGGCCGGGCCGGGCAACGGCCGCGGCAGCCGCGGGGGCGCCTTCGCGGGCGGGTTGTCCCCCGGGGGAATCGGCGCGGGAAAGCGGGCGTGTCGGCCCGAAGCCGCGCGGGCAAGGCAGCCCGCAGGGCAGGCCGAAACGCGCGCGGTTCTTCAGGACGGGAAGGCGAAAAGGCGAGGCCGGGAGCCCGGGCCCGAAAGCGGCGCGCCGCAGGCCTGCGCTGCCGGAAAATTCAGGCGGCCGAACGCCCGGCCGACAGGGCGGCGCCTAAAGCCGGCCGCCCGGAGGACCAGGGTCGCCTCGCGCGGGATCGGCGGGCGCCTTCCTCTTTCGGAACATGGCTTCGCCTGCCGCGCCAAGGCTTCGTGTATGGAGCTTGGGTGGTTTTCTGTAAGCGCGGCTATGGCCGCTGGCGGGCCTGGCCTGCGGGGTCGGCTTTTGCTGCGGGGTAAGGGCCGCGTTTGCGGAGGGTTCCGCAAGGGGCGCATGGGAGGGGGGGGCTGCCCGGGGAAAGTATGGAAACCGGGAAGGGCCGGGACTGAAAACCTTCCCGGCTGCCGCGCCGGCAAGGCCGGCTGAACAGGCGGGGCGGACAAGGGCGGGCTGCACAGGCCGACGGCAGACCGGCTGGCCTGAAAGCGCGCAAGGACACAAGCCGCCGGACGGGGCCGGACATCTGAGGGCCGGTCCGGCAACTTGGACGGCAATAGCGTTATGCACGAATCGGACCAATCCTATTGTTTCGGTATAAACCCTTTAAATCATGAAGTTTTTTAGCCGACTCCGAAAAACCCCTTCCTATTTTATGACAAAAATGTCTAAAACTAACGCCAAAGCGTTTTTCCTGCTCCAAAAAACAACGGAAATGTTAAAAAGATGCTGAAGGCCAGCCATTTGAAGGGTTTGCGTAAGCACTGACCCTCCCCGGCCCGCAGGCCACAAACTCTCCCCGGCCGGGAGAGAAAAATTCCCGGCGGCCGGCAGGCCCTTGGCCGGCCGTCTGAAACTTTCCCCGGAGCCGCCGGAGCACGGGTAGCTGGCGCCGGCTCCGCCGAGTTCGGGTGGCTGGCGCCGGAGCCGCCGAGCTTGGGTGGCTGGCGGCTGAGCCGCCGAGCTTGGGTGGCTGGCGCCTGAGCCGCCGGCGTACGGGTTGCTGGCTACGGAAGCGCCCAAAACGGGGGCTGGCTTGTGCGCCGCGCAGGCATGCGGAGCGGGCTCGGCAAAAGGAGTCCGCCGCCGCGAGCCGCCTCTCCTTCAAAAGGAAATCCCGCGCGCCGGCTCCGTACGGCCGGCACGGACGGCGACAGCTCGCGACGCTCCGCGCCACAGCCCGCCTGCTCGCGAGGCTAGTGACCCGCGCAACGCGCCCCCCGTTCAAGCGCCGCTTCCGGCCCGCCTGCAACCGCCCGTCTCCTAAGGCAGTCAAGACAGCCTCCGGGGGGTTATCCTGCCTACGGGAACGTCGCAAACGGCGTCCTTGACATATCGGTGAACTAATACGCCGCCCCCGGGGAGCCGCGCGGAGGATCGCTTGTCCCCGCCGGATGCGCCGGCCTTCGCGTTTTGCCGCGCGCTTCAGGCTACGCAGGCGGGAAATGCCCCGCGCGGGAAAGGCCGGAGCGCGCCTCTTGCCGCGGCGAGCCGGTAAACTCACGGGAAAATCCGCCGCTCTTGCGGCGCCGGACCTCGTTGGCATAAGTCATGCAAGCAGTCGGCAGAGTTCAATACCGCTCTTCACCGGCGCCCGCCTGCGGGCCGCGACTTCGGCCGCCCGGCTCTCCCGCGGAATTTACAGGAGCTTCCTGAGCTTAACCCGCCAAAGGACACTATTATGAGAATTTCAGCTTTATGCGTTTCCCTCCTGGCCTTAGCATGTTTTACCGCCGCCTTGGCCGTCCCCGCGGCGGCGGAGGATTTCAACGTCGCGGTGGCCGCGAACTTCACCAACCCCGCGACGGACATAGCGAAAGCCTTCGAGGAGGAGACAGGCCACAAGCCGGTCCTCTCCTTCGGGTCCACCGGAAACTTCAAGACCCAGATCCAGAACGGGGCCCCTTTCGTGATCCTGCTGGCGGCGGACACTAAGACCCCCCAGGAGCTGGAGGAAGGCGGCTTCGCGGTCGCGGGCTCACGCTTCACTTACGCCAAGGGGGCCCTGGTCCTCTGGTCCTCCACCCCCGGTTACGTGGATCCGGAAGGGGAAGTCCTGAAGAAGAACGAGTTCAGGTTCCTGGCGGTGGCCAACCCCGATCTGGCGCCGTACGGATTCGCCGGTCACGAGTTTCTTCAGAAATGGGGGCTTCTGCCGGGCATCGAGTCCAAGATAGTCACCGGAAACAACATCTCCGACACCTTCCAGGCCGTCAATTCCGGCAACGCGGAGCTTGGCCTCATCGCCTGGTCGCAGGTCTGCAAGGACGGCAACCTCACCTCAGGCTCCGTCTTCAAGGTGCCCGCCGACCTGTACAGCCCTATCCTCCAGGATGCGGCCCTCCTCAAGGGCGGAAGCGACTCGGAAGCCGCCAAGGCTTTCCTGGACTACCTGAAGACCAATCCCAAGGCCCTGGAGATAATCGTCTCCTACGGCTACGAGCTTCCCGCCAAGTAGCATTCCCGCATAAACAGGCTTGGGCCTCTCAACCCCCGCGCCGGAGATACCGAGGAGGCATCCGGCGCGGGCTCAGGCCGGATCGGTCGCCAATGGCTTTGAATGGCCTTGATTGACTTTGATTGACTTTGTCCCGGGGGCTTCCAGGCCCTCAGGCGCCCGACCCGGGCAGGCCGGTCTTCCGCCGGCACGGCCACTGCCGCCGGATGTCCGCCTGCCCGGCCGCCTTCCCGCAGGCAAGCGCTTTCGCAACTTCTTTCGGGGCCAACTCCAGGCCTCGGGCTTCCCTCAAACGGCACCGGATCTTTACCCTCAGGCCATCCGCGCCGCGCAGGCGCGGCAGGGCTGATGTCGGCGGGCTGCATCCCGGCCCGAAGCTTACGCCTTCCGCATCCTTGTACCCGCCTCCGTGAATTTTGCCCCGACCTTCGCGGGTCCGGGGCCGCGGAACCCCTTCGGCGCCCCGAGAGAGGCCAGCATGTGGACGGCCAAGACCCCGGAGGCCGCAGGAGCCTGCGTTTTCCCACGGCGATCTAGTGCCATGCAACCTAAATTCCCGCTTAGGTTTACCCTACGGCCTGAGAGCCTCAATTAAAAAAATGGCTCTTGGCGGAATCCCACTGACTAGGAGACTGTCGGGGAAATCGATTTTGCGTAATACCTAAAATGAGAAAACTCATGAATTTAACGCCGCCTGACTAAAAATATTTTGTAAGCGGTAAATTTTTATCGTGTACCGTACCTTGTATTAAATTTTTTTAAATTTTTTCCGGTTTTTTTATAAAATTATCCACACCCGTCCAAAATTTTTGGCATATAAATAATAATCTAATATAGGATATATAAATAATTTTATAAATATAATTTTGGATATTTTATAATATTTTTAGATAAAAATTGTAAAAAAAATATTTGTGAAATATTGAGGCAGGATTGCTACGTACTCAACTAATCAGTGATTTAAAGATAGATACACTGCCTATATGCCATTGGTTCATTTTAGAAATAACTAGGTAATTTATTTTGATAAATTTGATTTGGAAAATCTTTTAAATTTTATATATTATATTTAATTAAAAAATTTATTTAAAAATAACTATAAATATTAATAATATGAACAATGCTTAAGATCGTTTTGCCTTGAAAAAAAATTTTACAGACGCCCGAATATTTGCTATAATATCAGAGCTTAGGATGATTCGCAAACTAAAACTGCTCCTCAACATATTGTATTTCTATGACAGAGGCAAAGACCGAGACATTTCCTGAGGCCAGGGTTGAGCCGGAGGCCGAGGCAGAGCCGGAAACTGCAGCGGAGACCGCAGTCAAGGCTGCGCCTGAGGCCACAGCTGAACCTGAAGCCAGAGTTGACCTGGAGGCCTCCCTGGAGTCTCAGACGCAGAAGCTTGGCATCATCCGGGAGCAGGAGCCCAGAGCACAGCCAGGAGCAGCCTTGGAGTCCGAGTTCAAGGCCATGCCCAAGACAACGGCTGAGCCTGAAGCCAAGGCTTACATGGGGACAGTACCGGAACTCGAGGCGGCAACGGAGTCGGCAATCGCGGCGGAGCAGGCAATCGCTGCGGAGCCGACTATCGCGGCGGAGCCGGCGATCGCGACGGAGCCGGCGATCGCGATGGAGTCGGCAATCGCGGCGGAGCAGGCAATCGCTGCGGAGCCGACTATCGCGGCGGAGCCGCCTATCGCGGCGGACCCGATGATCGCGGCGGATCCGGCGCTCGCGGCGGAGCCGGCGCTCGCGGCGGAGCCGGGCGCGGCACCTGAGCCCGTCGGCGCGCCGACTTCCCTGGCTTCGCTGAAGGCCTTGACGGTGCCGAAAGAGGAAAAGGCCAAAGACGCCCCAAAAGCGTCCAATTCGACCGTGATCAGTCAGACCCTCCATCACCTGAACCTTTGCAGGCTCATGCTTCAAGGCGACGTCGACGAAATGGGTCTGGAGTTCCGCAGGAAAAACGGGTTCAAGTCCCTTGACCACCTGTGCCTGATGGTGTTCGCCCAAGTGGCCGGGCTTGACTCGCTGAGGTCCATAGTCGCGACCATATCCACTTCGCCCGGCCGTTACGCGCAGCTCGGGCTTTCGAGCCCTCCCCACAAGTCCACCATCGCTTACGCCAACCAGCACCGGGACTGGCGGTTTGCCAGCAGGCGTTCCTCAGGATCCGGAAATCCGTGGAAGAGTCCCTGAAAAAAAAAGGGATCAGCTGGCGGCCCGACCCCGCCGGTCTTCAGCTTCTGATTCTGGACGCGTCATACATTGAACTGTGCATGAAAATGTACGACTGGGCCAAATACACCACGACCAAAGGCGCGGTCAAGCTCCACACGGTAACCGACGGCTATCTCCCCGTCCTGACCGTCATAACAGACGGCAAGGCCGCGGACGTGACCGTCGCCGAAAGGATGATGGACTGCGAGGCCGCGCGCCGCCGGGAGCAGGCCGGCGGCGGCGCCGACGCCCTCATAGTCGAAGGAGAGGACGAGTTCGCCCCGAGCTTCCGCCAGTCGGGCTTTCCCAAAGGCTCCGTCGTTGTCATGGACCGCGGCTACGTGAAATACTCGCTTTTCAAGACGATGGAGGACCTGGGGCTTTACTTCGTGACGCGCGCCAAGGTCCAGATGTCTTACGTCGTCAAGGAAGTCAGGCCGCTCCCGGAAAACGCGGAGCCGTCGGACCCGAAGGCGGCCGTCGTGACCAGGGACGAGATAATCCGCCTCGCCGCGCCTAAGGCGAACGCCGCCTTCGACGGCGACCTGCGCCTCGTCACCGCCCATGATCCTGCCGGCGGCCGGACGTTTCAGTTCCTGACGAACCTGATGAAGCCCGAAGCCCATGTCATCAGCGCCGTGTACAAGGCCCGCTGGCAGATCGAGTCCTTTTTCAAGCAGCTCAAAAACTTCACCAGGATCAAAAGCTTTTTCGGCACGTCTGAGAACGCGGTCAGGACTCAGATCTTCGCCTGCCTTATCGCCTCGCTGCTGTTCAAGTACATCAAGCTCATCGCCGCGGTCGCCTGGGATTACTCCACCCTCCGCGACGTCGTCAGGTTCAGCATGTTTCAGTACTGGGACCTGATCGAGCTCGTCAACAACCCGACTCGCCTGCCGCGCCCGCCCACGCCGGGCATTCCGGCTTCCGCCGTGTTTTCAGTTTAGCCCCCGGCGGGCCGCGCCGCGCCGCGTCGCGCCGAGGGATGGGTGCGCCTTCGGCGGGGGTCTGCCGCTTTCCGGCCTTGGACCATAAAAGTTTAAGACAGTACATTTTTGCCTTAACTGTTGCTTTGTGACTTTCTAGGAGTCACAATAAACGTTTAAGGTATTTTTATGTTTACAATATATTAAAATTTATATGAATATTATATTTTAACTGAAAATTTAATTTTTCAACATATATTATATATTTAATAATATAATAATTAAAAAATATACAAAAATAATATTCCGCGTTTGGCCCCGGTTAGCCCCAAACTTCTGTCAAGGTGTAAATTAATTAATCTGCTGTCCTAAATACCGGCTCGACTCCCGCCCCAAGACCGGCCAGGCTCGGCGAAAAACCCAGGTTTCACCAGGGTTTAAAAGAAACGCCCCCTGGCCCACGCCATTATTCTGCTGTCCTAAACAGCTCCCAAAGCCCCAGACCCGCAGCCCGCTTTCCGGCTGGAGCGTCAAAAGCCCGCGCCTTCCCCTTGAGACGGTTTGCGGAGCCTTCCCTGGAAAAGGCCCGGAAACCGGCCGGGCAAGGTTCCGGAGACCGAGCCGTCGAACGCGGAAGGAACGCCCCGCCCCTGTCATTCCGGCGGCGCCGGCCGCCGCAAGGCGGACATCCTCCTGACGCCGACAGCCGTCGCCAAGCCTCGGAAGAGTCACGGCGCGAGGCCGGCCGGCTTCTGGCCCGGCAGGCTCAGGCCGAAATTCCCTCCGTGCGCCGCGGCTCCCGGGGCGTCCGACAGGCTCCGGCGGCAACCTGTGTCTCAAGAGACGGCGGGGCTCTGTTTGCGGGCTTGTCCGCCACGCGGGCTTCCGAAAATCCGAACGCCCCGGCAACCGTCCTCGGGGGCGTGTCGGGTTTGCCCGCAATTCCGAAAAAACCCGAAACTCAAGCGCATGAGTTTCGGT
>JAITRL010000024.1 GCA_031288415.1 Deltaproteobacteria bacterium | reverse complement strand
TTAGAAGGCCTGCGCATCCCCAAAAACCCCGTTGAAACCCCCTCTAAAACCCGGATCAGCCTAGCAGGGCATCAGGCGCGGACAGTATCGGCGCCTGCGCGCGGAACGCGCCTTACACGTCGGAACCGGCCTGCAGGCGCCGGTCGCCCCGGGCGCTGAAGGGCCGTTCCGGGCCGCGCTTTACGGCCTCGGACCCGTCGCCGGAAAACGCCCTCGGAAGAGGGGCGTCAGCCGCCTTCTCGTCATAATGCAGCCAGGGCAGCCCCTGGCTCACGGATCACGAAGACCGCCTGGGAAAGACGATAACCGCCTTTCCCTGGCGGTTTTTTTTGCCTTGAATCAGGAGAGATCAGCATGAAAGGAATAATCGGCAGGGCAGCGGCCTGCATTTCCGCATTGGCCGCAGGGTTGCTCGCGACCGGGCTTTCTTCAGGCCCGGCGACGGCGCAGGAAGGTTCCGCGGCTCTGGAAGAGGTCGTCGTGTCAGGGCGCCAGCTCGAGGAAAAGCTGTCGACGGAACTTCAGGATTACGGACACAGGGTAGTGACGGTAACCGGAGACCAGATCAGGGCGGCCGGGTTCACGAACGTGTCACAGGCGCTGTCGAGGCTGGTGCCGGGGTTTTACCTGAGGGAGAACAACCGCAACAGCCGCACCATGAGGCTCAACGGAAGCGGCCAGTTCCTGGTGCTTTTGGACGGCGTGAGGCTCAACAACCGCATGTTCGGATCTACCGCTTCCCCCAACGCGGTAGGGGTAAACATGGTGGAGCGCGTCGAGGTGCTCATGGGGGGGGAAGGGCTGTTCTACGGCACCGACGCCGTGGGAGGCGTCGTCAATATCGTCACGCGGAACCCGACCGAGGAGCTTTCCGGCCAGATCGACCTTAAGGCCGAGTCCATGCAGGGGCGCGAGGCCTCGTTTCACGTGAGCGGCGGGAGAGGCGGGAACAACCTTCTCTTTCACGGGCATTACGAGAAGTACCCCGGGTTCCAATCGCCGCCTGATATGGCGTTCCAGGCGTACGGTTCATACCAACAGGGGCAAAACCGCAAGAGCTCGCTGGAAAGGTCTAACTTAGGGTTCAAATACTCGCGGGAGTTCGAGCCGGCCGGCAAAGCCAAGCTGGACTTCAGCTTCATACGCAACGACATGAATTACGACACGCCATCCCCTGGCTACATAGCGCAGTACTACACGGCGTATGAGCACATAAGCTACCTGAAATGGGCGCATGACGTGTCCGACGGATACAGCTACTTCGTCAAGCTTTATTTTCACGAGTGGTGGGCAAAGTGGACCGGGCTGCAGCGGGACTGGACATACGAAAGCCACATGGAAAAATTCGGATTCACTGATTACGGGCTGAACGTCATGAACAGCTACAGGTTCTCCCAGGGATCCGAGCTGATTTTCGGGCTGGACTACCAGAATTACGGCGGATACGACGTCGTCATGAGGATCCCGAAGACTCCCAGGGAGCAGGTCTACGCCGTCTACGCCAGCTTCCGTCCGTACTTTTCGGCCGTTCCGGGCCTTAAGACCGCCTTCAGCGCAAGGTACAGCTACATGGAGGAACAGTCGTCGACGGTATGGAACGTCTCAGCGAGGGTGCCGTTCCTCAATGACGCCATGTACGCCGCCATGAACGTCGGCACCACCTTCAGGCTGCCCAGCGGCAGCTCCCTTTACTCAAACCCTGCAGGGGCGCACGGCGGAAACACCTGGGGGAACCCCGACCTTAAGGCCGAGGAGACCCTCTACGCCACCGCGAGCCTCGGAGGCCGGTTCAAGGCCTGGGGCTTCGACATTACCGGATTCTACTCGGAAACCGACGGCAAGATAGCCACGGTCCGGGGATCAGGCCCGGGCGGAATGAGCATGTACCGGAACGTCGACGGCAAGACCCACGTCAGGGGAATCACCCTGTCCGCGGACGTATCCCCCGCCGACGGCCTCAACGCGTCGGCCTCCTTCACCTATCAGACTGAAATCGTCAACGGGGTCAAGACGGGACTGGGCACGATCCCCAGGAGCTACGGCAACCTTAACGTCACGTGGGAAGGGAGGCTGAACGGCGTGCCATTGGGCTTCGGGGTCTATAACGTGTATACCGGAAAGCAGCATTTCAGCGCCGGCAGGCCGGACAAGCAGTACGGGGACTACTGGACCGCCGACCTGTCGCTTTTCGTCAAACCGGCCGAAAAATTCACCGTCACCCTGCAGGTCACGAACCTTTTCGACAGGGACGACGCCTACAGCATGGGAAGCAGGGCCGCCGCAGGCACGCCGGCAGCCCCGCTGGCCGATCCGGACGGGATTTACTATTACGAGAACAGGCTGTCTCCGATTTCGGCCACGCTCAGCCTGACATACGATTTTTGAACGCCTTAAGCGGGATTTTGCCGGGTTAGGATAATGACGGGCGGGCGCCGCACCCCGCCCTTTTCCCCGGAATGCCGTAAACCGGCGGCCTCAATCCCCGGGACGGCCTGCCGGGAGCCGGGAAACGCTGGATTCCGGCGGGGCGCGCGCGTGGGTCGGGGCGAAAGCCGCGTTCCTGCCTCCGCCGCGCCATGCCGGTCCGGGGAAGTCCCGCAGCTGAAACGACAGGTCCGACTGGTCTTCCCGACTTTATGACCCGCAGCCCGCCCGAACGACGCGCTTGCTTCGATCTGGCCGCTTCTCTAAGGGGCCGAGCGGCATCTGCCGCAGGCAAGCCTGTCCCTGCGGCTCGCAGCAGGAGCCCCAGGCCTTTCGCAGGAGCCGCAGGACGTTGTCCGCAGCCCCGATTTTCCGGGCGTGCCCGCACTGCAGGCCCTCCTTGGCGGGTTCGGCTCGCCTTGGGCTTTGCCCGGTCCGCCGCCGCCCGGAAACAAAGGCGCCCTTCCGGCCATGGGCCGGAAGGGCGCGAACCCAAACGCGTGAGGCGTCCTCGGGCGGCTTGCGGCGGAGGATTTCCGGAAATCCCCCGTGCGGCCCGCCCGTATATTCAAGGCTGCCGATTCCGGCGCCCGCTTGGGTTTAATCTAGCGCTGTAAGCCCGTCCAGGCAATAACGCGCGCTGTATATGACAAAATAATTTCATAAAACAATATCCTGGCGCAATCCCGCGGTTCCCAAAGGTTTTGGAGCGCTTTCCGGCGCCGCCCCGCGGAAAACGCCCTTGCCGGGATAAGAACCGGCCGCGGCTCTCTGAAAGGCCGGAGATCGCCAAAAGCCCGCAAGGGCCGGCGCACGTCAAAAGTCCGCCAGTCCGTGAGGGAATGGCGCGCAGGCGGCCCCGGCCGGGCCCGGGCCGGAAAGAGGCGGCGTTCCCCAGGACCCTCTCAGGTCTCGGAAAGCCCCCTCCCGCGCCCTGTCGATAGCCAGCGCCTCTTGGCCTGGCCTGAGGATATCCCGAAGGGGTCGAGCGGCCTGGGGCTTCCCCGAGCGAGACGTGGCACCAGAGGCCATCAAGGAGACAGGTCACGGCCCAAGGGACTCTCTTGGGTTTTCGGGCGGCACCGGACGGCTGGCCCGTACCTTCCCGGCTCGACGGTAACCGTCCGGGCGGTCCGCCGGCCCGCCTTTGCGTCTCAAAAGGCTTCCGAGGCCCCATGTCTGCAGGGTCGCTTTCCGCATGGATCCCGGAGCCCGGTTCGGCCCCCCCCGGCGACTCCTGACTGTCAAGCCGCAGGGATTTTCATAGAGGGGGCGCGCCCCGGGGCTCCGGCGGCCCGGAGAACCTGAAACTCCTGCAGGGGGGCCAGGATGTGTTGCGCGCCTTGCCGAGCCGGCGTTCATCAGCGGAAGTTATCGCGGGTGTTTCTAAGCCGGCCGCCATTAATTTCACGTTTGCGCCGGACAAAGGGCTTGGCCTCCGTATTGCAGTCCCCGCAGAATTCTTTGATAACCTGATCCGAGAGCTTCCCCGCGTTTTTGAAGTTTCCGCCACGCAAAGACTTTCCGGGCATTAAGCCAAATCGGCTCTCCGCCATGTTCACCCGTGTTCAGGCGGCTCGCAGAAGCGGAAAGGCAAAGGATTTCGATGCCAACGGCCGCAAAAGCAAGCTTCCTAGCAAAAATTTCCGCAAAGAGGCATGGGCAGAGCTCGAAAAGCAGCTGCGGTCTTTGGCCCGTGAGCACAAGGCTTGGAATTAAAAGTTCAAAGACCTCTGCGGGGCAAAATCACACGCTGCGCGAATGTCGGGCGCGGAAAAAGCCGCTTGGGCTCACGGGAACGCGGGATGGAAATTTTAAGCGAATTCTGTCCTTCTCAGGTCATCGCGGGACATATCTCGGCGAAACAACAGCGGAACGAAGCGGCGATTCTAGGAGAAATCGGCGATGCCGTTTTCATCTCCCAGGTGTTATGGCGGAACCCTTACATGCGACTTTGCCTGAAAAGGAGGCACGGCGGCAAAGGGCTTAGTCTTACTGCCCCGGCGGATAATTAATAGAATAAACAAATATATTACTTTAATATTAATTCAAAAATAAATAATAATTCACCTTTGAAAATTTAATAGATAGCTTCTTTAGGCAATAAGCAGGTAAAGATATTATAATCATGATTATTAAATTTAGGAAAAAAATATAGTTTTTAATTTTGAAAATCATGATATATTATAGGAATGAAAAATTACGCCTTTCACAGAATGGCTTCCTTACAGAAGCCAGCCTTGGCAAAACTGGCCATTTCTCGATTTGACTCTAAGTTGGCTGTGGCTCACATTGCTCTTAATCTAGCCATTGTAGTCTCTGCAGCATACAAATGGCGTAATGAATATGACTAAGGAGGAGCGGCCGCTCCCAAGGATAAAAAGAGGGGACGCCCTGTTGGCAGCGGCCGTATTCTTAGCTGTGACCAGGAAGAGGAAATACTAAAGCTCATGGCAAACGCTCAGCCGCACGAGTTTGATCTGAATCACGGCACGTGGACCAGAAAAGCCGCTGCTGAATAAATTTACAGGCTATACGGCATTAACTTGGCAGAACGAACCATGGGAGACTGTTTCAAGCGTTGGAATTTTACTCCGCAGGTTCCTGTAAACCGCGCATGCCAAAAAGATCCAAAGGCCGTTCGTAAACGGATTCATGAGGATTATCCGAAGAAAAACAGTCAGCTGGAGAATCTGACGCTCTCAT
Source organism: Deltaproteobacteria bacterium (assembly GCA_031288415.1). GTDB lineage: Bacteria > Desulfobacterota > Desulfarculia > Adiutricales > Adiutricaceae > JAIRZX01. The sequence goes on along the minus strand of JAITRL010000024.1, from coordinate 20,117 downwards.
CTTCTTTGCAGATGAATCCGGTTATCAGACGTCTTCTTCCAACAGAGTAAAATCATTCGCGCCAAAAGGGCGGACTCCTGTAATGTTGAAGTATACCGAGTTGGCTTGTCGCCCCTTCGCGAAAAGGATTTTTTCCCGATAGGCGCTCATACGTCGCCACGCCGATTGAAAAGAGATCGGCCCGTGAGTCTATATCGCTTTTTAGATTATTGAACCGCTCAGGCGCGGCGTAACCGGGCGTGTGGGGTCCAGCAAGGGCTTCTGTTGCTGTGAGTGACGGCGCGCCAAGCATGCTGTCAATGCCGAAGTCCAAAAAGTAAGCTTTGCCGTCATCCGAAACTATGTTATTCTCCGGCTTTATGTCGCGATGGACAATGTTCATATCTTCCAACAGTTTATAGAAAACCGAACGCTGTTCCAAAAAGCCGGCTGCTTCGTTGAGATGAAGCGATCGCGCGTTCAAGGCATTTGCGGAGCTATTTGCCGTCAACGCGCTGTTCGATAAAGTACAGTGCGTCCAATCCCGTATAGGCAACGTGTCCAGTTTCATGGATTTTCGGGACACGGTCAAAGCCAGAGCCTAAGCTGATTTCCATTTCACGCTGAGAGCGTTCTTCCGTCTTGAAGAACAGTTTGACGGCTATGCCGCAGAAGGTTGGGCGCATAGCGCCGTAGACGACCTTTTGCCCGCCGGGAGCAACCAGTTTCAGATTGGAAAGCGTTGCCGCCAACGCCTCAAAATCAGCCATACAGTAGCCCTCCTTGGCGTGATATTGATTTGCCGACCCACTCATTAAACTGGAGCGACAGATAACTGGACGGCAGGCTGTGTTGCCTGGCTTCGACTATACGGCGAAACTGTGAACCTTTACCGTATAAACCTATGCCGAAACGCTCGAATGTTTTTACTGTCTCACTCCGCGGGTGTGCCGAGTTTGTCAGAGCGTAGGACTGCGACGCAAAGCGAGTGTTGAGATGCGTCTGCTCGAAAACTTTGTTTATATCTTTCAGCTTCGCTTCAACCGCGATTAGTTTGGTAAGGCTGAACACGTCGCGCAGCCTGCGAATCCGCCAACTACGGTCACGATACGACACCAGCCTGGCGTCCATCAGCTTTTCAAGAGACGTTAAAATCATTCTCTCGGGAAAACCGAGCGTCGATATCAGCCTCGCCCCGAGCGCATTCTTGTTTATGAAAAGGTGTGACATTAATTTCAAGTCGTATACGTCTAAAGATTCACGCTTGTCCGACCAGTTGTCCGTGATTGACGGAAGATAGGATGCAAAAACGACGTCAGGATAACCGGAGTCAATGCGCGGCTCGATAAACACCGCAAGTCGGTTTGTTTTGTTGTCGCGGGTGAACCTGTTGCCGTAATAGTCGATGAACAGTTCAACAAGGGCGTACTCGTCTCCGGGCGTGGCGGGGCGCGTGAACAATCCTATCTCTGGCCTGCTGCTCTTAAAAATCGTCACTTGGCTCATTTTCATTGCGCCGTTGCCTGTTTCTGCGTCTTTGACGCGTTAATACCGGCAACCGAATTAAGCCCCGCAAGACATAGTCCGTGCCTTAATCCTCCGACTCCGCAAAACAAGCCCGCCACTGCCGGCATTGAACCTGCTTTTCGTTTCATCTGCTCCCTTTTGATCTGTCATGAGATTTGCAGAGCCTTTGACAATTGCCGATGTCTGTCGCCCGCCTTCGCTCCATGCCGCTGCAGGGCAGGCATCCGCATCTTTTATGTCCCTATTCTTGCTTTTGCTCGCGGCGTGACCGGCGGCGCTTTGATATTTGCCCGTATAAAATTAAAAAATTCTGTAATATCACGTTTATTTGTTAAGTTAAAATTTTTTTCAATAAAATCAATATTGTTGTACAAACTAAAGGCTTGATAAGAGGCTATTTTTTGTGAAATATTAATATCAATGGTCGGCAACCCATTAATATTCCATTCAAGTAGCAAATTTCCATCTTGTGTTGGAAATATTAACGGAATAGGTGAGCATTGAGGATAGTTATTTATAAAAAGGGATGCTATTATTTGAAAATTTGTGGAATTTAAAGCAAGGCCTTCACCATTATACCATCCATTTTGTAGTTGCGATATTTCATCAAACCTAGAAGCCATCTGATAATTTTTAATAAACTCAAGAGAATTAATTTTGGTAATTTGTTTTAAATTATCATTATAGTCAAATGATCCTACCCCACAAATATGAATTATATTCCTCGTTGAGCCAAAAAAATCATAAGATATTTTATTATAGTTATTAAAAAGTGGAATAGTTACTTTTTTCCCAACTTTTTGCCTAAGATGAATTATTTTGCGGTCTTTATAAGCTCTGATAATAAATCCAGAAATTTCTACTTCACATTCATAATGCTGATTATAAGTTAAAACTAACTTTTTACGCTTATCTTTATTTAAATATACTGTCTCTGAATTATCAATTTTTGTTAACTGTAATGCTTCGCCCTCCTTTAGGGACCGGCCAATTTGGTTAAAATATGATACAAATTCTTTTGGGAAGCCTTCTGGTATTCTTGCATCTTGAGAAGCAATACAATCAACAATTAAATCATGAGCTCGTTTATAATATAACTCCTCATCATCAAATAATGGTGTTGACATTTGAGGTGAAATATTTTTGTTTGGCATAAGCGCCAAAGTCAGGCTTGGACTTCCGCTACCCACTTCTTGAATAGCCAAATGAACGTCGGAAAAACCTTGTGGAATACGTTGTCTTGTCGGATTATCATTAAGGTATATTCTCTTTGCCAGTTCAATCAGTAAAGTTTGATAAGCGGCAAGTTCACCGGCAAAATTTATCGGGAGAAACTGGCTTTCGAAGCGGGAGCCAGTAAATACGGGCTTGATAAAATTTTTGATTAGCATAATCGTAATATCTATAATAATATGGTTGTAAAATAAAACATATTCTATTTAGTCTTATTTTCTACAAAAATAATTATTATTATAAATTATAAGAAAAAATTTTTGAAATCAGTATTTTTATTCTGTACGGATATATTAAATATATTTATAATTAATTATATTAACTTATTTATTATTTATGTAATTTTTTTAGTCCCGAGTTCTATGGCTCCTTCTGAAAGGCTAGAAAATCATATCAGGGAACGTGCAAACCGTCAAATTGAATGCGGGTAACGGCGGAATGCAGATTGCAAGATTGAGTTGAAACCCATCCAAAAACCTGAAGCGGCAGGTCGCGAGCGGCATGTTTATCGACCCCGCTACGCTTCAGTTTCCTTGAGAACTCATCACTTTAAGCCAAATGTATAATTTGGGCTAATTTGCCTAAGATTCAAAAAAATTAGAATTGTAGGTAATAGAAAATGTGAAACTTTTAAATTCCAAAAAATACAGCAGGTTACTTCAAAAAGTATGGCTTTCTGTTTGGCATCATCTTGCCAGGCCTCAATCGCATAAGTTGCCGGGCGTGTTCCTAAGTCGGCGGCCCTTCACGTTCCGCTTGCGCCGGAGAAAGGGCTTGGCGTGTAAATCTTACGCCTCGCCGAAGCCTTTGATTGCCTGTCCCGGCTCCTGCCGGCTTTCGAAGCTTGCGCCTCTCAAAGCCTTTCAGGACATTGCGCCGAACCAAATCTCAACCATGCCCAGGCGGCTCGCCAAAAGCGCGGGCGCGCCCAAAGCTCGAGTTGGCATGGGCGGCGTCCCATTCGGCGCGTTTCTCGCGTATGCGGAAGTTGTCCGTGAGCAGATGAATAGCCGGCTCCTCAGGGCACTCGAGAACTTTTTTTCCATGAACCCGAGGAATCCTGCCCAGCTCTTCGTCCCGGTAAATGAACTCAGCACGGTTCAGCTTTTCAGTTCATTGCACGCGAATAAGTTAACGGCGCCGTGACGAAGGCATGTGCCGCCGCCACCCCTGAGCTTTCTTTCCGCCGGCCGTCGGCACGGCACATATCCCGCGGAAGGCTCAAGGCCGCGGATGCCTGGCTTCTCCCCAAGGTTGAGGACAAAGTCGCCTGAGGGCGGCGCAAAACATAATGCCGCCGCATCGGCGGCCTTTTCCGGCAAAATCCGGATCTTTGCGTACGCGCAGGCTCCGCTTATTCCGGAGGCATATTCCCGCGGCCCCCAAATCGCGGCATGCCATGTCGTCGGACATGTGCAAAAGCCTCGGTCAAATCCTTTCCGTCCCATGACTTCTGCCCTTGGGGGGGGGCTTTTCCAGCTTGGAAATGACGGCGTTCCTTGTTTCAGCTGGGTCATGCTCCGGAGGCTTGCCTGAGCGCGGGCGGTCCTTGAAGCCTTAAGGTTTTCCGCAAGGAGACGCCGCCTCACTTTTTCGGCGGCGGTTACGGCGTTCCCCGGCTTGCGGGCTGTCGCGGCGCCGGATTATCCGGCTGCCGTCATCAAGATGATGCGCGCTTCCGGGACCGTTCCGGCTTCAAGGTTTCTGCCGTTCGCCCGGCGCCTTAAAGCGGGGGCTTCTTCTTCGTTACGGCCTGGTTCTTTCGGCTGTCCGGCCTAGGCGGCCTCCATAAAGCGCGGGGCGCGTAATATTTTACGGGCTATTTTGCGGCTATGCGCTAATGCGGGAGGCCGTCGACGTAGGCCTTGACGCCGTCGGTCAGGCCGTCGGTGAGAAGCTCCAGGTAGGCATCCTGGCCGAGCCTCTCCGCCTCCCTCGAGTTGGTGAGGAATCCCATTTCCACGAGGATGGCGGGCACGTTCGCGTTGAGGAGCACCACGAAGACCGCTTCCTTCACCCCCAGGTCTCGCACCTTGTGCTTGGCCCTGAGGGCTTCCAGGGTCCGCGCGTGCACCGCGCGGGCCAGCACCCTCGACTCGGCCACCTTGGTGTTCTTGGCGATGAGTTCCAGGAGGCCCCCCATCTCCGCCATGGACTTCTGGGAGGAGGCGTTCTCGCGGGCGGCCACGGTCTGGGCCGAAGGGTCGGTCGCGAAGTTCAGAAGGTACGTCTCCAGGCCCTCCACCGAGGCCAGGGAGTTGGCGTTGCAGTGGAGCGAGATGAAGAGGTCCCCTTTGGAGTCGGCCACGATTTTGGGCCGCCTGTCCAAAGTCACGAATTTGTCGCTTTCCCGTGTGAGGGATACCTCCAGGCCCAAGCGACTCTGGAGCTTCTCCTTGAGCATTTTGGCGGCCTTGAGGGCGACGTCCTTTTCCTTGAGGCCGTGGCCGGCCGCACCGCCGTCCTTGCCGCCGTGGCCAGGGTCTATTATGACCCGCCTGATCTTGAGGCCCAGCTGGCGAGCCAGCGAGTCTGCGGGGCCGCGCGCGCCCTGCTTCGGCCGTGAGGCCTGGGCGGGGCGGGTCTGGGGAGCCGGGGGAGCATCGGCCTCGGTGGGCGGGAGGTCCTCCGCGTGGAGGGCCACCCTGAGCTCAAGGCGGGGCGGGTCGTCGAGAAAGACCGGGGCGTAGGGGTAGGCCTCGGGCAGATCCGCCACGAGGCGGGCCGTCTCCTGCGCGAACTGGTTTATCTTCACCAGCCTCAGAAGGGGCGGGGAGCTTTGGGTTGGCCCGGGGAGCTTGCCGGCGAGCCTGGTCCCGCGCAGGTCCACGTAGATCCTGTGGAGCCCGCCGTTACGCTGGGGGGGGATGAGGTTGTAGACGTAGCTGGTGACCTTGTCAGTCCAGGCGGTCACCGCCGTGTAGCCCTGGCGCGTCTCCACGGTCACGGCGTAGACCTGGGCGAGCCCGTCCTTGCGGGGAGGCGGGGCCTTGACCGGCGGCCGGGGGGGCGCGGGAGGCCTCGCGGGCGGCGCTTTCGGGGCCTTGCCCTCCTGCGGGCGGGCGGCCGGGGCCGCCGGGGCCGCTGAAGCCGCGGCCGCCCGGGGCGGTGCCGGGCTGGTCCGGGAGAGAACCGCAGGCTCGGTGGTGGGGTAGGGGGGCGGCGTGCCCCCTGCCCTCAGGGCGCTCATGAGTTCCCGGGCCTCCTCGGTCTCAGGGGAGTCGGGATGGTTGAGTTCGACCTTCATGAGCTCGCGGTAGGCATCGTCCATGCGCTTCTGGGCGATGAGGGCCCGGCCCAGGATGATCTCCGCCTTGGGCGCGGTGGGGCATCTCCCGCAGGACTTGACGGCTTTGCGCGCGAGTTTTGCCGCCCTGGCAGAGTCGCGTTGATCCTTGAAGCGGTAGAAGCACTGGAGGGCGAGCTCCGCCCCCTCCAAATCCGCCTGGGCCCGGAAGACGTCGCGCACCTGGGCGGCCGAGGCCTCCTCGAAGCTGGCGACGAGCCCGAGCCATTTGGCCCTGGCCTCTTGATCCTTGCCCTGGAAGAACTGCGCGCGGGCCTCGCGCGCCTTGGCCAGCTCGCCGGCCGCCAGGGAGGTCCCGGCGAGGGCGAGGGGCGCGAGAAGCATCAGGAAGGCCGCGAGCAGGGCTTTCAGTCCCTGGGCCATGCGGCGGGCCGGGAGGCTCCGGCAGGCGGCGGAGCCCGTAAAGGCCGGGCCGGGCTTTGAGCCGGGGCAGCCTGCCCGGGCCAGGCAGGAACGGCGGCTTGGGCCGGCCGGTGAGCGGCGGGGTCCTGGCTTTGTCTTGCCGCCTGGGCCCGTCGCAAGGGCCGGGCCCTCCCCAAAGGCAGCCGGGCCCTCCCCAAAGGCAGCCGGGCCCTCCCATGAGGCAGCCGGGCCCTCCCATGAGGCAGCCGGGCCAGGGACTGCGGCATCTTTAGGGCGGGAAAGCGTGTCCGGAGCCGCGCTCACGAAAGCTCCCCCGCCCTGGTCTTGAGGGCGTGGATTAGGTTAAGGGCCTCGAGCGGGGTGAGGGTCTCGGTGTTCAGGGAGCTTATCTCGGCGATCAGCCTGGCCCTCTGCTCGTCTCGTGAAGGCGCGCCGGGGACCAGGGGCCTGGGGCCGGCGATAGCCGTCCCTGTTTCCGCCGGATCGGCCGGAGCGGCCGCGGGGTAAAGCGGCCGTGCCTCGGCCGGGTCTTCCCGCTGCGGGGCAGAACCGCCTGAAGCCGCTAAAGTCCCGGAAGCGCCTGAAGCCTGGGGAGCCCAGGGAGCCGCGACGCGCCAGGCGGCCGCAGCCTCCTCCGGAGCTCCGAAAATTCCCAAAGTCCCGGCCCTGCTCCCTTCGCGCGGGGAGTTTAGCCCATCCTCCGGGCTTGGCCTGAGATGCCCTGCCCGGGCTTGGCGGGGTTCCTCCTCAGCGGCCGTGAAGAGGCCCTCCGCGCCCTGTCCGGGGCCCGCAGGGCTATGTTGGGCCGGCTCTTCCGCGAGCGGCCCCTGGCCGGCCGCGGAAGGCGGATCCTGTAGGGAGTCCAGTTCATCGGGAGCCCAGAGGCCCAAGGCATCCGGATCCTCCCGGCCTTCCTCAGGGCCGGGGAAGAGCCCGCGAGGCCGGATCTGGGGTCTGATAGGGCGCCTGGAACCCGCCAGCAGGTCTTTCAGGACCTCCTGGGCGCGGTCCGTGACCGCGCGGGGGAGACCGGCCAGCGCAGCCACCGCCAGGCCGTAGCTCCGGCTGGTGCCGCCGGGCATGAGCTTGCGGAGGAAGACCACCTTGCCCTGCCATTTGCGCACGGCCACGTTGTAGTTGACGACCAGTGGCTTGGAGCGGGCGAGCTCCACCAGCTCGTGGTAGTGGGTGGCGAACAGCGTGGGGACTCCCCTGCCGGCCCGGTCGTGGAGGTACTCCGCCACCGCCCAGGCGATGGCCAGCCCGTCGAAGGTGGAAGTGCCGCGGCCCACCTCGTCCAGGATAACCAGGCTCCGGGGGGTGGCCCTGGCGAGGATGCGCGCCGTCTCGCTCATCTCCACCATGAAGGTGGATCTTCCCCGGGCGAGGTCATCCGAGGCGCCCACCCGGGTAAAGACGGCATCGCGTATGGAGAGCCGGGCCTCGGCGGCCGGCACGAAGGACCCCATCTGGCAGAGGATGACGATGAGCGCGGTCTGGCGCAGGATGGTGGACTTGCCTGCCATGTTCGGGCCGGTCACCAGCAGGATCCTCTCCTTGGGGGAGAGGCGCACGTCGTTGGCCACGAACGCCTCGCCCCGGGGGAGCGAGGCCTCCACCACCGGGTGTCTGCCGGCCTTGATGTCTATCACGTCGTCCTGGGTGATCCTCGGCCGGGTCCAGCCCCTGGCGCGGGCGACGTCGGCCAGGCTCCTTAAGGCGTCAGCCGTTCCGTAGAGGCGCGAGAGGGCCTTTATGCCGGCGGAGGCCGCTGCCGCGCGGCTTTTGAGGCTTTTCAGTATCCTCTCCTCCAGGGCCTCCCGTTTTTCCCCGGCGGAGAGGATCCGGCCCTCGAGTTCGGAAAGCTCCTTGCTCGAGTAGCGTTCGGCGGAGGCCAGGGTCTGCCTCCGGGTCCATTCGGGGGGCGCGGACCCGGCCAGCCGCCTGGGGATCTCCAGGTAGTAGCCGAAGACCCTGTTGTAGCCGACTTTGAGCGAGCCGATGCCCGTCCTGGCCCTCTCGCCGGCCTCCAGGGCCGCGGCGGCCTTGCGCCCGTCACGTTCCAGGGCCCGGAGCTCGTCTAAGGAAGGGGAGCAGCCGTCCCTGACGGCCGCGCTATCGTCACCGCCCTGGCTGCGGCCGGCCTCGAGGCAGAGGTCCAGGGCCTTTTTAAGGACACGGAGACTCCCGGAACCCCCCTGCCGGGCATCCCCAAGTGCCGCTCCCGCCTCCTCGGAGAGGCCCCTGAGCAGGCCCCCTTCCCGGGCGGGGGAGAGGAGATCCCGGAATTCGGGGGCCAGATCCAGGGCCGCTTTCACGAGCTGCAGGTCCCTGACGGCGCCGCGGCCCAGAGTGAGCCTGGAGAGGGCGCGGTCGAGGTCCTTGAGCGCCTTGAGGCTCTGGAGCAGCCCTTCCCGGAGGGAGGGCTGCCCGGCCAGTTCCTCGACCGCCCCGTGGCGGGCCTCCACTTCGGCGCGGTCCCGGGAGGGCCTCACCAGCCAGTCCCTGAGGGTACGGGCTCCCATGGGGGTGGCGCTTCTGTCCAGCACGGAGAGCACCGTGCCCTGGGCCCCGCCGTCCATGGACCTGACCAGTTCCAGGTTCCGGAGGGCCGCCTCGTCCAGGGAAAGCGCGGGCGCGGCCCAAAGGAGCCTTGGCGGCGACAGGTGCCGGAGGGCGGCCCCCGGAGTGAGCGACATGAGCCTTTTCACCGCCGCCCCGCAGGCCAGAAGGGCTCCGGGGCTCTCCTGGAGTTCCGGCAGGTGCCTGAGGGCCCCTTGGCCGAAGACCTCCGTCAAGGCCTCCCGCGCCCCTTGGAGGGAGTCGGGTTCCAAAGGAGCGGAGTAGACCCCGGAGGCCGAGAGGTGCCTGTCCAGCTCCGGCGGGCAGGGGGCCGGGTAGAGGATCTCGGAGGGGGTGAAGGCCGAGAGTTCCGGCTCCAGGCTCTCAAAGTCAGGGGCTCGGGCCAGCTGGAAGTCGCCGGTGGAGAGATCGGCCGCCGCCAGGTACCACCAGCCGCCCGCCGGAGCCGGGGCTGAGGCGGCAAAGGAGCAGGAAGCCGAGGCGGAAGAAGAGCCGGAAGACCGGTCTGAAGACGAGGCGGGGCCGGCAGAGGCGGCGGCCTCACTGTCCCTGGCGGCGCGGCGCTGCCGCCGAAAGACGCCGCCCGCGCGGCAGGAGGCTTTCTGTCCGGAGGCTTCCCGGGCAGGGCCTGAGCCCTCCCCGCCGGAGCCGTCCCTGACGGGGCCGCAATGTCCTTCGCTCTCCCTCTCGTGCCAGGCTAGGCGCGCGGCTTCCTCCGCTTCCTGGGGGGCGGGGAGGGAGCCTTCATGGAGTATGACCGCCATGTAGCGGCCGGCGGGAGTCCCGTCCTCGGCCACGACGGTGCCGGGGGTGACCACCCGCGCGAGCCTGCGGCGGGCGAGCCTGCCGTCGGAGGGGGCGGGGTCCTCCTGCTCGTAGACCACCACCCGGTGGCCCATGGAGGCCAGGCGGTTTACGTACAGGTCGCCTGCGGCCAAGGGCACCCCGCACATCGGCACGGGCTCCCCGTCTATCTTCTGGCGGCTGGTGAGGGCGAGATCCAGGAGCGGGGCCGCCGCCTCCGCGTCCTCGAAGAAGAGCTCGAAAAAGTCACCAATCTGGAAGAACAGGAAGGCCCCGGGCCAGGCCTCCTTGGTCTCCATGTACTGCCTCAGGGCCGGGGTCAGGCCGAGACGGGTCACGGCGGCCTCAGGGGCGCTCAACGGAACCTCTCCAGCAGACGCTCATAAGTGCGCCGCACGTGCTCAGGCACGACCCGGGTCTCCCCCAGTACGGTCATGTAATTGGTGTCGCCGTTCCAGCGGGGGGTCACGTGGATGTGGAGGTGGGAGTCGATGCCCGCGCCAGCGACCCGGCCCTGGTTAATCCCGATGTTGAAGCCGTCGGGGGAGAGGAGTTCCCCTATCACCGCGGTGGCCCTGGCCGTGAGGTCCATGAGGGCGGTCCGCTCCTCGGAAGTGGCCTCCGCCAGGGTGGCCACGTGCCTCCGGGGGGCGGCCAGCACGTGGGCGTTGTTGTATGGGTAGCGGTTCATGACCAGGAAGACGAGGGAGTCCGCGCAGAGGACCAGCCGCTCCGGAAGCGGGCCCGCGTGGCCTTCCGGAAGGCAGAAGACGCAGCCTTCGGGCTTCTGGTCTTGCAGGATGTATTCCATGCGCCATGGCGCCCAGAGGGTTTCAGGCACGCGGGGCCTCCTGAGTCGAAAGCCGCAAGGATGTCTTGGGGAAACGGGTGAAGCGGAGGGAGAGATCTTGCGGCATTATAGCAGAAAGGCCTCCGCCCGCGAAACTCCGGCTGAAGGCGCGGGGGCAGGGGAGCGAGGGTCAAGAACAAGGCCGGGCGCGGAGGGCGCGGCGACCGGCGCCTGGGGGGAGCGGTCGCTTCATGGCTTCCGCGACAGGCGCGCGGGCTTTGACGGCGGCGACCGGCGCGGCTGCCCCGCGCGCGGCAGGCGCCGGGGCATGGCTTTCGTTACAGGCGAGGGGCCTTTGCCGTCGTCAGATGCGTTTCGGCCGCGGCAGCCCCGACAGGCGCGCGGGCTTTGGCAGTCCCGGCAGGCTTGCGGTCACCGGCTGTCCCGGCAGGCGCGCGGGCTTTGGCAGTCCCTGCAGGCGTGCGGTCACCGGCTGTCCCGACAGGCATGCGGTCACCGGCTGTCCCGACAGGCAGGGTCTTCGGATGTCCCGACAGGCAGGGGGCTTCGCGCCCGTCATGGCAGCAGAGCCTGGTCCTCTGCGGCAGGCGCGCGGATTTTACTGCCGCGACGGGCAAGGCTGGCCTTGCCCTCCGTCACAGGCGCGCGGGCTTTGGCCCCGGCTAAGGGCGGGGCCTCGGCCTCTGCGGCAGGCGCGCGCGGGGCCTGCCCGCAAAGGGCGAGCGGCAGTTTGGGCGAGGCCGTGCCGGGCCTGCCGGAGGAAGGCATGGTTCCTGCGGAGCGGCAGGGAACCCTGCGGGAGACGGGACGGGCCTAGCGCCGGCGGCGGGAAGCGGCAGGGAAGGGAGTTCCGAAAACGGCTCGGCTGAAGGGGCGCGGGCCCTGGGAACTTTCCCGGAAATGCCGTGCCTCCAATGCCTTCCGCCGCCGGACATGGTTCAGGGAAGGCCCGGCCGATGCTTGATCGAAAACCATATATTTGGTATGATTTAAGACATGAGAGCCGCATTCGAAACGTACGCCATGAAAGTGCTCGATCATTTCAGGCGTATCCCTGACACCCGTCAGGGTTCCAACACCATGTACCCCTTTCCCCAGCTGCTGATGACGGCGCTGGCGGCGTTCTACTCCAAGGCCCCCTCCCTTCGGAGGTTTCTCGGGGGCTTTTTCGAGTACAGAGGCATCCACGGCGTGGATGTCCTGCTCTCGACCTTGCACGCAGGGCCTGAAGCCGTGCGCGTGAGCCGCCGCATTCCCACCGACAACCACATCAGAAAGCAGCTCGACGGGGTGGATCCCATCGCCTTCCAGCCGGCCGTATGGGAACTTCTGGAAAAGATCGTGCAGGAGTCCGGGGATCTTTACCGCTACAAGGGCATGTCCATCCTGGTCCCCTACCTCGGGTGGCATTTCGCTTCGCGGAAGGTCCGTTGCCCCGTGTGCGTCTCCAGGGTGTACCCCTCAGACCGCAAGGAAGGGGACGTGGTCGAGAACTTCCACTCCTTCGTCGGCATGTCGCTTCACAGCCCCGGAGGGTCCGGTGGCCTGCCCCAGCTCCCTCCTGAGTTCCTCTACACGGAGGACTACCCGGAAGTGACCCCGGGTTTCCCCTACCGAGTCATGAAGGGGAGCGACTCGCCCAAGGCCGACCTGGCCGCGTCGCTCGAGAGGGCCCTGGCCCGCCGCGAGTCCAGGGCGGCTGATCTCGACCCGCTCTTCGTTCTTCAGGGGCCTTTCGGCACGTGGAAATGCGCCGCCGCCCTGAAGGGCTTCCCCTATATCCTTTTGCCCAACGAGGCTGAGTTCGAGCGCATTCAGCGACAGTACAAGGAGCTCTGCGACCAGGCCTTGGACAGCCACCCCAAGGCCCACAAGGACGGAGTGTCTTTCTTCCCGGCCTCCGACCTCTACTCCCGCAACCTGGGCCCCGCGCTTTACGAGAAGGAGCTCATGGAGAGCGAGGGCTACGTGCGGCTGGTGGAGTGGAGGCCTACCGACCCCTCCGCCAACCACGAGGCGCGTATCCGCAAGCCCAGGCCCAGGGCCAGGCTGGCCTTCACGACTTTGTCGGCGGACCTTGACCGCCAGTCGGGCCTCGTGCGGCTGCTCAATTCGGCCCAGGCTCTGGACGTCCCCAAGGCCCTGGAGGACGAGGGCTTCGGTTTCCTCAAAAAATTCGGGCATGGGCAGGAGACGCTTTCCGAGGTATTCTGCGCGCTCAACGTCATTGCCGTCAACCTGGACCTGATCAACGGCCTTTAAGGCCGCCTGAGCCCCCGGCGCCCCGCACGGGGCAGCCCGGGAAGGGGCGCCGAAGCCCCCCGGCAAGCCTCCTGGCGCCATGCCGGCTCACCTCGGCTCGCCTTCCGCGCTCTCCCGCTTGCCTCGGTCCGCTGGCTGACTCGGACTGCCCCCGCGCTATCCTTGCGAGGATTTTATGCGGCTTTCCCGCGGTCATCTCGCCTCCGTAGCGAGGCCCGCGGGCTTCCGCTCTGCCCTGCGGATTCAACCGGGCTCTGCGGGCTTCCGCCGGGTTCCTTGAGGTATTCCCGGAGGCCCGGGCTTGGGTGTGCCCGGAGGCCCGCACCTCCTTTCAGGGCTCATGGGCGCTCAGGGGGCTTTGGAGGCTCTTGAGCGGCTTTGAGGCTTTTGTGGCTCCGGCAGGGAGTCTCGGGAGGAGCGCGAGGTTTTCCGCAGGAACACGGAGTCTCCCGCGGCCTCCAAAAAAAGGCTTTGGCTAGGTGACTTCTGAGGGACACCGGGGCGTCTCTTGCAAGGGCTGGAGTTCTGTCGCACCCGCGCGGAATGAACCGCGCGCCGAAGAGGCGCGGCAGCGGGCGAGGTTGAGCCTTGCCCCTGCGGTTGCCGTGCCTGGCCCCCCTCCCGGCCAGGGCGCTCCCTGCTGGCGGGTATCCGTCGCCCGTCTCCGGCCTGTCCAGGGCGGCAAACAGGAAAACAATGCGTTCGGGGGCGTTTCAGATAGGTTTTTTTCTGGCCCGAATCCGGCCAAAGAGGCAGGATATGAAAAAAGGATTGCAAGCTGGCCAGGGAAGTTCTACTATCTGCTCATGACCCGCCCGCTGAACCGGTCGGTCGGCAGGCTCTGGAGGGCGGCGATAGTGACGAGAATACCAGGAAGGGTTACTCCCTTCCGGCGAGTTTACGTACCGGAGCCTCAGCGGCCCGGGGCGGCCAGGGGAAAACCCGTCGGCCTGTCAGCCGATGGCGCCCGCAGGGCCGTCCCGGCTGGTTGCGGGGCACGGGTTGCCCGGCCTTGGGCGGCTTTCGGCAACCGAAGCTTCCAAGGAGCCGGCGGCATGTAAAGGAGCCCGCCTCCTCCCAGGTAATTTTCCCCGCAATCTCCTGGCTTCGGCCTTTCCCGCGGCGGAACTGCGAAGCCAGGGGGCCTGGGGGTTAAAAAAACGCCTCGGTCGCCTGTCTGAGGGAACTGGGGCTCAATGAACGCCGGAGGCGCCGGAAGGCGCCGGTTCCGTTTCGTGAGGCGCCGGAAGGCGCCTTTTCCCGTTTCGCGAGGCTCCGACAGGCTCCTTATCGCCGTTCGGAAACTCAGAGTGTCCGCCGTCAGGTTCCCCGGGTTTTTCTCCGGTCCTGCGGCGGCTTTCCGTCTACCGCCGGATCTGCCTCCCGTCCCCCGCGAAAATCCGGACTGTCCTCACGCCTAACCTAACCCCGCTTCCCCCCCTGCCCTTGCCTGGCCGCCCCCGGCTCCGTTCCAGCCTTTTCCCCCCGGCCTTGCCTGGTCGCCCCCGGCTCTGCTCCCGCCTTTTCCAGGGGTTTGGCGCCGCTGTTTCCCTGCCTTTCCGGCATGGTTTCCGCGCTTTGCCGGGCCCTGTTCCCGCGCCTTGCGCCTCAGTGCCGCTTACGGCCAACCCTGTCGCCCTTCCCGCCGGGCCAGGGTCCAGGGAGACCGGAAAACCCGTGACTTTTCAGGCGATTGGCGGGCCGTCCCGAAATCCTTGCATCCGAGCCCTTTTTCACGTCTCGGGTATTGCCTGGAAGCCCGAATTAGGTATAATTACTGAGGATTGCCCCGGCGCCTTCACAGGAAGCCGGGGCAATCGGACCCTTTGTGCCAGGAAAACTTGGCGGGCGCGTACCGCTGGCGCGCCGCCAAGGCCAGGAGCCTTCAGGCCGCCCGCGCGCCGCAAGCGCCGCGGAGAATGCGGCTCTCGGCTATACGGAATACGCCGATGTCCCGTTCCGGCGCGGGAGCCCCGTGCCCTGCAAGGAGTGCCGACTTATGTTATTCACGAAAAACCTGGAGACCGGGGTCCCCAAGATCGACGAGCAGCACAAGGAACTCTTCGTCCAAGCCGACAAGCTGCGTGACATGGCCCACAAGGAGCGGATACCCGAGACCGTCGAGTTCCTGAAGAGCTACGTGATTAAGCACTTCTCCATGGAGGAGGCCCTCCAGAAGGCGAGCCAGTACCCCAAGGCCGCCTTCCACCACCAGCTTCACGTGGATTTCACCAAGCAGTTCAAGGAGCTCTACGATCAGTACAAGGCCTCCGGCGAGAAGATATCCATAGTCCTGAACATCAACACCATAGTCAACAACTGGCTCCGCGAGCACATCATGAAGCACGACAAGGAGTTCGCGGATTACTACATCGCCAAGACCGCCAACCGCAGGCGGGATGGCAAGCCGGTTCCCGCTCAGGCGAAGGGGGCGCAGGGCTTCGGCGCCGCCAGGAGGCCCCAGGCCCCCGCGGCAGCGGGCCTCGCCAGGCCCGCCCAGGCCGCCGCCCAGAAGCCGTCTTTCCTTTCGGGCGGCAGGGCAGCCCTCGGCGCCGCCGGGGCCGGCCAGAAACCCTCCATCTTTTCCGGCGGCAAGACAGGCGCCGGGGCTGCCGCCTCCCCCCAGAGGCCCTCCTCCCTCTCCGGCTCCAGGCCTGGGGCTGCCGCCTCCCCCCAGAGGCCCTCCTTCCTCTCCGGCTCCAAGCCTGGGGCTGGTTCCGGCCTAGCACGGCCCGCGCCGGCCCCGGTCAGCCGACCCGAGGCAGGCGGGATATTCTCCAGGTTTTTCAAGAAGCCCTGACGCCTGAAACGGCCTCGTATCGCGCAGTCGCGGGGAAAGCCGGGAAACGGCGCGGAAAGCCTTGCAACCCTCCCGGAAGCCCTGTAGTCTTGTCGGCAGGAAGCCTTGCAGCCTTGCCTGATGCCCTGCGGGGAGCCGCAGCCCGACTTTCGGCCGGCTCTTTCCCGTGGGCGGGATTGCGGCAAGTTCGGGCCAGCCTGCGGCGAGCGCGGAGGCCTTGCGGCCTCACGGCAGGCGCCGAAGCCTCGCGGACCAGAGGCAAGTCCAGACGGCCTTGCGGCAGACCCGGCCCGCTTGTCGGCTGACACCCGGCCTGCAGACCGGAAGGCTGCGGTTCCTTTCGCCCTCGGCGGGCCGATTTGGCGGAATTGCCAGCTGGCCGGGCCAGTGCTCAGCCTCGTGCCAGGCAAGAACCCGTCCGCGGCTAAACCCTGCCAGGACTGTCTCGCAAAAACCCTGGCCTGAGCTGCAGGGCCGCATGAACACCCCCAGGAAGCGGGCCTCCTGGAGTGATGCCAGGAAGCCAAAAGGTGCCCTCAACTTGTCGGAAGCCTCCTTCACCCTGTCCCTCGCCGCCTTTCCTGACAGGGAGCCCCCTGCCGAGGCCCCCCTCCCCGCGCCCCTGAGGATCAGGACCCCCGTCCGGGATCCCGGAACGCTCAGGGAGCTGGAGGCCGGTCAATCGGTCATTTTGGAAGGCGTGCTCATCGCCGGGCGGGACCAGGCCCATAAGCGGCTCTGCGCCCTTCTGGCCGAGGGCAGGCGGCTCCCCTTCGATCCGCGAGGCGCCGCGATCTATTACGTAGGCCCCACCCCGCCGCCGCCGGGCAGCCCCGGCCGCGCCCTCGGAGCCGCCGGGCCCACCACGGCGGGCAGAATGGACGCCCTCACCCCGCCTCTTCTGGAGGCCGGGGTCAAGCTCCTGGTGGGCAAGGGCCGCCGGAACGCCCAGGTGAAGGAGTCGCTCCTGTCGAACGGCGCGGTCTACTGCGCCGCCGTGGGCGGCGCCGGGGCCTTTTACGGGAACCTGGTGACAGAGGCCCGCCTCTTGGCGTGGCCCGAGCTGGGACCTGAGGCCCTGCTCGCGCTCACGGTGAGGGATTTTCCGGCGATGGTGGCCCTGGACCTGGCTGGCCGTGACCAGTACGAGCTGGGCCCCCGGGCCTGGCGCGCGCCTCTCGGGGACTGAAGCTTCATGGCAGCCGGACCTGACAGGGACGACCTTGCGGCCCCCTCCCCTCAGCCCGCTTCCGAGGACGCCTCCCGGGACTTGCCAGGGGAGATCGCGGCCCGGGTCTCGCCCGGGGGTAAGTCCGCGGCTGTCCCGGTCGGGCCTGCGGATGCCGCGGAAGCCGTCGCCAAGGCGGTCTCCGCAGGCAGCCCTGGCCCTGCCGGGGCCCGGCGGCACGCGTCCAAAGGCGCCGCGGCCCCCAGAAGGCCGGCCTTGAAAAAACAGCAGGAGAACCTGACTCTCCTTGAGCGCTTCTCCCGGAGCCGCGGCCTGAAGGTGTCCTCCGGCAAGCTAGTCTATGCCGGCCTTAGGCTCAAGAGCGGCCGTTGCGTCTATAAAGACGAGCCTTGGCTGTGCCTCGACCGCGCCCAGCCCTATGAGGATCAGCTGGAGCTTTTCCGGCGGGCCTTCGCGGAACTGAAGATCGAAGGGCTTCCGGATGAAGTGAAGTCAGTGCTTTACCCCGAAGGGCTGGGTCTTTGAGGCGGCCGGCCCGGCCCTGCGGTTGCGGGCTCCCGGCATGGGGGCGGCCCTTCAGGCTTGCGGGGGCGGCGGAGTTCCGGAGGCGGGCAAGAGAGCCTGAAGCCTCCGGAGGCGGGCAAGGGAGCCCGGAGCCTCCGAAGAGGGCAAGGAAGCCAGGAACCTCCGAGGCGCGTAAGGGCCGCCAGCGGCCTGAGACATGCGGGGCCCCTGCGGCCGTAAAGGCCCGGCGAGAAGCCCGCCGGGGCCCGAGCCGTCCGCGGCACCGAAGGCGCAGGAAGGCTGCCGAGGCGTATGAGCCAGCCGCTGAGGGCCATAGCCGACAAGGCTCCAGAGTTCAAGGCGCCGCAGGCCTAGTCGCATGGCAAGCGGCCCGCCAACATTTCCGGGCCGGCGGGCCCGTTTTACGCGGAGGGCAGGTTTTCGCATTTGAGGCGCAAGGCCAAGCCGGAGAATCTCAGGCGGGCCGCGTACGATTCAGGCTCCGGGGCCGCGTCCGCTGTTTTCAGGGTCAGGTTTGCTTTCGGATTCCTGTTCGGGAGCGGCCGCATGTCCTGCGGGCGGAGCGTCAGGGCTCCCATGGCCTGGACCGTCCCCCGGGTCAGAGAGGCCAGGCTCCTGATCGTAGCCGGGAGCGCCAGTGTCTTGACCGGAGCCCGAGCCGCCCGGCTCCTGGCCGTAGTCCGTTCCGCCCGGCTCCTGGCCGGAGCCTGCTGTTCCGTTAGGCGTTTGGCCCTGGCCTGCGGCGCCGGCTTCCTGAACCGCGCCGCCTTCGCTTTCCGGCTGGAGGCCGGGGAGGGACACTTCCTCGCTTGGCCTCAGGCACAGCCGATAGAAGCCCGCCGCCGCAGTGACCGGCCACATGAAGGCCAGGAGGTAGACGGCGTTGCTGAGGATGAGCCCTGGCTCCGCAGGAGTGACGGCAGGAATCATGGCGGACACCGACTCGACGGCGATGAAGATCCCCAGCAATACGGCCAGGGTGAGTCCGCACAGGGCGTTCAGGTGGGAAGGCCATGCCTTGAGGGACCTCTCGATCCCGAAAGTCTCCCTCAGAAGGCCTCCCAGCCCCGGATGGTCTGACATCCGGAAGTACACGAAGATCTGGAGGAAAAAGTACCTTCTCACGGCAGGCCAGAGAAGGCGTATCCACAGGAAGACCCCGAAAATCAGGGCTATTGCTCCCATGCCCGGAGAGTTCGCCTTCGCCAGGGCCCAGGAAGGGAGAAGGAAGACCGTCGAGAGGATTCCTAAGGCCAGGCCGTAGACGCTCACGGCGATGAAGACCACGAGGCTTTTGAGGTAGCTGGCCAGCGTGAAGGCCAGATCGGAGGCCTGAGGGGCGTAGCCGTCCCATTGGGAGAGGGCCGCCCGGCACAGGGCGAAGGACACGAAAGGCATGAGCAGGAAGGGAAGCGCCGCGCCAGCCAGGAGCCTCATGGCCCCGTTGGCCTCCAGGGAGGCGGAGAGCGCAGCCGCGGCCGCAGGGTCCTCCGGCCCTTTCGTCATGAACCCCTCCAAGGCCGGCTCGAACGGCTCCATGAGCTTGGAGACTGCGCGGTCGGAGAGGGTCTCCAGCACGGCAAGGGCCAGGATGAAAAGGATCATCGGGAAGCGCCGCTCCCACATCACCGGCCAGGCGTGCCGGAAGATGTCCAGGACGTGCGGAGCCTCGTTGGCTCCGGAAGGGGGGGCGCCCTCCTCCGGGGGGTCCTTGTGCAGGTTTGGGTCCATGTGCTTGGGCAGGGCCTTTCGCGGGTACGGGAAGAGGCGGGCGTAAAACGCCGTCCGAGGCCGGCCGCCGGCGCCTTCGCGGGAGCAGGCGGGCGCGCGGGCCGGATAACCCAGGGCCCGGGGAACCGCGGGGCCGGGGAGGCGGGACAACCCGCAAGGCTGTGGCGGCCGGGGCCCCGCTGTACACTGAAGGGCGGCGGTCCTTATCAGGAGCCCCCGGCCGCCTCTGCCTCGACGAGGGCAAGATAAGAGTAAATCTCGGCGAGGATCTGGCGGTAGCCGTTGTAAAGCTCGATGAGTATCGCGGAGTCCCTGTAATCTGGGATGCTCAGGAGGAGCGCGGGGAGGCGGGCGGTGATATTGTACAGCGACGCTATCCCGCAGAAGGCCTGATACTCCTCGAAGGAGACGGTCTTGGGGGAGGTGTTCTTCATGACGCTGCGCAGGTCAGGCACGTAGCCGCCCAGGGCCTTGGCGTCCCTGAAGGCCAGATCCTGGATCTGGGAGTCCCGGGGGTACTCGTCCGGAGGGTTGAGGGAGGCGAGGAGCTTGTCCCATAGTTCCCCGTCGAGCCTTGAGGCGAGCCCTATCAGGCGTCGGTGGAGTTCCGTGAAGGTCTTCATGACAGTTCTGGCCTTTGAAAGAGACGGGCAAGGTAAAGTGCGGTTGCGGCAAATGGTCAGGTCTTCCGGCGGAGCGGCCTCGCGGGTCCCGTGTCTTCTCCGCAGGCGGCTCTTGGGGCTGGGCTTCCGGCGCTTTCGGCTTCAGGCATAGTATCACAGTTGGCCGCTTTGCAGGGAGGGAGGCAGGCCATGAAGGAAGGCAGGAAAGGGAGGGAGGCCGAGAGGGAAACAGGCCAGGAAGTCAGGCAAGGGAGGAAGGCAGGAAGGCAGGAAGGCAGGAAGGCAGGAAGGCAGGAAGGCAGGAAGGCAGGAAGGCAGGAAGGCAGGAAGGCAGCAAGACAGGAAGCGAGGAAGGCAGGCAGCCAGGCGGGCAGGGCGGC
>JAITRL010000005.1 GCA_031288415.1 Deltaproteobacteria bacterium | reverse complement strand
GTCCGGACGGTCCTGCGGGCCCTGAACAGCCTGGATGCCCTGGGCTTCCGGCCGAGCGAGGTCCGGGGCCCTGCGCAGGGAGGAGGGGCTTCCGGCGGGGCCTCCGAGGGTCACGGGCTTGTAGAGCCTGGAAGGCGCGATCCTCTGCCTCCAGTTGGGGCCCATGACTTCGGGATGGTCGGCCAGAGTCCCGGAAAGTCCTTCCTGGGCGGCCACGTCCTCTACTATCTTGTCTGCAAGTCCGAGGCCACCGGCGGCGGTGAGGGCGGCAGTGAAGGGCTTCTCGGCTATCTCGCTGAAGGTGTCGGAGCCGGGGGTCTTGGCCATGGGCTTCTGGCGCATCTGCTTGATCATCTCCGCCATGAGGAGCCCCTCGTAGTCCTGGGCGGACTTGCGGATCTTCTGGAGCTTGGCCACCTTCTCCTCTTCGGAGAGCCCGTTGCCGTTCTGGGCGCGAAGCCAGCTCTTGGGGACGTGGGGCTGGCCGCGCAGCGGGCTTCGGGCCTCGCCGCCCGCCTCCTGCGGGGAAGTCCCGGAAGCCTGGCCGGGGGCGGGCGCCTCCCCGGCGCCTTCCGCGGCCTCGGGCGCGCCGGCCTCGCCGGGGCCGCCGGTCATCGACATGGTGAAGCCCCTCCGCATGTCCTCGACGCTCACCACGAACCTGCCGTCGCCCTGCGCGGAAGGGGAGGCGCCCTTGAGCGGCCTCACGTCCCGGTTGGCGAGTCCTCTGTATTCGGGTATCCCGGTCATCGGAAGGGCTCCTTGCGCGCGGCGGGGAAAGGGAAGGGAAGGGAAGCGAAGCGAAGGGGGGAAGGCGAAAGGGAGGCGGGAAGGCGAAAGGGAGGCGGGCAGGGGCGGCCGCCGCCGGAGGGGCTCGCGGCGGCGCCTGAGGCGCCCGGCCGTGCTCCTTGGGAGAGGCGGCGGCCGGGAAGGGCCTGAGATCAGAGCCAGGCGCCCCGGCGCGGGAGCGGCGGAAGGCGCCTGGCGGGCCGGAGGCCGGGGGGAAGGTCGCCCGCCGGGCCTTCCGGGCCTAGATTATTTCAAGCTCCCCGTGCAGGGCCCCCGCGGCCTTGATGGCCTGGAAGATCATGATGAGGTCGCGGGGGGTAACGCCTATGGCGTTCAGGGCCTTGACCACGTCGTTGATGTTGGTGGACCGCTCGATGAGGAGCACCTGATCGGCCCCCTCCTCGACGTTCACGTCGGTCTGCGGGGTCACGGTGGTCTCGCCCGATCCGAACGGCCCGGGCTGGTTCACGTCGTAGCCCTCGCGGATCTGGACAGAGAGGCTCCCGTGGGCCACCGCCACGGTGGAGAGCTTGACGTTCTCGCCCACCACCACGGTGCCGGTGCGCTCGTCGATGATGACCTTGCCCACGGCATCAGGCTCCACCTGGAGGTTCTCGAGTTCCGCCACGAGGATGGCCAGGTTGTCCCGGTAGTTTTCGGGGACCCTGATCTCTATGGTGGAGGCGTCCAAAGGCCTCGATGCCCCGCCGGGGAAGGCCTGGTTGACCGCCTCGGCCACCCTGGCGGCGGTGGTGAAGTCGGGCTGCCCCAGCTTCACCGTGAGGGTTTCCTTGCCCTGCCAGCGGATGGGGACCTCGCGCTCGACGGTCGCCCCCTGGACGATGCGGCCCACGGTGGGGTGGTTGCGCTGGACCGATGCCGCCGCGCCGGTGATGGCGAAGCCCCCCACGGAAAGGGGCCCCTGGGCCATGGCGTAGACCTGGCTGTCCATGCCGCGCAGGGCCGTGATGAGAAGCGTGCCGCCCTGGAGGGAGGTCGAGTCGCCCATGGAGGAGACCAGGATGTCGATCTTGGTCCCCGGCTTCACGAAGGGCGGCAGGTCGGCGGTCACCATCACGGCCGCCACGTTCTTGACCTTGAGGGCCGAGGGGGCGACGGTCACGTCCATCCTTTTGAGCAGGTTGGACAGGCTCTGGCGGGTGAAGCCCGTCTGATCCTTGTCCCCGGTGCCGTTGAGGCCCACCACGAGGCCGTAGCCGATGATCTGGTTGACCCTCACCCCCTCGAAGGTGGCGAGCTCCTTGAGGCGGATGGCCCGGGCGTCGGGGGCCGCCGCGAGAAGCGCGGCAAGGCCCATGACGGCGCCTGCGGCCAGGGTGCGGAAGGACATGGGGAATACCTCTGGGGCGCCTGCCTGCGCCGGAAGGCCGCCCGCGGGCTCGGAAGCGGGGGAGCGGGGGAGGCGGGTCCGGGCCGGGCAAGGCCCGAAGGGGGCCGGCGCGGCGGGGGCCTGCGGGAGGGGGCAGGGCCCGGGGGGGCGGGGCGGGGGGGGGGCGGGGGGTGGGGGCCGGGGGGGGTGGGGCCCTGCGGAACGGTCCGGAAGGAAGCTGTCCGGGCTGAAAGGCCGGAGGCTGAAGCGTTCCGGGCGCAAGGGGCGGTCCGGGAAAAGCCGGGCTGAAGCGTTCCGGGCGTAAGGGGCGGTCCGCGAAAAGCCGGGCTGAAGCGTTCCGGGCGGAAATGGGAGGCCCGAAGGGGCGGTCCGGGGAGGGCGGCCCGCCCGAAGCCGGCGGCGGAGGCCGGGGCTAGAAGGGCCAGATGGCGTTCACGGCCCGGGTCAGCCAGCCCTCGCGCTGCTTGTTGGTGATGTCGCCCTTGCCGGTGTACTCGATGCGGGCGTCGGCCAGGTAGGTGGAGAGCACCGTGTTGTCGGTGGCGATGTCAGCGGGCCTCACCACCCCCTGGACGGTGATGTACTGCTTCTCGTTGTTCACGAGGATCTCCTGGGAGCCGCGCACCACGAGGTTGGAGTTGGGGAGCACCTGGACGATCCTCGCCGAGACCCGCGCGGTGACGGACTCGTTGCGGCTGGTCGAGCCGTTTCCCGTGAACTGGTTGCTCATGCCGGCGTCGATGCCGCGCATGAGGCTGAAGCCCTTCTTGGCCGCGTCCTCTTCCCGCTCCTCGAAGCCCAGCATGGTGTTGAAGTTGGCCGATACCGTGCCGTTGCGGTTGAGGGCGGTCGTGGCCTGCTTGGAGGCTCGGGAGGTCTCGACTATGTTGATGGTGATGATGTCGCCCACCCTCTGGGCCTTCATGTCGGCGAAGAAGTCGGGCCGGGTGTCCTCAGAGTACAGGCTCCCCTCGGTCTTGATGGCCGGGGTCGGGTAGGTCTGGACGGGGGGGTTCTGGAGGGCGGCCTCCTGGTTGCTCAGGCTCGACGGGCTTGACAGCTTGGGGCCGCAGGCCGTGAGGGCCAGCGCGGCGGCCAGGGCCGCGAAGGCCGCGGGCGACAGGGCCTTGCGGGCCCGGCTCTTCAAGGTATTGTCCATGTTCGGTTCCTCTTAAGTCCTCTGCTGGCGCCCTGCCGGGGCGCCTGTCCTGCCTTAGGTGCCAAGCAATCAACGTGCCACAGTTTCAGGCCGCGGCTTCCGGGGCGCCGGGGAAGAGCCCCGCAAAGGGACGGCGGCGAGCGAGGGCCGCCCTGCGGCGCCCGCAAACCCTTCAGCGTCGGGACCGGCGGCCGCGGGTCACCCGCGCGGCCCTTGCGGGTTTTGCGGAAAGCCGGGGTCACCCGCGCGGCCATGCGGCTCATGCAGGCCCGGGCGGAGCCCGGGCGGGAGCGGCCGCCCCTCCCGGCCGAACGGAAAGCCCGGGCCTCGGAAAAAGGCCCTCTCCCCGGTTCCGGGACCTGACCGAAGGGGGAGAGGGCCTCAGTCCAATGGCTTCTCCGGCCGTGCCGGACCGGAGGTTCCGTTTTCAAAGCAACAAGCGTGCCGCGATATTCGCGGCTATGCCGGGGAAAGGCGCCTCCTGCGCGCCGCGGGACAAGCCGGAAGAGGATTTGCGCGGGAAACCGTCAAGCCGCGGGTCGCGTAAAGGCCATGCTTTCCCTCTCAAGGGCCCGCGGCCCGCCCTGAACCTCTCCCGGGCGGGAAACGGCTTTGCCTCTCCAGGCCTCCCTGAAGGATTTTGACGGGGCGGCCCGCGGCGTTTTCCGCCGGACTGAAGGCGTGATCGGGCGCCCCGCAGGCGCCGCGGAGGGCGGGAGCCGCGGAAAAAAATTCCCGTCCGGGCATCCTTGAAGCTGATCGCGAACCGCCGTTGCCGCCGCCGCGGGCGGAGGCCGGGGGCGGCCGGCGGGGCCGCCCTCTTACGGAAGGGGTCAGGCCTTCCGGGCCGAGGCTTGCGGCGGGCGAGGGAAGCAGGGCGGCCCCCGCCCGGGCCTCGCTGACTGCGCGAGCTCCGGCTTGAGCTTCGCGCCGGGAACGCCCCGCGGCGGCAGCCGCCCGTGCAGGGCTTGGAAAAGCGCGGGCGGCAGAAGGGCCGCCGCGTTTTCCGGCTCCGGCCGGGAGAGGCCTGTCCGCCCAAGGCCGTCAGCCGCATGGCGCACGCTTCAACTCCCGGGGGAGCGGGTCTCGCATGGCGCGGGACGGCCGCCTCTCACGGGAAAGCCCAGCCATGAAACACGAGCTCCGGAAGCTGAAACCGGAATTCGGAAAGCGGAGGCTGAGGGCGGAAACTTAGGAAGCTTAAGCCGGAAAGCCGGAAGCCTGAGGCAGGAGGCAGGAATCAGGAATCAGGAATCAGGAATCAGGAAGCGCAAGGCGCAAAGCGGCGAGCGGTAACGCGAAAGAGGGAAGCGGGAAAACGAAAACCGGAACGGGAAACGGCTTCAGGCGCCTCAAGGAAAATTCCGGCTCCCCGTCAAGGCCGCATGCGGCCGATTGCCAAGGAACGCCTTTAAACATAAGGATGTCCGAGGCGGCAGGCATGTTTGCGGGGCGCCTTGGGGTTTGGGGGCAGATGAGCCAAGGGCGTGAATGAACGCGCCTGGGTCAGGGATGCTCCGGAGGTCAGGGATGCTCCGGCGGCGGCGGCTGCCCCGGCCGCCCAAGCCGCCGGTGAACCTGAAGCCGCGGCTGAGGGACATGCGGCGCATCCCGGCCGGCGGGGCGGCCTTCGCCCCGCGCGGCGCCAAGGCCGCTCAGGGCTCAGGCGGCGTCATCCGCCCCAAAAAAACAGCCCGCAGAGGCATTTTCGGGCCTGGCACGTCGGTTGCTTAACTGGCTGTCGGGCGCCTGCCGGGGAAAAATCCTCCGGGGGCCCGGATTTTCGGGGGCGGTTTTCCGCCCCGGCGGGACAACGATGGAGAACACGACGATGGATACCTTGCAGGCTGTCTCCCAGGCGACGGATTTCACGGCTTCGGCCGCCTCCTCCTCGGCCCGGAAGGCCGATGTCCTGGCCTACGGGGGCGGGGACGGGGACTTCGAGCGGGTCCTGGCGGGAGCCGAGAGGCGCCGCGAGGAGATGCGGCGCGAGATAAGCGATCTCGAGGATGCGCGGCGCGAGACAAGAGATCGCGAGGCCTCCGCCGAGCGCGCGGCGAAGTCCGCCGCGGAGCGCGCCGAAGGGCGCAGGGAGGCCCTGGAGGCGGAGACGGAAAAGGAGGCGAGGCTTGCGGCCGAGGAGGCCAGGGAGGCCTGGGAGGCCGAGGCGGGGGCGGCCGCGGAGGCCCCCAGGACCTTCCGGGAGACCCGCGAGCGGGGGAAGGCCTTCGCGTACGCGCGCCTGGAGGCCGAGACGACGCTTCCCGGCGGCTTCCGGTCCAAGGTGAGCGGCGAGCTTCTGGTCTCCGGCGACCTCGGCAAGGGCAGGGAGGGGGTCCTGGCGGGCGGCTCGTCCCCGGCGGGCCTGCTCATGGGGGCCCTTAAGGCCTCGGGGGGCAACCTGGGGCTCGCGAGCCTTTCGCCTGAAGGGGCCTCCGCCCTGCAGAACGTGCTTCTGGCCAGCGGCATGGACGCCGAGCAGGCCGCTGAGCTCACCGCGGGGCTCTTCGGGTCCGGGAAGGGCGCCGACATGAACGCCGTGCTGCGGGCCCTCTCAGGGGCCGAGAACGCTTCCCTGACGGCCCAAGGCTCCTTCGGGGGGCTCACGGCCACCCCGGACGGCCTCAACAGCCTGGGGCAGTTCCTGCTGGGCCTGGGCCTGTCGCCCGAGGCGGTCAGGTCGGTCACGACGGGCATCCAGCCCGGATCGATCCTGCCTGCGGCCACGCTCAGGAGCCTCATCACCGGCGGGATCTCCTCGGAGAGCCTGGCCCCGACCCTGGGGGAGGGGGATCTGAGCTACCTCGCCCTCGCCCTCCAGTCCATGGGGGCGGGCGAGGAGGCGGCGGAAGGCATCAGCCTCATGCTGGAGATGAAGGGCGGGGCGGTCTCGATAGGGGATCTCCTGACCTTCCTCGATACCCTGGAGAAGCCCTCCGCCGCCGGCGCGGGGCTCAAGGTCAGCCCGGAGGCGGCCGCCAGGGACATCCAGACGGTCCTCGCCAGCCTTAAAAGCGACGCCGAGCTCGTCAAGGCCCCCGCCTTCAACGAGATAATCCTCAAGCTCTCGCTGCTGGGGGACCGCCAGCTGGACCGCAACTTCTACGATCTCTCCCCCGCCCTCCAGGCCCTCAGGGGCGGCCTGGGCCAGGCGGCGGGCGGCGAGCGGTCCCGGCCCTTCGAGGGCGGGGGCGACGGCGGCAGGGACGAGAGGCGCGGCCGCGAGGAGCGCCGGCTCATGGCTTCCGCCGCGGCGGCCCAGGCCGCCTCAGGAAGCCCCGGGGCCGCCTCTTCCGCGCAGGCCGGGGCCTTCGCGGCGGGGCTCCCGGATGAGCAGGGCCGCTTGGCCGGCCGGCAGACGGCGGCGGCGGAGCTGCGCGACAAGCTGATCTACTCGGCCCGCCGGGGGATACGGAGGCTCAGGATGAGCCTGACCCCCGAGAGCCTGGGCGGCCTCGACATAGAGCTCAAGGTCAAGGGCTCCCAGGTCACCGCCAACGTCAAGGCGGATACCCTGGAGGCCTACAAGGCCCTGGAGACAGAGGTGCGGGCCCTCAGGGAAGAGCTTGCCGCCGAGGGACTCGAGCTTAAGCTCACGCTCACCTACGGGGGCGGGGGCGAGGGTTCCGGGTCGGGCTCCTTCTGGGCCGGGGACGGCAGGCGCTACGGCCTTGGCGGGGAGACGGGCGGGGACGGCCGGGATTCCGCGGAAGGGCTCTCGGCCGGGGACGCCGACGGCGGCGCGGGCGGGGCGGCAGAAATTTCCGCCGCCTCCCTTGCGGGAGCCTCCGGGGAAGGCGGATCCTGGGCGGGAACGCTCATCCGGGCCGTGGTCTGAGTCTTGCTACGTTAATCGCGCGACGGCGCCGCGGGCCTGGAGAAGGCGGCAGGCGGGAAAACGGTTCCCCCTTCCGGCGCGCCCCGCGGGAACGAGGCGGGCCCCTGAAGGGGCGCCGGCCCCTCCGGCAGGGGGCGGCCGGGCGGCGCCGAGGAGACGGCAAAATGGTGCAGATATATTCCGCCGACAACCCCCCCCCGGCCAGGACCACCCCCCTGGCGGCGTGGACCGAGGAGACGGTCCCGGTCACGGACGGGTCCGAGAGGCAGCTGGGAAAGGACGCGTTCCTCACGCTCCTGCTCACCCAGCTCCAGAACCAGGATCCCTTCAACCCCATGGAGGACACGGAGATGACCGCCCAGCTGGCCCAGTACTCCCAGCTCGAGCAGCTCGCCAACCTCAACACCAACGTGACCAGCATGGCGGGGTACATCCAGGCGCAGAACCAGTTCCAGACCCTCTCGCTCATCGGCAAGGACGTGAAGGCCCAGTCCAACCTCCTGTCCGTCACGGGAGGGCAGCTCGACACGGAAGTGCGGCTGGATCTCTCCGGGAGCGCGAAGCTCCAGATCTACGTGGTCGACTCCAAGGGCAACCAGGTGCGCATGTACGACTGGGGCATGAGCCAGGCCGGGTCCTACTCTTTCGCGTGGGACGGCAAGGACTCCTCCGGGAACAAGGTCCCGGACGGGGTCTACCAGTTCCAGGTGACGGGGACCGACTCTTCGGGCGCGGCCCTGGACGGCGGGGTCACGCCCGAGATCAGCGGCAGGGTCTCCTCGGTCTCCTTCGACGAGTACGGGCAGCCCGTGGTCCACGTCGGCTACGCCCAGATGTCTCTCGCCCAGGTGACGGAGATCCTGCAGTCCGGAGCCGCGGTCCAGGGCCTGGCGGACTCGGAATCCTAAGGGGCCCCTGAACCCCCGGGGCGGGCGCGCCGGCGCGCCCCGGCAAGGCTCGGCGAGGCAAGGCAAGTCAAGTCAAAAGGCAAGTCAAGGCGCCTCCCTGAGGGGAGGCGCGGACAAACGAACGTAAGGGCCCCGCGGGCCGCCGGCCGGGCGGGGGACGGGGAAACGGAGCAAGAAGATGAGCATCTCCGCCGCGATGTACGCCGCCGTGACGGGCCTGTCCGCCCTCTCCACGGGCATGCAGGTCATCAGCAACAACATAGCCAACGTCAACACCGTGGGCTTCAAGGCGTCGAGGACCAACTTCGAGGACCTCATCAGCCAGGACTTCATGTCCAACGGCAGGATCAACCAGATAGGCCGAGGGGTAAAGGTTTCCACCATCCAGCAGATGTTCACCCAGGGGTCCTTCATGAACTCCGAACAGGACACCGACATGGCGATCGCGGGAGAGGGCTTCTTCCAGGTGCGGGACAAGACGACGGGCGATCTCGTCTACACCCGCGCCGGGGACTTCACCCTGGACGCCGACGGCCTCATGGAGAACCAGGCGGGGTACGTGCTGCAGGGCTGGGAGATGGCCGTGCCCAGCCCCGGGGCCGATCCGGTGCGCATCGGCGTGCCCACCGACGTGAAGATCACCGTGCTCAACGCGCCGCCCCTCGAGACCTCCCGGATCAAGGTGGTGGTGAACCTCAACGCCGACGACAACTCCGCCTACATCTACAGCTCGGCGGGGTTCGGGGAGATGTACGCCGACCAGCTGGCGAGGGGCCCGGCCGAGGCGGCCAGGAGCGCCGCGGCGGCCGCGGTCTACAGCTCCGCCGACGGGACAACGTACCTGAACCCGTCGAGCGCCTTCAACAGGGCCTACGTGGCCTACATGAGCGCCGCCGGCTACCACGCCGACCCCCCCGGCTCCACAAATTTCGAGAAGACCACGATCGCCAACCCGACCTCCGACGAGCTGACTGCCGCCAGGAACTCCGCCTCCGCCGTGGCCTGGGCCCTGTTCACGCTTCTCACCCCTCAGGGGCAGTTCCCCGTCAGCACCACCTCGTCGGCCTACACGCACGCCTACAACTCCGCCTACGTGAGGTACATGAGCGGCCTGGGCTTCAGCTACACCGCGCCCGACACGTTCGAGAGAGGCACGTGGACCCTCGCCACCGCGGCGGACAAGACGGCGGCGAGCGCCGCTGGCATGGCCTCGGCGGGCATAGCCGTGCCCGGCTACGCTGGCTACGGGGGAGGAAGCGCGCCGGGCGACGCCGTGTACGCCTCGGCCTATACCCATTACATGGAGAGCATCGGCTACATCAGGCCGCAGCCGTATTACGAGACGACCCCGGCCACGCCCTCCACCCTGGCCTCGGCGGCCGCGGCGGGCTTCGCCGCGGCGAGCGCCGTTAACGCCTCTTACGGGGGCTACCCGCAGGGAGCCCCCGACGGCGCGGCGGACCTGGCCTACGCCGCGGCCTACGCGGCGCGCATGGAGGCCTCCGGGCACGCGCTCTCGAACGCCTACGCCGCCGGGCCCCTTCCGGCGATCGCGGTCCCGGCCTCCTTCATCGACGCCGCCTCCGGGGCCGCCCAGACGGCCACGGAAACGAAGTACACGGGGTACCCGGGCTACAACGAACCCGGCACGACCTCGGCGCAGAACCTTTATTACCTGTATCAGCTCCTGGACGGCATGCCGGCTTCCGTTGAACTGTCCGCCTCTTCGACCTGGTTAAGCCTCCCGGCCGTGCCCATCCCCACGGTCCCCACGGCGCTCGCCACGACCGACCCGGACTACGTCGACGCCTCCGCGGCGGGCGCGGCCGCGGCGGGGGCCGGCTACGTCTACGATCCCGCCGGCAACCCCGTCTCCGCCCTGGCGTACCTTGCGGCGTTCCAGAGCTACCTGCAAAACTCCGCTACGGTCACGGGCCTCAACGTGGACATGACGTTGCCCGCGGCCGAACCGGCGGCGGCCGATTTCGCCGTCTCCCCGTCGGCCCTGGCCGCGGCCGACGCCGCCGGCCTCGCCGCGGCGGGGGCGGGCTACACGGTCTTCCCCTCGGTCGCGCCGAACGTCGACAGGGCGGGGGACCTGGCCTACGCCGACGCCTGGACCAAACACATGGCCTCTTTGGGCCTTGAGGCCGACCCCGCCTACGCGGGACCCCCCGACATAACCGCTGCCGCCTACGACCAAAGGCCCGTCACCGCCGTGGAACGCATTTTAGGGGGCCAGGCGAGCAACGCGGCGGCGGTGGCCGCAGGCGCGCCCGTGACCTACAGCTACCCCTCAGGGAACCCGGCCTGGGACGCGGCCTACCTCGGGGCCTACAACGGCTATTTCCCGGCGGGGGCCACGTCGCGCCTGGACATCGACGGGTTCAAGACCTTCGTGCCCACCCCGGCCCAGATCGACAAGGCGGAGGAGGCCGGTGACATCGCCGGCATCGCCCGGCTGGGCTCGTTCTCGAGCTACCCCTCGCAGTCTCCCGACGTGAACATGAGAAACGCGTTCAACGGGGCCTACGTGCAGAAGATGGACGACTTGGGCTACGACCCCATCCTGCCTGAGCCGACGACGCCGCCCTACTTCCAGCGGACCGCGGCCACGCCAGCGGGCGCGCCGGAGATTGAGACCGCCGAGGCCGCCGCCAAGGCGGCGGCTGAGCTCGCGGCCAGGAACGCGGGGCAGGCCGCCTACGACCAGGTCTACGACTACCTGTTCGACTCCGCCCTGGCAGGGGTCAGGGATCTTATCCCGGAGTGGCAGCTCGAGGGCATGGGGTTCGCGGGGGCCTGGGACGGCACGGACCTCCAGTCCCCCATCGACCCCGAGGACTACACCTACGCCAACCCGTGGACCATCTACGACTCCCTGGGCACGGCCCACACCCTCATGGTGTACTACCAGCCCAACCCTTACATGGAGAACGTCTGGGACTACCTCATCACCTGCGACCCCACCGAGGACGCGAGGAAGGACATCAACAACTCCGTGGCGATGAACGGCGCCTCTTTCGCGGGCGTCGTCCAGAAGGGCAAGCTCACCTTCACCGCGGACGGCCCGGACGGGCACGGCGGCCTCATCAAGGACATCGAGGCCCAGAACATCGACCTGACCAAGACGGCGAGGGCCGTGCTGAGCAGCGCCTCGGCGCAGGTGTCCCTCCCGGCCACCGCCTCCTCCATGAACTACTTCCATTTCGGGGGCTACTACAAGGGGTCGCCGGAGTTCTCGGCCACGACCGGCTCGCTTGTCCAGACCAAGCGCGAGTACACGATAACCTGGACCGGGAACCTCGGCACGGTCCCGAACGTCTCGGGGTTCACGTGGGCCGACGACGCCGGCAACGACGGCACCATCCCCGTCACCGACAAGAACTACACGGGACCCTACACCTTCGGATCGGGGCTCACCGTAAGCTTCCACGACGGGGGCACCCCCATGCGCTTCACGGTGGGGGACAGCCTGAACGTGACCGCCAACTCCGAGGCCCTGGCCTGGACCAACCTCACGCCCAACGAGGACGGCTACTTCGACTTCGACGTGGCCTTCGTGCAGTCGGCCTCCATGGCCCTGCACCCGCCGTACCCGGATGGGCTCCCCACCATCACCCAGCACATCTCCCTGGACATGGGGGCGAAGTTCGCCAACTCCTCGGATCCCGACGACGACCGCTGGATCCTGGACGAGCAGAGCACCACCCAGTACGCCACCAAGTCCATCAACATCTTCGCCAGCCAGGACGGGTACCCGCCCGGATCGCTCCAGAGGATCTCCATCACCAGCGACGGCATCCTCACGGGCATCTACACCAACGGCCGGCAGCAGCCCCTCTACATGATCGGCCTGACCAGGTTCATCAACCCCTGGGGGCTCGCCAAGCTGGGCGACAACGTGTACATGGAGACCCGCGCCTCGGGCCTGGGAAGCACCAACCCGCCGGGTTACGGGGGCAACGGCACCGTCCGCGCGAACTTCCTGGAGCAGTCCAACGTGGACCTCGCCAACGAGATCGTCAACATGATAGTGACCCAGAGGGGATTCCAGGCCAACTCGAAGGTGGTGACCACCACGGACACCATGCTGGCCGAGGTCATAGAGATGAAGAGGTAGCCCTGGCCGGGATCAGGGAGAAGCCTGGCGGGGGGCATCGGGGAGGGGGCGCCCCCCGAATGAGGTTTCTGGGGTTGGGGGGGGGAGCGGCGGGTAGAGGCAAAAAGCGGCGGGGA
>JAITRL010000314.1 GCA_031288415.1 Deltaproteobacteria bacterium | reverse complement strand
AATGACCAGGGCATGTATGCAGAATACCACTTGGTGGATATACTTTCGCTGCAGCCGCGATACTCGTGAGCGAATTCGCGAAGTCCGGGAGGAGAGCCGGATGCCTTAATAGGGCACGTCCGGTTCGAAGAAGGCCGACTGGAAACGGGGCGCCAAGAGGAGCTACCGCGCTAGTCGGCTACTCTACTAGAATCAAACATGACTTTAATAGATTATGATCGTATCAAAGTATACCGCTCTCTTTTCTAATTTCACGGCAAAGCTTAATGATATCCTCCTCAGAATTTAATCCTGCTTTTTCCAATTCCGGCTCCATTTTTTCCTGAAGGGACCGTAACGCGGCGACAAACTCATTCGTTACAATTATTTTATCGTCTTCCAGAATCATGCATACGCGATCGCCTTCAGAAACGTTGAGAATTTTTTGAGCTTCCTTAGGCAGGGTGATCTGTCCGGAAGGTGAAATTTTCGCTTCGACAACCTTTGGCGAACTCATATGATGCCACTCCGTAATTTTTGATTTAGCGTTTTACGTGCGCATCACGGCGTTAAACGTCATGCCGGAGCCTGATCTGCACGACCCCCAAAAAAAATTTAGCGCTTAAGCAGATTAAGTCAAGCGGCTCCTGTGTCTGTGCGCTTCCGGCCGGAAGGCCGAAAACCGAAAACCCGCCAAACCCCTGATTCAGGCGGGTTTGACGGGCATCAGGCGGGACAGAAGGAAAGACAGGAGACACCGGCGGCGCCGGAACCGGAGATGCCGGAGCTTGCTGTCTTGCGGGACAGCTCAAGGCATAACCTGAACACCCGCCAGCGTAAAGCCTGCACGAGGCCGCTTCGGCCTGGCGTTCCTGAACTGAACGCACGTGAGCTTTTCCGGCTTCAGGCGGCGGGTTCGCCTCGCTTGGGAGGCTGCCGCTTAATCTGCCGCCGTCTCGCCGGCAAAAAAACTCCACTGCCCTGAATTCGCGGTTTTACGGGTAATTCATCGAGGCAAAATAAAGGCAATGGTGCCGAAGAGGAGACTCGAACTCCTACGGGGGAACCCCCACTAGACCCTGAACCTAGCGTGTCTACCACTTCCACCACTTCGGCGTGATACAGGCCTCAACTCCTTCAATTTACTTCCGCAGCTCCCCGGTTGTCAAGCCTTTTCTTCCGAAAGCCGTGGCTCCGCGCCGCTATGCCAGCTCGGTCGGGGCTTTCCTGGCGCCTTTCACGCCAAGGCCGCTGAGGGCCCTCGCCCCAGGTCCTTGGGAGCCCTCCGGCCCTTTGGCCTGGAGAAGGCCTCGGACTACTGTCAGCGGCCCTTCTCAGCGCCATGGGCCTTTCGCCTTGTCTTGCCGCATCGGCTTCCCACGGCCGGCGGGGGGAGCTTTCCCCTGCGGACGGGATGCCCTGCCCTGGCGAGACTGGCGCCGCTAGCCGCAAGAGCCCTTGCCGCGGCCAGTCCTTCGCAGTCGCTCGGGGCGGCGTGCCTGAAGCCGCCCCGTCGGCGTTCCTCCACGATCCTTGATTGCCGACAGTCCGGCGAGAAGGCATGACCTGAAAGCCGAGCCTCCGGACCCCAGACGGGAAAATGCCGGTCGAACCGCGCCGCGCGGGTCCGGGGAAGCTTCCGCCACGGCGGGAACCCTCAGGCTTCGTTCGCTTGCCGGGCAAGGCTTGTCCCAGCCCCTGGGCTTCGAGGCATGGCGGCAGGGACAGCCTGTGCCTGGGCCAGGCCGTCAAAGGTTTTTTTCGCCCCAAGCTTCTTTCGCCTGAAGGCCCCGCTCTCAGGCCATAGCAGGGCAGCTCTCCCGCACGTCTCGGCCGGCAAGGGGGGAGAGGCTCCGTTTCAGGCAGGGCCTTAGGGGAAGCTGGATACGGAGCGGCCGCGGTTCCTGCGGGCGAATCAGAGAGGGCCTTCGTCCAAGCGGCGCCTTTCGCTTTCCTGGGAGGCGCTTTCCCGCGGCCGGTGAGGAGGGCGCATGTGCAGGGAGCGCGTTCAGGGAAGGTCAGGCGCTTCAAGGACTTAGCAGGGGGCCGGCCAACGGAAAACTTGCCAGGTACAGGGGCCAGTGACGCGGCCCCGGCCCTATGACCCTCAGAGCCCCAGGCCATCAGGCCTATGGCCCGCAGGCCCTGAGGCCAACAGGCTGCCAAACCTCCTGGCCCTCAAGCCCTCAGCCCATCAGGAAACCATGCCTCCATGCCTCCATGCCTAAAGCCGTCAGCCAAAGGACGTTGAAAATCCGCGGCCGTCGCCCTAAAATGGGCCTGTCCTCCCTGCTCCCAGAGCGGCCCCGACGGGACCGGCCTTCAGATCGGCCGGCCCAGTCGGGGCCGTTGCCCGTAAAACAGCCCTCCGCCCGATCCCGGCATGACTTGTCCGCGGCTTGGCCCGGGCTGACTTTTGCCTGGGCATGGATCGGGCGGACTTTTGCCTGGGCCTGGCCCAGGCTGGTTTTTTCCAGGGACTGACCCTGCGTGGCCGCTCTCGGCTGACGCGCCCTGCGCGGCTGTTGCCGGGGGCCGTGCCCGGCAATCCGCTTCCGGCCGTGGTCAAGTCAAACCGTATCGGGATGTTCCCTTCATGATAACCGTCCACGACTGGCTGGCGGCAGCCGTTTCCCCCCGCCTCCGGACCGTACTGACCGTAGGGTCCTTCGACGGCCTGCATCTGGGCCACCAGTACCTGGTGAGCCGGGTGGTCAGGCGGGCGTGGGAGCGCGGGGCCTCATCTCTGGTGCTGACCTTCGAGCCGTACCCCATGGCGGTGCTCTCTCCCAACGCGGCCCCGGAGGTGCTCACCACCTTCGGCCAGAAGGCCGAGATCCTTGAGTCGCTGGGGGTGGATGTCCTGGGGCGCCTGGCCTTCACCGAGGAGCTGAGCGATCTGAGCCCCTCAGAGTTCCTGGACCAGGCCGTGGCCGCGCGCACAGACGCCCTGGAGATAGTGACCGGCCCGGATTTCCGTTTCGGCCGGGGGGCCGAGGGGAATTTCGACTTTCTTGCCGCCTGGGCCAAGGCCAGGGGGATCGCCTCGGAGGCCTGCCGGGCCCAGATCGCGCCCGGGGGCGAGACCCTGTCCAGCTCGAGCCTCAGGGGCCTTCTGAAGGTGGGCCATGTCGAGTCCGCCGCGAAGATCCTCGGGCGCCCGTACCGCCTGGACGGGGAGGTGGTGGAGGGCCAGAGGCGGGGCCGCTCCCTGGGCTACCCCACCGCGAACCTGGGAGGGACCGCCCAGCTGACGCCCGGCCCCGGGGTCTACGCCGTAAGGGCTCTTCTGGGCGGACAAAGGCGCCCGGCCATGACCAGCATCGGCCACAACCCCACCTTCAAGGGAGGGAGCCTTACCGTCGAGACCTACATCCTGGACTTTGAGGATGACATTTACGGCGAGATGCTGGGACTCGAGTTCATCCGCCGCATCAGGAACATGATCCGCTTCGATTCGCCCCGCGCCCTGGCGGACCAGCTGGCCCGGGACGAGGAGAGGGCCAGGGAGCTTCTGGGCGCGCCTCCCTCCAGCAGGCCTTAAGGCTTGCGGGACCCGAGGCTTCGCGGAGCGGCCGCGGCTGACGTAAGGTTCGGGTTTCTGGCTGCGGGACTGCCTGTTCAGGCTCAGCCGTTTCTTCCGCCGCGACCGGTCCTCGGACCGGACCTCTTTTCCGCGCGGGGTGGCGGGGGCTTTGCGGATCATGTTCGGCGGGGCCTGCGCCGGGAGTCTTCGCCGTCCATGCCCGAGCGGGCCGCCGCAAGCCGCCGGGCCGCCCTTGCCGGGCCGTTCCCCTGGGCCGCGCGGCCGCGCGCGGGCAGGGATTTCGCCGCGGCGGCATGTTTTGGCCCTGCGGGCGCTAAGGCCGCGTCCAAGGCCTGCCGCGACATGGAAGCGGCCGGGGCGTAAGTCGCCGGGAGGCTTCCGTCCGCAGGGCCCCCTGGGCGGCGCGGCTTTCCGCGGAGGCGGCTCATTTTCGCCCGGACGGGCCCCTTCCTTTGCCGCGCGGCCTGCCTTCCGCCTTCGCGGCGGGAGCGGGAGCGGTTTTCCCCGCCCGCCCTGAGGCGGCGGGCGGGCCGTCCGCAGGAGCCGCCCCCAGAAGCCTGGCGCGCGCGGCCGCGGCGTCCAGGCCTTCCACGCTTACGGTCTTGGAGCGGGAAGCGCGGCCGGAGACGACGCTCACGTCGCGGGGCCTGAGGCCCAGGGCCTTCGCCAGGAACCTCTCGAGCGCGGAGTTGGCACGCCCGTCCGTCGGCGGGGCCGCGACCGCCACCCGGATCTCGTCTCCCTGAAGGCCCGCCACCCTGTCCGCCGAGGCTCCGGGAGAGACCCTCACCCGCAGGCGGCAGGAGTCAGCGCCAGGCGCCGAGGCCATAGCTGGCTGCCCATTTGAAGGTCATGAGCTGGAGGTTGTCCAGGAGGAGCGAGTAGAAGAGCAGGAGGAAGGCCGTGAAGAGCACCGCCCGGAGGTCGAGCCCCCAGGGCCCCTTGGGGAACCAGTTGCGCATGGGCGCCAGAAGCGGCTCCGTCGACCCGTAGACGATGAGGGCCAGGGGGTTGTAGGGGTTGGGCTTGACCAGCGAGAGCACCGCGCGGGCAGCCATGAGGATAAAAAGCAGCAGAACGAGGCTTTTCACGAGTTCCAGCAGGCAGATGACGAAGACGGGAAGCAGCACCGCCGCCGGGGCGCCCTGGCCCAGGGCCTGGGAGCCCAGGAGGATGAAGTTCCCCAGGAAGTAGATGAAGACCAGGAGGATGACCGGGGAGAAGTCGAGTCCCCCCAGGGTGACAGGGAAGCTCCGCCTGGTGAAGGCCAGCGCGGGGTCGGTGACGGATCGCAGAAGCCTCATGAAGGGCGAGTCAGGGTTGGGCGCGAACCAGCTGATGAAGATGCGCAGGAGCACTATCCAGCCGTAGACCGTGATGGCAAGGTACAGGAAATAGCCTAGGGAAACGATCATGGCCCGGGGGCCCTCCCTCCTCAAGCGCCCGGCCCGGCGGGCGCGGGGCGCGTTCATGCGGCGGCCGCCGCGCGGGCAGGCGGGCGGCGGCGAATTGTCCGGCGCCGGGCGTAGGCTTGCCGCAGGCTGCGGGGCGCGGCGGCCGCCCTCAGGCGATGCCCGCCCCCAACAGGTCGTGGATGTGGATCACCCCCACGGGTTCCCCTTCCGGGGAAACCGCGAAGGCGTTGGTGATGCTCTTGGCCTCCATGACTGCCAAAGCCTTGGCGGCCAGGATCCCCGGCGGGAAGACCACCGGGTTCGGGGTCATGACGCTCCCGGCCGGGGCCCGGAGCAGATCCGGGCCCATGTGGCGCCTGAGATCGCCGTCGGTGATGATGCCTACGAGCTTTCCGGACTCGACTATGCCGAGGCAGCCGAGGCGCTTGGCGGTCATGGTCACGAGGGCGTCGCTCATGAGATCGGACGGCGAGGCGAGAGGCATCTCGGCCCCGGTGCGCATGAGGTCGGCGACGGCCGTAAGCCTGGTTCCCAGCTTGCCTCCTGGATGGTACTGCCGGAAGTCCTCGACCGTGAAGCCCCTCGCCGACAGGAGCGAGAGGGCCAGGGCATCGCCCCAGGCCAGCATCATGGCGGTGGAGGTGGTGGGGGCGCAGCCCAGGGGGCAGGCCTCCTGGACCGCGGGCAGGGCGATCACCACCTCCGAGTGGCGGCCCAGAAGGCTTTCCGGGAAGGCGGTCACGCCGATCACGGGAATGCGGAAGCGCGCGCAGAAGCTCAGGATCGCCAAAAGCTCCTGCGTTTCCCCGGAGTTGGAGTAGGCGACGAGCACGTCCTGGCCGGCGGAGAGCATGCCCAGGTCCCCATGCCCCGCCTCGGACGGGTGGATGAAGAAGGCCGGGGTCCCGGTGGAGGCCAGCGTGGCCGCGGTCTTCCTGGCCACGTGCCCGCTTTTTCCCATGCCGGTCAAGGCGGCCCGGCCCGGGGCGGCAAGCACCAGCTCCACGGCCCTGTTGAAGGACTCGTCCAGGCCGGCGGCCAGGAGCTCCAGGGCCCTGGCCTCGGCCAGGATAACTCCTGCCGCGGCAGGGACGTGGTCGTCTTTGGGCATGTCGGTCCTTTCTTGAGGGTTGCCCCCGCACGAATCTTATGTTGAGGCTTCCGGGCTGTCAAGAACGGGGTTGCGGGAGGTTGCCGGGGGAGGGCCTGGACGGATGGGGGCGGCGGGTCAGCCAGGAGGCGGGCGGCTCATGTAGGCAGGATAGGCGGGCGGCTTCTGTAGGCAGGGTAGGCGGGCGGCTTCTGAAGGCAGGGTAGGCGGGAGTTTCTGAAGGCTCGGGAGGCGGGAGTTTCTGACAGCTCGGGAGACTAGTGAATACTGAAGGCGGCTTCTGCAGGCAGGGGAGGGGGGGCCGAAGGCGGGGCAGGCGGGTGGCTTAAGGCGGCTCGGGAAGCCCGGGGCCTGCGGCATCCGGAGGAGCCTCGCGCGAAATTGGGAGACGGGGAGGGGAGGCCTTGAAATCCCGCATGGCCGCTGTCGAAGCCCGCAGGCCGGCGCCTGCCGCCCCTGTCTCCGCGAGGGCTCCGGGGAGGAGGAAAAACACGGCGGAAAGCCCGGTGAAACAGGGCTTTCCGCCGCGCCGGCGCGGGCCTGTGAAGGGGGGCCCGGCAGGGCCGGAAAATTTGCGCTTGGCAAGCCCCCCTAACTTATGCTAATAAGGGCGCATGTTCTCTTCAAGGCGCCTAATGCAGCTTCTTTGACTGCAAGCGCGTGGGCCCGCCGGCTCTCACCTGGAGGCCACGGACTCCCTGGCTCTCTTGGCGCGGAGGCGCTTCTCGTTGAGGCGCTTCTGCCGCTCCTTGGGTACCGCCACGACCACGACTTTCGCGGTTCCGGGACGGTATACGCCGATTTTCTTGGCCGCCGCCTTGGAGAGGTCGATTATCCTCCCGTCGATGAAGGGGCCGCGGTCGTTGATCCGCACGAGGAGCGACTCCCTGGTCTGCGTGTTGATCACTTCCACCCAGGTGTGGAGCGGGAGCGTCTTGTGGGCGGCGGTCACATCGTTCATGTCGTAGACCTCGCCGCTGGCGGTCTTCCTGCCGTGGAACGGCTCCCCGTACCACGAGGCGAGGCCCCGTTCCTTGTAGCCGTCGGCGGAGGCGAGGATGTGGTACCTCTTGCCGTTGATCACGTACGATTTGCCAGACCGTTTGGGATGCGCCGCGCAGCCCGCCGCCAGCGCCGCCAGGCACAGCGACGCGAGCAGGATCCATGCGAAACCCAGGCCGGTAGGCTGAAAGGCCACCCGATGACGATGACGATGACGCGCACGAAGTTCGTTAGCCATATGAAGCTCCTGACGGCAGCGCTCCTGGCGGCCGCGCTGTTCGCGGGCGCGCCTGCGGCGCCCGCGGCGGACACGGCCGCCCCGCTGAAGGTCACCCTGAAGGCCGGACAGACTCAGGTGCCGGACGGGCTTTCGGCCCAGTCCGGCAGATCATCCAGGAAAGGCAAGAGGAAGCCGGCCGCGCGCAGGTCCTCCAAGTCGCCCCGCAAAAGCCCTGGCAGGGCGAGGAAGTCCAGGATACCGGCGGCCGAGCGGCTCCCGTGGCCCGACAACGTGAAAGCCCTTGCCGGCCAGGGGGCGGTGCTCGTGGTGGACCATCACGCGGGCCGCGGGGAGCCCAGCGAGCTCTTCTCGCTGAACCCCGACAGGGATTACGTCCCGGCCTCGGTGCTCAAGCTCGTCACCTCGGCCGCGGCCCTCGCCGCCCTCGGCCCGGGCTACCGGTTCCGCACGGGGTTCTACCTCGACGAAAACGGCGACCTCTGGATCAAGGGCTACGGCGATCCCTACCTCGTGTCGGAGGAGATATGCCTCCTGGCCGATCAGCTCAAGCTGAAGGGACTGTCGAACGTCCGCGACATCCGCGTCGACGACTCCTTCTTCGAGGAGGGCGTGGTGGGCGACGGCGTCACGTTCACCAACAACCCGTATGACGCCTACAACAGCGCGTTCGGAGTGAATTTCAACACCGTCAGTTATCTTATCGACAGGAAGGCGGGCATGGTTGAATCCAACGCGTGCACGCCGCTCACCCCGACGGCCATGGAAATCGCGCGCCGCAACGGCGGATCCTCCGGGAAACGCAAGCGGAAGGCCGGGGCCGTCTACCTGAACATATCCGACAGCCCGCGCGCGGCGGAGACTAACGGGGCGGAAATCCTGCGCGAGCTGCTGATCCGCAGGGGCGTGAACGTGACGGGCGCGGTCTCCGCCGGGGGCGAGGTTCCAGCGTCGGCGCGCCTTTTGTACGAGCATCTCTCGACGAAAAACCTGCAGGAGATGATAAGGGAACTGCTGAAATACTCGAACAATTTCATGACCAACCAGATCTTCCTCACCATGGGGGCCGAGGTTTACGGGCCTCCCGGAGACTTCGGGAAGGGGCGCGACGTCGTCATGGACTTCCTCAGGAAGTACAGGCTGCCGGAGCTCACGCTGGTGGAGGGGAGCGGGCTTTCCCGCAACAACCGCCTCACGGCGCGCCAGCTGTCGGAGGTGCTCAGGGTGCTTGAGCCGGCAAGGACTCTCATCAAAAGCGACACTGACGGCACCGTCTACTACAAGACTGGCACCATGACCGACATACAGACCCTTGCCGGCTACATAGAGAGGCCCGGAAGGCCCGACGAGCCGCTGTCCTTCGTGATACTCCTGAACGGCAAGTACGAGCCGGGCACGCGCGAGAGGATACTTTCGGCGCTGAAAAGCCACCTGCTCGAAGGCGACGGCCCCGAGACCGGCAGAGGCTAGCGGCGCCGGAAGCGCCCGGCACAAGGACGGCGCGGAAGAAGGCGGAACCGGCGCTGTCCGCGCGCGGCAAGAGGCGCATGGCCGGCTGCCGCGCCTGACGGCGGCTTGGGCCCGCGCCGTGCCGCGCCGCGCCGAAAGAGCGCCGGCGAGGCGGCCGCGCGAAATACGTGGAGCCGCGGCGGAAAATGGGGAGCGAAGGGGCCGATCTCCCGGCGGCGCCTTTTCCCGCCGAGCCGGGCCGGAGCGCCGCCGGCTTGCGCGCCTCTTTCGCCTTACGCGAGGAATGTTACGACGCCCGCGAAAAAAATGGAAGCGCCTTCCAGGATATTCTGACCGCCGCGTACGGCATTATTCATGCCTGCCCGGCGGCGTACAGGCAGGTCCGTGCGCGGTTTCGAAAAGCCCGCAGCCAGGCCTGCCGCCGGATTCCATGCCGCTCAGGATTGGAATCTTTGCGTTTTTTTCCCTTTCTGTTTCCTTTAATTCACTGTAATAATCCTTGATTATGTCTCACTGTTGTTCAAGGTGTTTAGAGCAGGCCTCTGAGCGGCGCGAAATACCCGACATTTATCCTGACTGTTCTTCACTGTTCCTCATTGATTCTCATTGATTTCCAATTTTTTGATAATTTTCATCAGGATCCTCAGGCCATGTTGGCTTTCTTATCTCCTAACCGCATCTTATCTGCGATACAGCTTAAATTTTACAATCATAAAATTTCGTCTAAAGAACTACATGATCCCATCAGAGACTAATTTACGGCGAATAAGCCTATTACCAGGGGCTACCGCGCTCTTTAAGGGTGTTTTGATCCTCTTTAAGGCTAATATAAGCGATATAATTCCTAATGATCCTGAATTATACGCCAAATATTCAGATGATATTTCCATATCCCGACGCCTGAGCCCGGCGGCTGAACTGTTTTTCCCGCTCCCGCGCCCTCGGCGCCTTTCGCGGCCTAAAAAAAATTTTTTTTTGCCCGGTCAGGTTTCTTTTGCCGGTCCGCGGAATTATTTTCGCCGCGGTTTGATTTCGCTTATATTTAGCGTGAGGTTCGCCTTACGGCTGTTTTCCGGTAATCACGACGCCAAGGTCAAGGCCAACCTGACATTGCGCTCTGCAACCTTTACGCGATAAGGACAAGCGTGAACACGCCCACGGGCGAGCGGCCGTCTTCACGCTCCAGGCTCCCATTGCGGCTGACGGCCTGCGGCCGCCGCGCGCGGCTCCGCCCCTGCGGCCGGGCGCGTTTTTTCCGCCCGATGAGGCCTGTCCCCCGGCCGCCGGCGCTTTTCATTTTTTACGGCTCTCCGCTGCCTGTAGCGGTTTTCCCGATTGTTTTTTCATGATCCTGGGCCGCGCGCGCGGCTCCGGGCCGTTTTCCGCCTTCGGCCGCCCTTCCTGCGCGCAGCCGAGCCCTGTTTCCGTTCCCATTCGCGGTGGCCTCACGTTCACTCCATCGTCCGCTCCGGCCACTCCCTCCTCCGCCGGCAGATGACCGCGGACGACTGGCCTGCCGTTTCACCCGCGACGGGACATCCGTCCCCTGTCTTGGGCCCGGACCTTCCGGACCGTGCCGGCGCACTTCGTTTCTTTCCACGGAAACCCGGCCGGGCCGGCCTCGCCTTTCCCTGCCGTCCTCTTCCTCCCTTCAACCCGCCAGCGCCGCGCTCAGGCTTCAGCCATGCCGGCTGTAGCCTGAGCGCGGGCTGTCTTTTTCCGCTTCTCAGCCACTGGGAGCCGCCTGCCGGCCCCCCAGCGCCGTCCCTGCGGTCTCTTCGGAAATCAAGCCGCGCCGCCGCGATCCTTACGCACAAGCGGCCTGCGCCCGCCTGAAGAGCCGCAGGGCGAGAAGCCCCGTCCGCGGCCTGCGGAGCGCGAGCCTTGTCCCGGCTTCTCTTGCTGTCCCGGCCGGTCATGCCGCGGGCGTCTCAGGATTGCCAGGCGGAGACGTCGGCTGCGGGCCTGGGGATCGCTTTCGTTTTATTTTCTTCAGGCGGGCTTTTTCATGCCGCGCGGCGCCTCTCCTGCCCGCTTTCCGGTTCCTTTTGCCGGTCAGCCGGCGCCGGCGGAGGCGGCCCCGCTCCCTTGGCCGTGCGCCTCCGGTTCTTTTCCTCCGTTAGCCGCTGTCACGTTTCACTCCTCTTCCTGTTCCCGGTTTCGGCGCGCCTCAGCATCATGCTCTTTCCGGGCCGCCTTCATCAGAACGCCGACCGCCGCCTGTTTATTCCGCCTCACGCCGCCGCCCTGCTTGCCGCCCCGCGGCTTGCCTTCTTCCCCTTCCCGCTTTTTCCTCATGCCTCCTCGCGGCTTGCCTTCTTCCCTTTCCCGCCTTTTCCTCATGCCGCCCCGCGGCTTGCCCTTATTTCCAGTTCAGACTTTTCCTCATGCCTCCTCACGCCTTTCCCGCCAGCTCATCGCCCCGGCCTTCAGCCCGCCACGCGCCTTTCGCCGGCTTTTTATCCCTCTCCCGAAAGGCGGTATAATGGCTGCCGGCTCTTTGCATTCGTCGCCTGCCCGGCCCGACTTTGGCCCGGCTTTCTTCCCAGGAGGCTCACCATGCTCATGTCGGCATTCGGCCGCAGGCTCCTTTTACTCCCGGAGGGCCGGGGCCCGGCCGCCCCCTCCAACCTTCCGGCCGAGCGGCCGGCCGCCCCTTACCCCGCGGAGAGGAGGAGGCCCGCCGCCCCCGCCCAGCGCGTGGGGCCGCAGTATCCCGAGGCGAGCCGCAGGAGCCCTGCCTTCACGCCTTCCGTACGGCCGCGCCACGCCGCCATGGCCCGCCATGACGGCGCCCAGGCGCCCGCCGGGAGAGTCGCCCCGCCGCCTCCTGTACGGCGCCTTGGCGGAGAGGCCCCGGCCGCCCGTTCCAGGCCGGGAGTCCCTCACGCGCGCGCCTTGCCCGCCGCGCCCGCCCGGAAAGATCCGGCCTCCCCGCCGGCCCTGCGCCGGCCCGGAGGCAGCCTGAGGCTGACAGCCCGCGCCATGCCTCCTTCGGCGCGTTCTGAACCCATGCTTCCGGCCCTTGCCCCCGGGCATTTTTTCCCTGCGGCGCGGCCTCTTGCCGCCCCCGGCGACAGGCTGCCGGCCAGCCGAGCGCCGGCGGCCCTCCCGGTCCCCCGCAGGGAGCCCAAGACCCCCGTCCTTATCAAGGCCGCGGCGGCCGAGCCCTCGGCGGTTTACGAGCCTCCCCGGAAGCCTTAGGAACTTCTCGCGGGCGTCTCCGCGCCCTGTCGCCCTTGGCGCGGGTTGCCGCAGGGGGGGGCCGCGCGGAGGCTTTTCCCGCCCGGCCCTGTCCGCGCGCGGCTTTTTCCCGCTCTTTTAGCCGGGCCAGCCGCCCGCCTCTTCCGAGCCGTCCGCCGCTCTCTGGGCGCCAGGGCCTCGGCCTGCCAGTAATGTCTGAGGCCCGCGACGCCTTTCAATCCCTGTCCGGCCTTCGCGGCCCTTTTCCGGCCGCGTTCGCGCGGTCAAGGGCAGCTGCGGCTGTTCAGAATTTAGTGAGGCGCTTTCGCCCTTGACCCTACGCCCTGGCGTGATTACTTTTTGACAAAGCGCGGCGCCCGTATTGTGAACCGTCGCCCCGGGCGCTCCAGAGCCCTCAGAGCCCGCAGACGCGGGGAGCCTGGCCGTCCGCGCGTGCGGGCTTTGTGCGCCGGGCGCGCTTGGGGACCTTGAATAACGAAAGCCTGCCGCGCCAGGGAGCCCCGACATGACCGCCTGGCGGGCCCGGCCCGGC
Source organism: Deltaproteobacteria bacterium (assembly GCA_031288415.1). Classification (GTDB taxonomy): domain Bacteria; phylum Desulfobacterota; class Desulfarculia; order Adiutricales; family Adiutricaceae; genus JAIRZX01. Next base: position 16,973 of record JAITRL010000314.1, on the reverse strand, counting down.
AAACGGGGCCTTGAAGCCTTGCCGGCTCCCCGCCCCGGAGCCTGCCGCCGGGCCGGGGCCGTCAGTGGCCCTTTTCAGTGTTGCGGGCGCCCGGCCCTGAAGCTATAATAACGAGGGATATAGCCACCGGGGAAAACGGAGGCCGCCAGGGCCCCCGCCCTGCGGTCGGCCGTCAAGGAGAAGCTGTCAACATGTGGGAATACACCGATCGAGTAATGGATCATTTCGAGAACCCCCGGAACGTCGGCGTGGTGCCCCGCATCGACGGCGAGGGCCAGGTGGGGTCCCTGTCCTGCGGCGACGCGCTGAGGCTCACCATACAGGTGGACAAGGAACGGGACCTCATCGAGGACGCCAAGTTCCAGACCTTCGGGTGCGCCAGCGCGATAGCCTCGTCCTCCGCCCTCACGGAGATGATCAAGGGCAAGACCCTCGACGAGGCCCTCGCCTTGACCAACCAGGACATAGCGGAGTACCTGGGGGGCCTCCCCAGGGAGAAGATGCACTGCTCGGTGATGGGCCAGGAGGCTTTGGAGGCCGCCGTCGCCAATTACCGCGGCGTGCCCGTGAAGTCGGCCCAGGGCGAGCTCGTCTGCAAGTGCTTCGGGGTCACGGACGCCGAGATCGAGAAGGTCGTGAAGGTCAACAGGCTCACCACGGTCGAGGAGATCACCCAGTTCACCAAGGCGGGCGGCGGCTGCGGGCAGTGCAAGCCGAAGCTCGAGGAGCTTCTGGCCCGCATCCTCCACCAGCAGACCCAGGCCGCGCCCGACTCCAAGACGCCGGCCAGGATGACCGCCCTCAAGCGCATCAAGCTCATCGAGGAGGCCATCAGCACCGAGATAGCCCCCGCCCTCATGCGCGACGGCGGCGACATAGAGCTGGTGGACGTGGACGGCCACGAGGTGCTGGTCACCCTCAAGGGCGCCTGCGCCTCCTGCCCCGCCTCCAAGGCCACCCTGGCGGATTTCGTGACGGAACGGCTCCGCGCCCTCGTGGACAAGGAGATAGTCGTCAAGGAATACCACGCCTGACGGCCCCCGCTTACCCCCCCGAGGGGGGAGGGCCCGCGCCGGACCCTCCCCCCTCGGGGGGCCCGTCCCGAACGCCTTCGGGGAGCGCCGCGCCAGCGCGCTCCGCGCGCGGCCCCTCTTGGGCGCGGGCAGGCCTCGCGCGCTTTTGCGCGCCGTCAACTTTCCCGCCGCTGGCCATGGGCCCTGCGGCTTGCCACCTCACGAGAACCGGGGGCGGCGTGTCCCGCCGCTGTCTTTTCCAGTCACACACCCGGAGCGGCCTCGCGCGGCCGCAGGCTCCTCACGGGCCGCAGGCCTCTCACGGGCCGCAGGCCCCTCACGGGCCGCAGGCCCCCGGGCCCCGTTGCGGGACGTGGCCGTGAGGCCGCGTGATCCTTCCCGCGCGGGCGCGGCCCGGGCGCGCCGGTCACCCGGCCTTGACTCGCGGCCCTCCGCAGGCCCCGGCCGCCGCCTGCCGCTCACGGCACGGGGCGGAGGCCCGCGCCTTCGCCGCAGGAAGGGCATTGTTTTTTTGACAGACGAGCCGGGCGCTGCCCCGGCAGGCGCGCCCCCGGGGCGCGGCTCCTTTCGGGAGCCGGGACGGCGGCTTATCCGGCTTTCCCGGCTTTTACGGGCGCTAATATCCCCTATAACAGAGGAGGGTATCACCAATCCAACATGGTTACAATATATTTTGACAATAACGCCACTACCCAGGTGGACCCGGAGGTCTTCGAGGCGATGGAGCCTTTTTTCAAGGGCCTTTACGGGAACCCCTCCAGCATGCACCACAAGGGCGGCGAGGTGGCGGCCCATATCAGGCTCGGCCGCCAGCGCCTGGCGGATCTCCTGGGCTGCTCGCCCGAGGAGGTGGTCTACACCTCCTGCGGCACGGAGAGCGACAACACCGCCCTCTGGTCCGCCCTGCGGACCCAGCCCGACAGGAAGCACCTGGTCACCAGCCGCGTGGAGCACTCGGCCATAATCAACAACGCCCCGCTTCTGCGGCGCCTGGGCTACTCGGTGACCGAGGTGGGCGTCGACCGCCTGGGGAGGCTGGACATGGACGAGCTCCAGCGCGCCGTGACCCCCGAGACGGCCCTGGTGAGCATCCACTGGGCCAACAACGAGACCGGGGTGGTCTTCCCCGTCCTTGACATAGCCGAGATGTGCCGGGACAGGGGGGTGGTCTTCCACACCGACGCGGTCCAGGCCGTGGGCAAGATCCCCATGACGCTGTCGGAGACCAAGATAGACATGCTCTCCCTGGCCGGCCACAAGCTCCACGCCCCCAAGGGCATAGGGGCGCTGTACGTGCGGCGCGGCCTGAAGTTCTCCCCCTTCATGGTGGGCGGCCACCAGGAGCACGGGAGGCGCGGGGGGACCGAGAACGTGCCTTACATAGTGGGGCTGGGCAAGGCCGCAGAGCTGGCCCAGGCCAGGCTGCCGGAGGAGAACACGCGGGTCAAGGCCATGCGCGACCGCCTGGAGGCCGGGCTGCTGAAGATCCCCTACTCCATGGTCAACGGGGACACGGCAAGCCGCCTCCCCAACACCACCAACGTCAGCTTCGAGTACATCGAGGGCGAGTCCATCCTCTTCCACCTCTCGCACTTCGGCATCTGCGCCTCCTCAGGGTCCGCGTGCACCTCGGGGTCGTTGGAGCCCTCCCACGTCCTCCGGGCGATGGGCGTGCCCTTCACCGCCGCCCACGGGTCCATCAGGCTCTCCCTGTGCACCTACAACACCGAGGAGGAGGTGGACTTCGCCCTGGAGAAGTTCCCCGCCATCGTCGACAAGCTCAGGGCCCTGTCCCCCTTCTGGAAGGATGGCGGACCCGCCGAGAGCCCGCTCCTCACCTGCGACTCGGACTCCTGCAACCTCTGCGCCTCTTGAGCCGGCCGACGGCTAAGCCTCAGGCCCGGGCCTGAAGGCCTTCCCGGCCCGCGCCGGAAGCGCCCCCTGCGGCGGCTCCCGCGAAGGGCCGCGCGGGCTTCACGCCGGTCCTCAGGGCGCGTTTGCCTTTGCGCGGCCTCACGGATGTCAGCGCGAACGGGCGGGCCGCTACCACTCCTCATCGTCCGGAAGGCCTTTCACGGGTTCGGGCGGCCTGGGCTCCGGGTCCGGGGCTCCGGGAGGGAGCACCCTGAAGATCATGTCGGTCACGAGATCCTCGCCCATCTCGAGGTTGAGGTCCCTTATCCATTCCTTTTTCATGTAATGGCACCTCTCCAGGAGGTGCGGCGAGTCTACGCGCGCGTGGAGCAGCCCCAGCTCCACGCCGTAGGGCAAGACCCGTCCGGCGTACTCGGGGCCTGTCACCTCTGAGAAAATCCTGTAGAGCCTGTTGGAGCGCGCGAGGAAGTGGAGGTAGCCTGAATTCACCGACTCTTCGATGAGCCTGCCGACCGAGCCGGGAAGCCGGGGCGGCCTTCCGGCGGCCCCGGCCGGCAGGGGCTTCCGCGCCGTCTCACGCCGGGCATCGTAATCTTCCGGCAGGTAAGGCAACCCCAGCCTTCCGATCCTGACGGGGATTTTCTTGGCGGGGGGCCTGCGGAAAGCTGGCGCCGCGCCGCTTTCCCGGCCCCCGTACCCTTTCCTGCCCTCGTGACCCCCCTGTCCCCCGTCTCCCCTCAGGCCGCCGCAACCTCCCTGGCTTCCGTAGCCTCCCTGGCCCCCGTAGCCGCCTTGTCTTCCGTATCCTTTCCTGCCCGCGTATCCTTTCCTGCCCGCGCAACCTCCCTGGCCCCCGTAGCCGCCTTGGCCTCCGTATCCTTTCCTGCCCGCGTAACCTCCCTGGCTTCCGTAGCCGCCTTGGCCTCCGGGTCCTTTGGCCCTTGCGCCCCGGCCCCGGCCGCCCGCCTGTCCTGAGCCGGCTTGGCTTCCGCCGCCTCTGACGTCTCCGGAACAGTCCCGGCCTTCCGGGGCCATGCCGCCGGGATACGGCCCAGGGCCGGCCTGGCGCGCGGGGCGCGGGCCGCCGGTTTCCGGCGCGCGTGAATTCCGGACTTGGGAAGTTCGGCTTTTCGGGCTTTGGCTTATCGAGGCTTCGCTTTTCTCTTTCCGGGCCTTGGGGCTTAGGTTTTCCTCGCCCTGGCCCTGGCCCTGGCCCTCGCCCTGCCAGGTTCCCGCCTCGCCTCCGCGGCCCTCGCGGCCCGGAGTGATGCGGCCTGCCCGCCCCTTGCCGGGGGGCTCAGGGGCGCCGCCGCCGGTCACTGCGCGGCCCCTGGGGAGCCCAGGCCCTGGAGCTGCGCCAGGCGGTAATAGATGCCTCTGCGGGCGATGAGCTCCGCGTGGCTCCCTTCCTCGGCGATCCTGCCGCGGCTTAAGGCCATGATGCGGTCGGCGCGCCTCACGGTCGAGAGGCGGTGGGCGATGATGACGGAGGTGCGGCCCTCGAAGAGGGTGTTCATGGCCTCGGCGATGAGCAGCTCGGACTCGGAGTCCACGAACGCCGTGGCCTCGTCGAGGATGATGACGTCAGGGGCGTCTATGAGGGCCCTGGCGCAGGCGATGAGCTGGCGCTGGCCCGCTGACAGGCTCCGGCCCTCGCTGCCGAGCCTCTCCCCGTAGCCGGCCGGGAGCCGCTCGATGAAGCGCGCCGCGCCGACTTTCTCCGCGGCCTCGCGGATCCGCTCCTCGGTCAGATCCGCCCGGCCCAGCCGCAGGTTGTCCATGACGGTGCCGGAGTAGAGGTACACGTCCTGGGTGACGAGGCCGACGCGCTTGCGGTGGGCCGCTAGATCGAGGCGCCGCAGGGGCTCGCCGTCGAAGAGCACGCTTCCGGACACGGGGTCGTAGAAGCGCAGCATGAGGCTGATGACGCTGGACTTGCCGCTCCCGGTCTCGCCCACGATGGCCAGGGTCTCCCCCCGCGCGACCTCGAAGGAGATGCGGTCCAGCACCAGCGGGCCGTCTTCGGAGTAGCGGAAGGAGACGTCCCGGAAGCTGACGGCCCCCCCCGGGCTTTTCGGCTTGAGGACCGGCTCCTCAGGGACCGTGCGCTCGTCTGTCTGGAAGATGGCGTGAAGCCGCTCGAGGGAGGCGAAGGCCGACTGGAAGGTGTTGACCTTCTCGGCGAGGTCCTTGATGGGCGCGAAGAAGCGGTTGGCGTAGCCCACGAAGGCCGCCAGCACCCCCAGGCTGACGGCGTTGTCGAGGGCCATGAGCCCGCCGGCCCAGAGCACCACCGCCAGGACCAGGCTCGCGATGAGATCGACCAGGGGCAGGAACACAGCCATGGAGCGCACCTGCCGGAAGCCCACCTCGTAGTTGGCGAGGTTGAGGGCGCCGAAGGAGGCCGCCGAGGCCTTCTCGTGCCGGAAGGCCTTGATGACGTTCATGCCGGCGCGGGTCTCGGCGAAGAACTGGTTGATCTCGGAGATCTTCCCGCGCATCTCCCGCTGCTGGTCGCGGGCGATGCGGCTGAAGTACCAGGAGACCCCTGCCACGACCGGGGTCATGGCCAACGTGGCGGCGGCCAGCTTGGGCGAGAGCATGAAGAGGATCGCGGCCACCCCGGCGAGGCTCAAAAGGTCGCTGAAGAACGAGGCCGAGGTGGATTTGATGAGGGAGTTGATGTTGTTGATGTCCGAGGTGAGGCGCGAGGTGAGCCTCCCGGCCTCCTGGCGGTCGAAGTAGCCCTGGGAGAGGCCGAAGAGGTGGTCGAGCACGCGCCTTCTGAGGTTGAGGCTCAGCTTCTGGGAGGAGGCCTCCAGGATCACCCGCTGTCCCAGGTCGAAGAAGTATCCCAGCACCATGAGGGCCCCGAAGACGAGCCCGAGGATCTTGAGGCCGTCCAGGTCCGGGCCGCGCAGCACCATGAGGGCCGCGCCGTCCATCACCGGCAGGCTGCGTTCGGGGACCGCGAGCATCCCCGGGAAGAGCTCGGCCAGGGCCCCGGCGCGGGAGGCCAGGGCCTCGAGTTCCCACTGCGGGAACGAGGCGGTGGCGCGCTTGAGGTAATAGCGCTCCCTGTCCAGGTACCCCTCCTCCCTCAGGAGCCTCTCCTCGCGGGAGTCCACGCGCTCGATGGCGTCGGGGGAGAGGAAATACACCCCCTCCCTCCCGCTGGGCTCGAAGTCGGCGGAGGTCAGGCGCGAGCGCAGGCCCTCCGGCACCGCCTCGGGGGAGGGGGCGGTGATCTTCCAGGACAGCGGGAGGATATAGCTGTCGATGGCCACCTTGGTGAGGTAGGGAAGCAGTATGCTCATGGCGGAGTTGAGCATGATCATGAGGATGCCCACTGCCAGGAGCGGCCGGAAGTCCCGCGTGACCGGCCAGAGCGACAGGAGAAGCTTGAGATCCCCCCGGGTGACGCGCCTGTAGTCGTCCTCGTTCATTGTTTCCCGGCCTTGCCGCCGTCGCCGGAGGCGCGGCTTTTCCCGGCGGCCCCGCCTTCCCCGGCGGGCGCCTTCCCTGCGGCCGGGGGGGGATTTCCTGCCGCCGCCGCATCGTCCGCGGCCTCCTCCGCCAGGCGGCCGGCCCCTTCCTCGGCCGCCAGCTCGCAGGCCGCGTCCGCAGCCCCTTCGGCCCCTGATTCCTTGGCGGCGTCCCCGGCAGCCTCCGCCACGAACTCGGCGGCCGCCCAGGCGGAAGGCGCGGCCGGCCGGCCGCGGCCTTCCGGCCGGGAATCCGGCCGCCCGGCGCCCGCCTGATTCTGATTCTGCTCCTGATCCTGGAGGCCTGCGCCAGGGTCTTTTCCCAGGCTGGCCAGATCGACTATGCGCTTGAAGTACCCCGGCCTTTCCGCGAGCTCGGCGAAGCTCCCGGAGGCCGTCAGCACCCCCTTTTCCAGGACCAGGAAGGTCCCGGCCCGCCTGAGGCTGGTCACGCGGTGGCTGATGATCAGGGTGCCGCGGCCCCGGCGGAGGCGCCCCAGGGCGCTGAGGATCTCGTCCTCGATGTTGGCGTCCACCGCCGAGAGGGTGTCGTCCAGGATCAGGTAGGGCGGGTCCAGCAGCAGGGCCCTGGCGAGAGCGGCCCTCTGCCTCTGGCCGCCGGAGAGGGTGATGCCCTTTTCGCCCACCAGAGTCCCGAGGCCTTGCGGGAAGACCCGCGGGTCCATGGCGAGGCCTGCGGCCTCGGCGGCGGCCAGGGCCTCGGCAGCTGACGCCTCCGGCTTCCCGAAGGCTATGTTCTCCAGGAGGGTCCCGGTGAAGATGTGCCCATCCTGCGGCACGAAGCCGAAAAGGGATCTCAGGTCTTCCAGGCGGTAGTCCGCGGAAGGCACGCCTCCGATGAGGATGGTCCCCTCGTCAGGTTCCAGCAGGGCCGGGAGCAGCGACGCCAGGGTGCTTTTCCCGCTTCCCGTGGGGCCGGTGAGCGCCGTGAAGCCGCAGGGGTCGAAGACGGCCGAGAAGTCGGCCAGGGCCTTTTCGGCTCTGCCGGGATAGGTGTAGGAGACGCCTGAGAACCCGACGGAAAAGCCTCCCCGGAGCAGCCGCGACACGTCAGCCGGGGCGCGCGTCAAGAGCGCGGGCGCGGAGGAGGCCGCGGACAGGGAGGCGCGGGAAGCGGAGGCCGCTAAACGGGCTGCCGGGGAATGAACGGGGGAAGAAGCGCCGCCGCCAGCGCCGGCCTGGGCCGGGAGGGCCGCCGCCAGGCCTGGGGGGCAGGGGAGGAGGGCCTCAGGCCTTACGGCATCGGACTCAGGGCCGCCGGGGCCGGAAGGCCCGGCGAATGCCCCGGGGGCCGAAGGAAGGGAAGTCAGGCCGGAGGCCTGCGCGCTTTTTCGGGCCGCGGCGCCGGCGGGCCCTGCGGAGGCGGCTTCGGCCGCGGCGCCTGGCTTTCCCGCGGCCCCCGCGCCGCTAGGCTTTTCCGGGCCCTTGCCTGCGGCGGGCCGTTCCGCGCCCGCCGCCTCGAATACCGCCTCAGGGAAAGGATCCGGGGGATGAGGGAGGGTTTCCTCGGCCCGGAGCACCTTGGCCAGGCGGGAGAGGGAGGCGAGGCCCTGCTGGATAAGCCCCAGCGTGAGGCCCATGGCCATGAGCGGCCAGGCCAGGAGCCCCAGGTAGCTGATGAACGCCACGAACTCCCCTGGGCTGATCTCCCCCAGGAGGGCCGCCCGGCCGCCGAAGAACAGGGTGAGGGCCACCGCCAGGTTGGCGAGGAGGTTGAGGAACGGGAAAAACAGGCCCATCACGAAGGAAAGCCTGACGTTGCGCCTCAGGTAGCGCATGCCCTCGCGGTCTATCTCGGCCTTGGCCAGCTCCTCCAAGGCCATCGCCCGGATGACCTTGAAGCCGGAGACGTGCTCCCGGATAGCCTCGGTGAGCGCCCCGAAAAGGTTCTGGGTCTCCAGGAAGCTGTCGAAGATGCGCCGCCCGAAGATCGCGGTGAGGATGCTGATGAGGGGGAGGGGCAGGAAGGCCCACAGGCAGAGGCCGGGGCTGATGGAGAGCATGAAGACCACCGCCGCGGTCCCCAGGACCACGGAATCCACCAGGCTCACCAGCCCGAAGCCCACCGCCAGGCGCACGGACTCTATGTCGTTGGTGGCGACCGCCATGAGGTCGCCCGAGGAGTTCCGGTTATGCCAGGTGACGGAAAGCGACACGAAGCGCGCGTAGAGGCGCGCCCGGAGATCCTTTTCCATCCTCCGCGAGAAGCCGTAGATGAGGTGCCGCCAGGCGTAGCGCAGGAGGGCCACCGACAGGGCGATGCCGACTATGAGCGCCAGCGGCCGCAGCAGGCGCTCGCGGGAGGCGCCCTGCGCCGCGAGCGAGTCTATCACCCCGCCCACCAGGAGGGGCGTGTACATCTGCCCGAAGTCGCAGGCAGTCAGGGCCAGGAGGCCCGCCGCGAGCGCGGGAAGGCTCCTGCGGAAATACGGGGCGATGAGCCTCAGGTTGCCCATGGGAGCGCGGCCTAGAGGCTTCCCGCCACCAGCGCCAGCTGGCGGGGGATCTCGGAGGTCCAGAGCTCCCAGCCGTGGACGCCGCCGGGCAGCTCCCGGTAGTCGTGGGAAATGGAGAGGTCCTCAAGGAGGCGGTGGTACTGGCGGTTCTCGGCCAGGGCCACGGGATCGGCCAGGCCCACCGAGAGGGAGAGCTTGCCTGCAGGGGCGGCCTGAGGGGAGCGCCTGGTCAGGTGGTAGGCCCCGTTCTGCAGCCAGGGCCTGCTTTGGGGGCGGTAGGGGCCCAGGACGTCCGCGAGCCTGAAGGGCACGGAGCCTTCCGGGTCGCTGGCGTGGCTCTCCAGGACCGTAATGCCGCTCACGGACCCGGCCGCCTGAAAGGTCTCCGGGTGCTTGAGGGCCAGCGTGAGGGCCCCGTGGCCGCCCATGGAGACCCCCAGCAGGCCCACCCTGGCGGGGTCCAGCCTGAAGCGGCCGGCCGCGTCGGGAAGCAGCTCCCGCAGGATGTAGCTCTCCAGGCGGGAGTCGCGTTTCACCGGGCTGTCGAGGTACCAGCCGTAAGGATCCCCGTCGGGCATGATCAGGTTCGCGTTCAGGCGGCGGGCCAGGTCCACCAGGTCCCCCCCGAAGCGTTCCCGCCAGACCTGGTACCCCTCGTCAGGGCCGTGGAGCAGGAGCACGGTGGGCCGCGGCAGGTCGTCAGGTCCGGGGATGCACAGGAGATAGCTCGTCTCCTTGGACCGGGCCCGCGAGGGGAGGTTCACCTCCAGGAGCGCGGCGGGGGCGATCGCCTCGGCAGGGTAAGACTCCGGGGCCCGGGGGGACTGGGGCCTCAGGGCGGCGAGCCTGGCCGCCGCGGCGGCCAGGGAGGCCGTCTCCCCGTCTTCCGCGCCCGGGGCGGCCGCCGGGGCTTCCCCGGAGGCGGGGCTTGGGGCGGTTCCCTCAGGCCCTGCGCCGTCCGCGGCGTCGGCCGCTCCGGAAGACCCGTCGGCGCCGGCCTGCGGCCCGCCGGGGGCTCCGCCGCCCGCGGCGGAAGGCTCCCGCGCGGCGGGCCCGGCTTCGGGGATCCCGTAGATGCCCCAGCCGCCTGCCGCCTGGAGGAACGCCTCGACCATGATCTCCGCCCCGCTTTCCGTGAGGTGGATGGAGTCCTTGGCGCGGATGCGCTCGTGCTTGCCGCCGGGAAGCGTCCTGTAGGCCGCGAATTTCCCTGACTCGTCGGCGAGCAGGGTCCAGGTGTCGAAGAAGCGGCAGTTGAGGGCCTCGCCGCAGGCGGCGGCGACCACCGCGTTGAGGTTTTCCACGCGCTCGTTGTAGGTCTTCTTGCCCATGATCGGGAGCCCCACCCAGAAGACCGAGGCCCCCGAGTCGCCCGCCATGTCCAGGATTCTCCTGACCCGCGCGGCGTATTCCTCGTTCCAGCCCTCGGAGGCCACCTTGTGCCGCTCGCGGTCTTCGGTCACGATGTCCTGGGTGTCGTTGGCCCCCAGGGAGACGATCACGAGCTCGGGCTCGTTTTCCGCGAGCAGGGTCCCCATGAAGGCGAACCAGTCGAAGAAGTCAGGCCGGCACAGGCCGGTGGCCGACTTGAACGCCCGCTTGACCGTCAGCTCCGGCACCTTGCGGAGCTCGCGCTCCAGGACCGGCCCGAAGCCTTCCACCATGAAGGAGTCCCCGGCGATGAGGATATTCCTGTAATCCGGCCTGGGGGAAGCCTCCGCGGGGCCGGAGGGCAGGGGGTCGAGGCGGGGCGCGGAGGGCCCCGCCCCCCCTGGCGGATAAGCGAGGGCGGCCGCGCCGGAGGCGGCGCCGCCTGCCGGGCCCGCGGAAGAGGCCCCGGCCGCCTCCGCGGAGGGGGGCACGGCAGGCGCGGCGGAAGCGGGCCCGGCAGGATCAGCGGAGGGCTGGCCCGAGGACCTGCCGTCAGGGCCGGCGGGCCGGGTTGAGTCTCCGGAACCGGGAGAGGCGGAAGGCGGTCCCGAGACCCCGGAACCGGGGCCTGCGGGCGGCGCGGGCGCGCCGGGGCGCGCGGCCCCTGCCCTGGAGCCGAGGACGCCGCGGGGGGTCAAGGCCTCGAAAAGGCGCGCCTCGCGGTCCTTGAGGGCCGTTACGCCCAGGCGGGCGGAGGCCGCCTGGAGGTCGGCCCCCAGATCGAGGATCCTCGCGGAAACCGGCCCGTCGCCCTTGCGGCCAAGGTCCTCGAGCCAGGAGGCCGCGCGGTCGGACTCGTGGACGAGCACGAGCGCCGCCGTCAGGGCGTAGACGAGCATCATCGCGCGCGGGGTGAGGGCTGGGCGTCTGAGTCGCATGGGAACTCCGGGGAAGGGGGCCGCGGGGCTAGAGCTCCATTATCTCCTTTTCCTTCTCCTTGGCCAGGACGTCAACCTGCGCGGAGAAGTCGTTGGTGATTTTCTGGACCTGCTCCTCGCCCCTCTTCTGGTCATCCTCGGAGATGTCCTTGGCGGCCTTGAGCTCCTTGAGCAGCTCGTTGGCCTCGCGGCGGATGCCGCGCAGGGAGATCTTGGCCTCCTCGGCGTTCTTGGCCACCGCCTTGGAGAGCTCCTTGCGGCGCTCCTGGCTCAGGATAGGGATGCCGATGCGGATGACCTTGCCGTCGTTTTGGGGGGTGAGGCCCAGGTCGGACTTGAGGATGACCTTCTCGATCTCCGCGATGGCCGAGGGGTCCCAGGGCTGCACCAGCAGGGTCCTGGGCTCGGGCACGGAGATGGAGGCCATCTGGGCCAGCGGCGTGGGAGTGCCGTAGTACTTCGCCTGGAGACCGTCCAGGATGGAGGGCGTGGCCCTGCCGGTGCGGATCCGCCTGAGTTCCTTGCCCAGGGCCTGAATGGTCTTCTCCATCCGGTGCTTCAGGTCAGAATACACGTCGTCGAGCATGTCTTTCTCCGTGCGGGGCCTCCCCCCGCCCGCAGCGGTCCCCCTCAGCCGCAGTCGATCCTGGTCCCCACGGCGCCGCCGGAGGCGGCGAGCAGGATGTTGCCGTCGACGCGGAGGTTGAAGACCACGCAGGGGATGCGGTTTTCCATGGCGAGCGACAGGGCCGTGGCATCCATCACCCCGAGCCTGTCCCGGAGGGCCTCCGCGTAAGTGAGGGAACGGAAGAGCCGGGCGCCGGGGCAGGTCTCGGGGTCGCTGTCGTAGACCCCCTCCACCTTGGTGGCCTTGAGGATGATCTCGGCGCCGATCTCGGATGCGCGCAGCACGGCCGCCGTGTCGGTGGTGAAGTAGGGGTTGCCTGTGCCCCCGGCGAAGATGACGGCGCGCCCCTTTTCCAGGTGCCGCACCGCCCGCCTGCGGATAAAGGGCTCGGCTATCTGGGTCATCATCACGGCGCTCTGGACCCGGGTGTCCACGCCCCGGCGCTCCAGGGCATCCTGGAGCGCGAGGGCGTTCATCACGGTGGCGAGCATGCCCATGTGGTCGCCCGTCACGCGTCCCAGGCCCCGCGCCGACAGCCTCTCGCCCCGGAAGATGTTCCCCCCGCCCACGACTATCCCCGTCTCCACGCCCAGGGCCTTGACCTGGGCGATCTGGCAGGCGATGGAGTCCAGGGTGTCCGGATCGAGCCCGAAGCCTAAGGGGCCCTGGAGGGCCTCCCCGGAAATCTTGAGGAGCACGCGCCGGGGCCCTGCGGAGGTCCCGGGCGAGCCCTGGCCTCCGGGGCTTTCGCCGGCAGCCGGGGCGCTACTGGGCTTGGGCACTGTCGGCCTGCTCCAGCTCCTCGGCGAGCTGGTAGCGGACGAATGCCCTGACCGACATCCTGCCGGTCTCCCCCTTGAGCGAGCCGAGCCACTTGCCTACCGTGAGGGCCGGGTCGCGGATGTACTCCTGGTCAAGGAGGACCGCCGCCTTGTAGAACTTGGCCAGCTGGCCCTCGGCTATCTTCTCCAGGATCTTCTCGGGCTTGCCGGTCTGCCTGGCTATCTCCATGGCCACCTTGCGCTCCCGGGCGAGGACGTCCGGGGGCACGTCCTCGCGGGAGACGGCCACCGGGCTGGAGGCCGCCACCTGCATGGCGAGGGTGTGGGCCGCCTCGACCGCCGCGGGGCCGGGCTTTTCGGCCTCGGCCAGGAGCAGCACGGAGAGCTTGTCGCCGGCGTGGTTGTAGGCGTGCACGAAGGAGTCCCCTTCGGCCTCGATGACGGCGAAGCGGCGGATCTCGGACTTCTCGCCGGTGGTGGCGGTGTTCTCGTTGATGATCTCGCTGAAGACCCTCCCCGAGACGGGGCACTCGCGGCCCAGGAGGTCGTCGACGCCCGTGCAGGGGCCGCCCCTGGCCAGGGCGGCGGCGATGTTGAAGGCTATGCCCCGGAAGCTGTCGAGCTTGGCCACGAAGTCGGTCTCCGTGTTGAACTCCACGATGCCGCCCTTCTTGCCGTCCTCAGAGACCGCCGTGGCGATCAGGCCTTCCCGGGCGACCCGCCCGGAGCGCTTGCTCACCGTGGCGAGCCCGTGCTCCCGGAGCCAGTCCCTGGCCTTCTCCATGTCCCCTCCCGTCTCGGTCAGGGCCTTCTTGCAGTCCATCATGCCGGCGCTCGTCTTGTCCCGGAGCTCTTTGACCATCTTTGCGGTGATTTCCATTTTCTGACCGTAACCGTTCATCCGTCAAGGCCGTCAAGGCCGTCAAGGCCCGTCAAGGCGTAATCAGGGTTTATCCCGTTGGCGGGAGCGTTAAAATGTCATCCCGGAAAAGCGGCTCCTCATGAGCCGCCGCGCGGGGCTTGCTCGTCTTTTCGGCCTCTCCTGACGCGGAAAGGGCGGCATTCGGGGATTTTCCGCATGGCGGCCGCCGCCGGGGCCGCCTGCGGCTTCCGGGCGGAGGCCCGGCGGGGCCGGTACTGAGCGGCCTTTCAGTCTTCCCGGCCCGCGACTGGCGAAAGCCGCGTCTCGGTTCCGCCCCGGGCGCGGCGGCCGCGCCCGGGGCTGGAGAGGCCCCGGGGCGGCCTTGTTTCCGCTTCAGGGGCCGCAGGCCGCGCCTGCGGCCCCGGCGGAGCCCGCCCGGCAGCGAGGGGCCAGGCTGGTTTTCCCGCCTCCTGCCGCGCGGGCCGGGTTTCCCGCAGCCGCGGCGGCCTGCCGCAGGGCCGGATCAGTCGACCTCGCCCACGGGCTCGACGGTGTCGGCGTAGGCCGGGGGCGGCGGCGGCGCGGCGGCGTGGGCCGTCGGGGCGTCCTCGGGCAGTCCGTCGCGCTCGTCCTTGTCGCGGTCGCCGGCCCGGGCCTGCTCCTCCCAGCGGGCGCGGCCGTCGAGGCAGGCGTCGGCCATCTTGGAGGACATGAGCTTGATGGCCCGGATGGCGTCGTCGTTGCCGGGGATGATGTAGTCCACCTCATCGGGGTCGCAGTTGGTGTCCACCACGGCCACGACCGGGATGCCGAGGCGGCGGGCCTCGGCGGTCGCTATGTTTTCCCGGCGGGGGTCGATGACGAAGATGGCCCCGGGGAGCCTGTCCATCTCCTTGATGCCGCCCAGGTTCTTGCGGAGCTTCTGCATCTGGTTCTCGAGCTGGATGATCTCCTTCTTGTAGTAGAGGTTGATCGTGCCGTCGGCCTTCATCTGCTCGAGCTTCTTGAGCCTCTCGATGCTCTGCTTGATGGTCACGAAGTTGGTCAGGGTGCCGCCGAGCCAGCGGGAGTTGATGTAGAACATGCCCGCCCGGTTGGCCTCTTCCTGGATGGCGTCCGCGGCCTGCTTCTTGGTCCCCACGAAGAGGATGCTGCGGCCCTGGGCCACCGTCGTGACCACGAAGTTGTACGCCACCTTGAAGAGCTGGACCGTCTTCTGGAGGTCGATGATGTAGATGCCGTTGCGGGCCCCGAAGATGTACGGCTTCATCTTGGGGTTCCAGCGGCGGGTCTGGTGGCCGAAGTGGACTCCGGCCTCCAGGAGCTGCTTCATGCTGACTAGGGACATTCTTTCTGTTCACCTCAAGGTTGGATCTGCGCGCCCCGGAAACCCCCGCGGGGGGCACCTTGGCATGGGGGCGCTTGGGATGGCGGCCTCCTTAACCAGTTGAAAAAATTGAATTTTTTCTAAAGGTCCAGGGGGGCGCTAAAACTTTGTGAGTATAGCACTTAGGAAGCCCCGCATCAAGAGCCGGCAAGGCCGAAAAAGCGCGGGGAAGGGGCCGTCCGGGAGTCCGGGCCGCTTCCGCGCGGGCTGGGAACGCGAGCGCGGGGCGACAGGCGCCCCCCCGCGATCCCGGGGGGGCCGGCGCCTTTTCGGAAAAGTAAGGCCCCCGTCAGGGGCGCGCAAGGGCTTTTCCGGCCGCCGGGGCGTTCCGCCCGGCTCTTGAAGGGCCTGCCCGGCTCCGCCGGCCGTACGCGGCTGGCGCGGTACAGCCGGCGCCCCCGGGAAAACGGCAAGGGCGGGGCCAGGCCGGCCCCGCCCTTGCCTTCGCCGCCGCCGGGGGGACAGCTGGCGGCTTATGGGCTCCCCTGCGGACCCGGCCGTCAGGACTTGGAGAGCCCGTCAAGCCTCCGGCGGATCTCCCCTCCCTTGTCAAGGTCCTTGTCGGTCCCGTCCCCGTTCTCGTAGGCCTCGGCCAGCGCGGCCAGGGCCTCGGGGTCCTCCCGGGCGGCTGCCTTCTCCAGGAGCGCGAAGGCCTCCTTGGGGTCCTTGTCGAGGCCGTCGCCCCCTTCCTTGAGCAGGCGCGAGAGTTCCAGCAGGGCCTTGGGGTAGCCGAGTTCCGCCGCCTTCCGCACGTGCTCCAGCGCCTTGGCCTTGTCCTCCGGGACGCCGTAGCCGCGGCTGTAGTATGAGGCGAGCTCGTAGATCGACCTGGGGTCGCCCTGCTCCGCGGCCTTCTGGAACCAGCCCAGGGCCTCGTGCTTCTCGATATCCGCGCCCTTGCCCGTCAGGCGCGCCACCCCGAGCTCCCTCTGGGCGCCGGCGTGGCCCTTTTTTGCGGCGGCCAGGAAGGCCTCGACGGCCTGCTCCGGGTCGCGGGGGACCCCGTCGCCGGCCAGGAGGGCCATGCCCTTCTCGTAATACTGTTCGGGGGTGATCTCCCAGTAATCGGCGCCGGCGGCGCGCGATCTGAGGAGGGGCAGCGCTGCCGCGGCCGCGAGGAGGATAATGGCCAGGCTCTCGGCGCCGGCGGCGGCGCCCAGGAGCCCGAGCGGAAGCAAGATGAGAACTTCTTTCGACGAACGCATTTTGAAACTCCGAATTCTGGAACTCTTCTTGAGAGTCCCGGTGAAAAGCCGCCGGTCGCCTCCCGGGCGCCCTGAGGCGCGGGGGATGGGGCCGGCCGGGGATGCCGCGCGGGGGCCGGGCCAGGCGGACCTGACGGGAAAACCGCGGCTCGGCCAGGGCCGGGCCGCGTGCAGGGGCGCGGGGAGCGGCAGGGGATACGGTCAGGGCGCGGAAGGGCGGGAAGTGGAATATGGCGCGGAAATGAACGAACGCGGTCAGGGCTTGGGGAAAACGGGAACCGGAAGGGAGCGGCGGGCAAGCGGGGCTTAAGAGCCTGCGGGGGAGGCATCCGGAGGCGGCAATGCGGAGGGCCGCCGCGCAAGAGCCCGGGGCCGCCTTTGAGCAAGACATGAAAGACGTTTGGGCGGGCGGCCAAGGCGCGGGAAGTGAGAAGGGCATGAGGCGGCCAAGGCCCTTGGCGCAAGGCCGGCGAAACGCCTGGGCGCGCGCATGGCGCATCCGTCGGCGCAGGCTTGGCGAAACGCCTGGGCTCCTGCGCCGCGGCGCAGGCTTGGCGAAACGCCTGCGCCGCTGCGCGGGAGCGCCTAAGGCTCCTGGCTTGCGGCGCGGAAGCGCCTACGGCGCTTGGCTTAAGGCGCAGGCAAGCTGCGGCTTACGGCGCGGAAGCGCCTGAGGCGCCTGCCTTACGGCGCGGAAGCGCCTGAGGCGCCTGGCTTACGTACGGCGCGGAAGCGCCTGAGGCCCCTGGCTTTACGGCGCAGGCGCGCCTGAGGCGCCTGGCTTACGGCGCGGAAGCGCCTGAGGCGCCTGGCTTTACGGCGCGGAAGCGCCTGAGGCGCCTGGCTTACGGCGCGGAAGCGCCTGAGGCGCCTGGCTTACGTACGGCGCGGAAGCGCCTGAGGCGCCTGGCTTACGTACGGCGCGGAAG